>JAOUIA010000099.1 GCA_029884335.1 Betaproteobacteria bacterium
ATGCGCCGCGTCATGGCGGCCCCCCTCGTCGCCGCCGCAGGAACCCGATGAATTCTCAGATCCTTCGCGTCGCCATCGCTGCGGTGGCGGCATTCGCCGGCTCTCTGCCTGCGCAGGCGGCAACGCTCACCGTCGACATCCCCGGCTGCACGGCGTTGGCGCTGACCGGCAGTAGCCCGAACTACCAGGTCTCCTGTACGCAACAGGTGCAGTCCTGCCTCGTCAATGCGACGCCGCCGAACCCGCAGGGCAACACGGTGGCGCAGCTCGCGGTGGCCTGCAACCCCGCCGCGTCCACGGTCACCTGGCAGGCTTCGCGCGACTGCGCCACGCCTACCGTGGCCCCCGGCAACCCGCTTGCCGCCACGGTCACCGAGCCCGGCGGGCGCAGCTGCGTGTACACGGCTACCGCCGCAGGCGGCGGCAGCGGCTCGACCACGGTCGTCTGGCAGGGCCCGGGCACGCTGCCCCCGCCCAACGCGCCGACCGGCTGCGTGATCGCTCGCACGCCGTCCAATGGAGCGCTGACCTCCGCGGGAGGCGCGATCGGCATGTCGGGCTCCTGCTCAGGCGGCGGCACGGTCACCGCGTGGAGCTGGCGCAGGAACACGACCTCTAGCTGGTCCACGGCCGCGGCGCCCACGGACAGCCTGCCGGCCAACACCGGCAGCTCCCCGGTCACCTACACCTACGGGCTGACGGCGTGCGCCGGCACGGCGTGCGCGAACGAGGTGGTGACGACGTTCACGGTCGCCGGCAGCGCGCCGGCGGGATTCTGCGGCGCGTACCCGAACGTGATCATCGTCGACCTGCCGATCGACACGGGAGGAGGGCCGATCGCTACTGCCGCCAACGGGGGTTTTGCGGCCGACGGAGTCTTCGTCGGGCGCCTCGTCGTCCCGGCGAGCGTCAACCAGGCCGGAATCGGCAGCGTCACGTTCGTCGAGTTCGTCGATCCGCCGGCCGAGCGCCTCATGACGGTCTCGGCGAATCCCTGCGACTTCCGTGGCGGCTACGGCGCGACCGACCCGACGTCGGCGACCGCGCCGATCAAGTGGAGCAATGGGCAGACGCCGCAGATCCAGTACCAATTCACCCCGTCCAGCAGCAACGCGGTGCTGCAGGCCGGCCAGACCTACTACTTCAACTTCCGCAACGAGGCCTGGTACGCCCCGGGGCCGTCGTCGTGCGCGGGAACGTACTGCAACGGGCGCATCACCACGCGACAACCCTGACGCCGTCGCCGGCGGCACGCTGCGCAGGAGCCCCGCACGCGCGGGGCTCTTGCTTCGTGCCCCCGCATCGGACTCGACAGCGTGCTGCGATAAAATCACGGATTTTCCGGATGCCGGGCGTGCGCGAGCCGAACGCCCTGCCACCCCCGCCAGGATGATCACGCCCATGCACGCCAAGCCCCTGCCGCGGCTGGCTGCCGCGCTCGCCGGCATAGCCGCGACGGCCGTCGCGCTGGCCCAGTCCCCGATCGACCCCGTGCTCGTCGAGAATGCGAGCGTGCAGATCCGCCGCAGCGACTACGAGCGTGAGCTCGAGCGCTTGCCCGCGGAGCTGCGCGCGGGGTTCGCGTCCAACGAGCGCCGCGTGAGCGACCTGCTGCGGCGCCTGCTGATCGAGCGCACGCTCGCCGCGCAGGCGCGCGCGGAGAAGCTCCCGGAGAAGCCCGAGTACGCCGGCCGGCTCGCCGCGGAGACCGAGAAGCTGATCGCGCAGTTCAAGGTCGCCGAGGTCGAGAGAAATGCGGGCGCGGAGTTCGACGCGCGCCGGGCGTCGTACGAGGTGCGCGCGCGGGAGCTCTACGTCGCCGACCGGTCGAAGTACGTCACGCCGGAGCAGGTCTCGGCGTCGCACATTCTCTTCGAGACGAAGACGCGCTCGAAGGAGGAGGCCGAGAAGCTCGCGCGCGAGGCGCTGGCGAAGGTGAAGGCGGGCGCCGACTTCAACAAGCTCGCCCGCGAAGTCTCCGAGGACCGCAGCGCCAAGGCGAACAACGGGCAGCTCGGCTGGTTCACGCGCGCCGAGATGGACCCGGCCTTCGCCGACGCCGCGTTCGCGCTCAAGCAGTCCGGAGACCTCGCAGCACCGGTGCTCTCGTCGTTCGGCTGGCACGTGATCCGCCTCGAGGGGCGCCGCCCGCAGGCGCAGAAGCCGTTCGAGGAGGTGCGCGACCAGCTGATGGCCGAGCAGCGCGAACGCTACGTCAACGATCAGCGCGAGGCCCACGTCGCGAAGCTGCGCAACGACCCGACGATCCGCGCGCACCCCGAGGCGATCGAGGCGCTGCTCGTCCGCGTCGACCACGACTTGATCCGCCGCAAGGTCGAGGAGCTGGCGCCCGGCGCGATGGGCGGGCCGGCGAAGTAGCCCCCGCTCTGGCTCGCCATGCCCCCTCTCCCGCTTGCGGGAGAGGGTTGGGGTGAGGGTCGCCCCCTCACCCCGCCTTCTCCCCCGTGCCGGGGGAGAGGGAATCGCGCGGTCGCCGTGAAGCCGGGAGGGCGTTGTTGCTATGCTGCGCGCCATGCGCCAGGCCATCGAGCGCGAGGCCGCGCTCCCGCGGCAGCCGCGATCCGCGGCGCGCGAGCGCGCGCTGTTCGCCAACTTCTTCCGGCGCGAGCTCGTCACCCGCTACCTCGGCAGCGCGACGGGGCTCGCGTGGGCGATCGTCCACCCGCTCGCGCTGCTCGCCGTCTACTACGTCGTCTTCACGCAGGTCTTCCGCGTGGCGAGCTTTGCGACCGGGAGCTTCCTCGCCTTCGTCGCGGTCGCGCTATGGCCGTGGCTCGCCGCGCAGGAGGCGCTGCAGCGCGGCACGGTCAGCCTCGCGGGCTACGCGGGCCTGATCCGCAAGGCGGCGTTCCCGCACGAGACGATCGTCCACGCGTCGGTGGCCGCGACGCTCGCGCTGCAGTTCGCGGGCTACGTCGTCGTGCTGGCGGCGCTGCGCGCGATCGGCGAGCCGGTGCGCCTCGAGGGGCTGCTGCTCGCCGTGCCGCTGTGGCTGGTGATGGCCGTCGCGGTGACGGGCCTGACGCTGGCGCTGGCGTCGCTGCAGGTGTTCGTGCGCGACGTCGAGCACGTGCTGATGCCGGTGCTGATGATGCTGATGTACCTGACCCCCATCCTGTACCCGCTCGCCATCGTGCCGGAGTCGCTGCGGCCATGGGTCGCGGCAAACCCGTTCGGCTGGCTGGTGACGCGGATGCGCGACGCGCTGCTGGAGGGGCGGCTCGCGCCGCAGTGGGGCGACGCCGTGGCGCTCGCCGTGGCGCTGGCGCTCTACGCGCTGGGCCTGGCGATGTTCCGCCGCCTGTCGCCGCACTTCGAGGACTTCGTGTGAGCGCCGCCGGGCCGCCCCAAGGCGCTCACTACGCCCCCTTCGGGGGCAGCGCAGCGGCGCATGCCGCAAGCGTGGGGGCCCCAATGAGCGCCGCCGGGCCGTCCCAAGGCGCTCACTCCGCCCCCTTCGGGGGCAGCGCAGCGGCGCATGCCGCAAGCGAGGGGGCCTTGTGAGCGAAGCGCCGGCACTCGTCGCCCTCGACGGCGTGGGCAAGGACTACGCGAAGCTCGCCTCGACCGGCGGGCGGCTGCGGGTGGTCGCCGACCTGCTGCGCGGCCGCGCGGCGGCCTCCGTGTTCACCGCGCTCGACGGCGTGGGCTTCGCGATGCGCCGCGGCGAGTCGCTCGCGGTGATCGGGGAGAACGGCGCCGGCAAGTCGACGCTGCTCAAGATCGTCGCGGGGGTGGTGAAGCCGACGCGCGGCAGCGTAGCCGTCAACGGCCGCGTCGCGGCGCTGCTCGAGCTCGGCTCCGGGTTCCACCCGGAGTACACCGGCTACGCGAACATCGACCTCGCCGCCGCGCTGCTCGGCATGGGCGCCGCCGAGATCGCGAGCCGGCGCGAGGCGATCGTCGAGTTCGCCGACATCGGCGCGCACATCCACGACCCGATCAAGACCTACTCCTCGGGCATGGTGGTGCGGCTCGGCTTCGCGATCGCCACCGCGATCGCGCCCGACGTGCTGATCACCGACGAGGTGCTCGCGGTGGGCGACGAGTCGTTCCAGCGCAAGTGCGTGGCGTGGATGGAGGACTACCTCGGCCGCGGCGGCACGCTGCTGCTCTGTTCGCACAGCATGTACCACGTGCAGAAGCTGTGCGCGCACGCGCTTTGGCTCGAGCACGGCAGGCCCCGGATGTACGGCGCCGCCGCCGACGTGGCGCGCGAGTACCTCGCGTGGCACGAGGTCCGCTCGGCGAAGGCGGGCGGGCCGCGGCGCGCGCACGCCGGCGACTACGGCGTTACTGCGCTCGCCGTGAACCCCGTCGGCGGGGGCGAAGAGGTCGACCCCGCGCGCGGCTTCGAGATCGGCGTCGAGGTGCACTCGCCGGACGGGCGGCCGCCCGTGGTCGCCGTGGGCGTGGTGCGCGCCGACGGCACGCCGGTGTACGGCACGACCAGCGAGCTCGGCGGCGCCGCGCCGTTGCGGCGGGCGGACGGCACGTTCGCGTTCGCGCTGCGCTTTCACGACCTGCCGTTGCTGCCGGGACACTACCGCGTGCGCGCGCACGCGATGGACCCGGAGGGCATGCGCCTGTTCGATCACCACGAGGCGCCGTTCGTCGTCGCCGGCGCGACGCGGGAGCTGGGCTACTGCCGGCTGCCTCACGAGTGGAGCTCCGGTGGACGCGGCGCATGAGGCGCCGGCGGCGCGGATGACGCTGCGCGACGAGCTCCGCGCGGGCGTCGAACTCTGGCTCGTGCCGGGTCTGCTCGCGCTGCTGCCCTGGCGCGCGGGCATGCGGCTCGCGCGCGTCCTCGCCCGCGTGCTGCCCCTCTACGGCGATGCGGCGCGCGCGAGCGCGGCGCAATGGCGCGCGGCGACGGGAGGCACGGACGAGCGCGGCTTCGCCGCGGAGTACCGCTACGCGCAACTCGTCGACCACGTCGACCTCTTCTGGTCGCTCACCCGCTCGCGCCGGTTCCTGCTGCGCCGGCTGCCCGCGGCGGCGCCGGCCTGCGCGCCGGGACAGCCGGTGCTCGTCGTCTCCTTCCACTTCGGCCAGGGCCTGCTGCTGATGCACTGGCTCGCCGCGCACGGCATCCGCGCGCGCTTCGTCTCGGTGCGGCTCGACCGCGCGCCGGGCTCCGGCGCGCTGCGCCACGCGTACGCGCGGTTGCGGATCCGCGCCGTCGAGCGCCTCGCCGGGGCGCCGCCGATCTTCCTCGGCGGCGCGCGGCGCGAAATCGCCGCCACGCTGGCCGCGGGCGGCGCGGTGTACGGGCTCGTCGACGTGCCGGTGCCCGACGCGCAGCACGCGGCGGCGAACGCGACGCTGCTCGGCCGCGACGTGCTGCTGCCCACGGGCCTCCTCGACGCCGCGCAGTCCTCGCAGGCGCAGGTGCTGGTCCTGACCGCCCACGCGGCGCCTTCGGGCGAGCGCATCGTGCAGGCCGAGGCGATGGGCCGTGCCGGCGAGGCGACGATCGGCGCGCTCGCGGCGCTCCTCGAGCGCCGCCTGCGCGAGGCGCCGGCGGCGTGGCACTTCTGGCACCTGTGGCCGATGTTCCAGGCGCGTTCGCGATGAGCTATCGCCGCCGCTTCGACCCGCAGGGCAGCGACTCGCTGGCCAGGCTCGCGCGCTGGGTGCGGCCGGGCGCCACGTTGCTCGAGCTGGGCTGCGCGACCGGCTACTTCACGGAGCACCTCGCCGCGCTCGGCTGCACAGTGGACGTGATCGACGCCGACCGGGAGGCCGCCACGGCTGCTTCGCGCTTCGCCCGGCGCAGCGTCGTGGCCGACCTGGACGGCGACGCGTGGGTCGCCTCGCTCGGCGACGCGCGCTACGAGGCGATCGTCTGCGCCGACGTGCTCGAGCACCTGCGCGACGGCGCGGGGCTGCTGCGCCGCCTGCGGCCGCTGCTCGCCGAGGGCGGCGAGCTGCTGCTCTCGGTGCCCAACGTCGCGCACAGCGCGGTGATCGCCGGCCTCGTCGACGAGCGCTTCGAGTACGGCGGCGAGGGGCTGCTTGATCCGACCCACGTGCGGCTGTACACCTGGCGCTCGCTCGCCACCACGTTGGCTGTGGCGGGATACGCGGTGAGCGAGTGGGACGCAACCACGCTGGCGCCTTTCGACACCGAGTTCCGCGTGCGCAGCGAAGCGCTGGCCCCGCCACTGCGCGAGGCGCTGCTGAGGCGGCCGCACGCGTTCGTCTACCAGTGGCTGGTCCGCGCCTCGCCCGGTACACCGGTGCCGGCGCGTGTCCCGCCGACCGTGGACGCCGCCGAGCGCGTGCCGGTGCGCCTGCTAGGCGGGCGGGACATCTACGACATCACGCTCGACCGCGCGCAGATCGCGATGCTCCCGGTGGGCGGCGGCGCCGCGGACGTCGAGTGGCGGATCCCCACGCCTTCGGCGAAGTTGCGCCTTCTGCTCGCCGACCGCATCGGGGTTATCGAAGTGCACGCGCTGCGCCTGCACGCTCGCGGCGAGGTGCTCTGGTCGCTCGACGGCGACCTCGCCCGCGTCGACCGCTCACACTCCGCGGTCGCGGTCGGCCCCCGCGCGTTCGCGCTGACCGAGGCCGACGCGTGGCTCGACCCGCTCGTCGCGCCTGAGGTCGCGACCCGTGCGGACCGCATGACGGCCACGCTCGCCTGGCCCGCGGGCGTCGAGGAGGCGGGCGCCTGGGCGGTGTTCGCCGCACTCGCCCGCGCGCGCGAGGCCGACCGCGCCGCCGCGGGCGCGCACGCCGACGGGATGCTGGCCGCGCTGCGCGCACGCGAGGCCGAGGTCGCCGCGCTGCGCAGCGAGGTCGCGCGCCTCGAGGCCGCCACGGCGGCGCAGGAACGGATCATCGACTACCGGCACAGCGCGAAGTGGTGGCTGGAGCTGCCTCTCGTGCGCGCGCGCATGGCGTGGCGCAAGGCGAGGGGCGGATGAGCGCTTTCGGAGGGCTTCGCGGCATCTCATCGGTACCCGCGCGCGCCGCGCTGGCGCTGCCCGCGCTGCTCGCGGTGCTGCTCTACCTGCCCGTGCAGCGCAACGCGCTGCTCTCCGACGACCACAGCCTCCTGTACGCGTTCCATGGAGCGAAAGCGCCGCTGGAGCTCGCCGGCCGCGTGGCGCGCACCTTCGTGGAAGGCGTGGGGGCGCCGAGCAGCCAGTACCGGCCGGTGACCATGGCGACGTTCGCGCTCAACGTCGCCAGCGGCGACGCCGATCCGCTCGCCTGGCACCTCGTCAACCTGGCGCTTCACGCCGCCAACGCCGCGCTGCTCTCATCGGTGGCATTGCGCATGGGCCGCGGGGCGCAGGGCTCCGCGGCGGCCGCGCTCGTCGCCGGGACGGCGCTCGCGTTGCTCCCGCCGGCCGTCGAGGCGATCGCGTGGCCGGCAGCCCGCTTCGACGCGCTGGCGCTGTTCTTCTCGCTCGCGGCGGCCCGTCTCGCGATGGCGAGCGATAGGCCGCTCGATCGTCCGGCGGTGGCCGGGCTTGCCGCGTTCGCGCTCGCGCTGGGCAGCAAGGAGGCGGGCGTGCTCGCGCTGCCTCTCGCCGGCGCGCTGCTCTGGCAGCGCGAGGCAGTGCGCCACGGGCTCGCCCGCGGCGCGCTCGCCGCCGTCCCGGCACTGCTGCCCTGGCTCGCCGTCGCTGCGGCGTACTTCGCGCTGCGCGTGGCGATCTTCGGCGACCCGTTCCGCTTCTTCCCCGGCGCCGCGCCGATGGGCGAGCTCGCCAGCGGCGCGTTCGTCGGCAACCTCGGCGGCGTCTTCGCGTGGTGGGGCAGGGCGTTTCCCGCGGAGCGGGCGTCCATCGTCCTTGTCGTAGCGATTGCCGCGCTCGCCGCGCTGGCGCTGGCGGCGGCGGCTCGCGAGGAGGCACGGCGGATCGAATTCGTGCCGATGCTCGCCGCGACGCTCGCGGCGCTCGCGATGCTCGGCGCGCAGTGGCAGTGGCCCGCGCACGGCGAGGGCGGCCGCGTGCTCTACGCGCCGGGGGCGATCGCGCTGCTCGCGCTCGTCGTCGCGTTCCGCGCCGCGTCCCGCATGTTGCGCTTCTCCGCGCTCGCCTTCGCAGTCGCGATGCTGGTGGCGTCGGCCGGCCTCGCGCACCGCGCGGTGGAGCGCTGGGTCGCTGCCGGCGAGAGCATGCGCGCGCTCGGAGCGGCGCTCGCGGCGACGGCCGCGAGCCTCCCCGCCGGCGAGTTCGCGTTCGTCGTCACCGCCGACCACCTCGGTCCCGTGCCGTTCGCGCGCAACGCGCAGCTGTCGCTGCTGCTGCCGCCGGTCGCGCCGTTTGCGCTCTCGTCGCGCGTCGCCGTGCAGGTCGTGCCCGACCTGCCGCAGTGGCCGGGGCTGTTCGCGCGCGACGCCGTCGGCCGCCTCCAGCGCGAGCCGCTCGTCGACGCGCTGCGCGCGCCGCCGCCGCCTCCGCGCAACCCGCCTTACCGGCTGCCCGACCGCTACTTCTGCTGGGACACGCGCGAGCGCGCGCTGCGCCCGGTTGTCCTGGACGTCGCCCCGGACGCGCGCAACTGGGACGCGGCCTGGGCGCAGGCGCTCGCGTCGCCGGCGTGCGCGCAGGTGCAGCCGTGACGCGTCCGCCGATCGACGTCGTCGTGCCGGTGTACAACGCGCCGGACGACGCGCGCGCGTGCGTCGAGTCGGTGCTCGCGCACACGGCCGGGGACTACGCGCTCGTGCTGATCGACGATGCCTCGCCCGACCCGCGCGTGCGGGAGCTCTTCGCCGAGATCGGGCGACGGGGGCTGCCGCACGTGACGCTCCTCGCCAACGAGCGCAACCTCGGCTTCACGGCCACCGCCAACCGCGGCATGGCGCGCTCGCGCGGCGACGTCGTCCTGCTCAACTCGGACACGCTCGTCACGCCGGGCTGGCTCGACGCGCTCGCGGCCTGCGCGGCGTCCGACCCGCGCATCGGCACGGCGACGCCGTTCTCCAACAACGCCGAGATCTGCTCGTTCCCGAGCCTGTGCGGCAACCACCCGTGGCCCGAGGGCGCGGACCCGGAGCCGGTGCGCCAGGCGATCGCGGCCGCGGCCGTTCCCTGCTACCCGGAGCTGCCGACCGGCGTCGGTTTCTGCATGTACGTCCGCCGCGCGCTTCTCGACGCGATCGGGCCGTTCGACCCGGCGTTCGGCGCCGGCTACGGGGAGGAGAACGACTTCTGCATGCGCGCGCGC
>JAOUIA010000039.1 GCA_029884335.1 Betaproteobacteria bacterium
CGCGCGGGGGCGCAGGAAGCTGCCGACGTGGTCGGCGCGAAACGGCGGGCGGGAGCGGGGGGCGAGCGTGGTCATTGCGGAGCCGGACCGTGTGCGGAAGGGAGCGACGATTCTACGCCCGGAAATCGGCCGCGGCGCGGGTATTACAATCCGGAGGAGCGGATTCGCGGAGGCCTCACCGGTGCAGAACGCCGACGACCTGATCACCTTCTCCAAGACCGTCGGGGAGTCCGACGTCTACCTGTTCGCCGGCATCACCGGCGACCTCTCCCCGGTGCACGTCGACGCCGAGTTCATGAAGCGCGCCTCGCCGTTCGGCGAGCGCATCGCGCACGGCGTGCTGCTGCTCGGCTACACGTCCGCCGCGTCGACGATCGCCGCCGACCGCCTGCAGGCGCGCCACGGCTGGAAGTCGATGGTGTCGCTGGGCTACGACGGCGTTCGCTTCGTCGCGCCGGTGCGCATCGGAGACACGATCACGGTGCGCTACCGCATCGCCGGCAAGGACGACGCGCGGCAGCGCACGACCTCCGAGTTCGAGGTGGTCAACCAGCGCGGCGAGACCGTCGTCGTCGGCAGGCACGTCATGAAGTGGTTCGCATGAGGGCCTCGAAGGTCGTCGACGCGGCGCGCGCGGTGGCGCTCGTGCCCGACGGCGCGGTGGTGGCGGTCAGCTCGTCCTCCGGCCTCAACACGCCCGACAGCACGCTGAAGGCGCTCGGCGACCGCTTCCGCACCACCGGCCACCCGCGGGGGATCACGCTGGTCATGCCGATCTCGGCCGGCGACATGTACGGCATCAAGGGTATCGACCACCTGGCCGAGCCGGGCCTGCTCGCGCGCGTCATCGGCGGCTCCTACCCGAGCGGGCCGTCCTCGTTCGAGCCGCCGCGCATCCGCCGCATGATCGCCGACAACGCGGTGGCGGCGTGGAACCTGCCGAGCGGCGTGATCTTCGACATGCTGCGCGACGCCGCCGCCAAGCGTCCCGGCGTGCTGACCAAGGTGGGCATGGGCACCTACGTGGACCCGCGTCTCGAAGGCGGCCGCATGAACGAGGCCGCGCGGCCCGACATCGTGCGCGTGGTCGAGTTCGGCGGGCAGGAGTGGCTGCACTTCGACAACTTCTACCCGCAGGTCGGCATCGTGCGCGGCACGACGGCCGACGAGGACGGCAACGTGTCGATGGAGCACGAGGGCGCCTTCCTCGGCAACGTCGAGGTGGCGCTCGCCGCGCGCAACTCCGGCGGCGTGGTGATCGCGCAGGTGAAGCGCGTCGCCGCGCGCGGCTCGCTCCACCCGCAGCGCGTCGTCGTGCCTTCCACGCTGGTCGACTTCGTCGTGGTCGACCCGCACCAGAAGCAGGCCACCGAAATCGAATACGACCCGGCGCTCTCCGGCGAGGTGCGCCTGCCCGCTTCGGCCTTCGAGCCGGTGCCGTTCGGCCCCGACAAGGTGATCGCGCGCCGCGCGGCGATGGAGCTGCGGCGCGGCGACGCGGTGAACCTGGGCTTCGGCATCTCGCCGCTGGTGCCCTACGTGCTCATCGAGGAAGGGCAGGGCGACGCGGTCACCTGGGCGATCGAGCAAGGCCCGGTCGGCGGTGTGCCCGCGCCGGGGTTTCCCTTCGGCTGCGCGTACAACGCGGAGGCGATCTTCCCTTCGCCCTACCAGTTCACCTACTTCCAGGGCGGCGGCTCCGACTGCGGCCTGCTCTCGTTCCTCGAGATCGGCGCCGACGGCAGCGTCAACGTGTCCAAGCTGGGCTCGCACCCGCACGTGACCGCGGGCTGCGGCGGATTCGTCGACATCACGGCCCGCGCCCGCAAGCTCGTGTTCTCGGGCTACTTCCGCGCCGCGGGCATCGAGCTTGCCATCGAGGACGCGAAGATGCGCATCGTCCGCGAAGGCCGGTTCGCGAAGTTCGTTCCGGCCGTCGAACAGGTGACGTTCAGCGGCCGGCGGGCGCTCGAGCAGGGCCAGCGCGCCATCTACGTCACCGAGCGCTGCGTGATCGAGCTCAGGCCCGAGGGGCTGACGGTGACCGAGGTCGCGCCGGGCATCGACGTCGAGCGCGACGTCGTGCGGCAGGCGGCGTGCCCGTTGCGCGTCGCGTCCGACCTGAAGGCGATGGATCCGCGGCTGTTCGATCCGGCGCCGATGAGGCTCGAACTCCCGCAGCGACTGCACAGAGCCCTGGCATGATTCGTCTCGAGCGCGAAGGCGCGGTCGCCCACCTCGTCCTCGATCGCGGCGAGAAGCTCAACGCGCTCACGCTGGCGATGCTCGCCGAGCTCGACGGTCACTGTCGCGCGATCGAGGGCGACCCGGGCGTGCGCGCCGTCGTCCTGCGCTCGGCGCTGCCGCGCGCGTTCTGCGCGGGCGCCGACGTGCGCGAGTGGTCGGCGCTCGGCGCGGAAGGCATGTGGCGGCGCTGGATCGCCGAGGGCCACCGCGTCTTCGCGCGCTTCGCCGGGCTGCCGATGCCCACGGTGGCGGCCGTCGGCGGCGTCGCGTTCGGCGGCGGTCTGGAGCTGGCGCTCTGCTGCGACCTGCGTGTGGCCTCGTCCGAGGCGCGTTTCGCGCTCCCCGAAGTGAAGATCGGCATCGTGCCGGGCTGGGGCGGCCCCGCGCGGCTCGCCGCGCTGATCGGCCCGTCGCGGACCAAGCAGATGGCGTTGACCGGTACGGCGATCGACGCCCCCACGGCGCTGGCGTGGGGGCTGGTCAACGAGGTCGTCGGCGATGCGGCGTCCCGCGCGGGGACGCTCGCGGCGGAGATCGCCTCCGGCGCTCGCGTCGCGGTGCAAGTGACCAAGCAGCTCGTCGACGCCGCGGCGACCGGCGCGCCGGCCGCAACGCTCGATGCGCTCGCGGCCGGCTTCGTTGCCGGCACCGACGACCTCGCGGAAGGCGTGGCGGCGTTCCGCGAGAAGCGGCCGCCGCGGTTCGGGCCGCGTTGATGCGTGCGCCGGACGCGTCCTCCGGCGACTGGCGATCGACGTGACGACGCGCAGGACGCCGCCGGCGCCGGTTCCCCGTTCGCGGCTCGGCCGCATCGCCCGCATGGGACTGGCCGCGGGCGAACTCGCGGCAGGCGCGGCGGCCGAGGGGCTGCGGCGCATCGTGCGCGGACAGGCGCCGGACTTCCGCGGCGCGCTGCTGTCGACGAGCAACGCGCAGAAACTCGCGGCGCGGCTCGCGCGGCTGCGCGGCGCGGCGATGAAGCTGGGGCAGCTCGTGTCGCTGCAGGGCGAGGACGTGCTGCCGCCGGAGTTCGCGCAGGCGCTCGCCGTGCTGCGCTCGCAGGCCGCGCCGATGCCGAGGGAACAGCTGCGCCGCGTGCTGGGACGCGAGTACGGCAAGGGCTGGGAGCGCCGCTTCGCGTCGTTCGACGAGGAGCCGTTGGCCGCGGCGTCGATCGGCCAGGTGCACCGGGCGATCGCAGCCGACGGCCGCGACCTCGCGCTCAAGATCCAGTACCCCGGCGTGGCGCGATCGATCGCGAGCGACGTGGACAACGTCGCGGCGCTGCTGCGCCTGCTCAACCTGCTTCCCGTCGACCTCGACGTCGCGGGGATCGCCGCCGAGGCGAAGCGGCAGCTGGCACAGGAGGCCGACTACCTCGCCGAGGCGCGCTTCCTCGAGCGCTACGCGCGGCTGGTGGCCGACGATCCGGCGCTGCTCGTCCCGCGCGTCCATCGCGATCTCACCACGCGTCACGTGATGGCGATGGACTACGTCGCCGGCGAGCCGCTGGATTCGCTCGCCGCGGCGCCGCAGGCGCGGCGCAACGCGGTGGGCACCGCGCTCGAGCGCCTGCTGTTCCGCGAACTGTTCGAGTTCCGCGTCATGCAGACGGATCCCAACTTCGCCAACTACCTGGTGCAGCCGGACAGCGGGCGCGTCGTCCTCCTCGACTTCGGGGCGACGCGCGCATTTACGGCCGGTTTCGTCGCCGAATTCGCGCGCATCACGCGCGGCGTCGTCGACGATGATCGCGGCGCTGTCGCGCAAGCCGCCATCCGCATCGGCTACGCCGCGCCCGACGATCCGCCGGAGCGCCTCGACGCGGTCGTCGACGTGTGCTTCCTCGTCTGCGAGCCGCTGCGCCACGCGGGGCGCTACGACTTCGGCAGGTCGGACCTCGCCTCGCGCGTTCGCGACCTGGGCTTCGAGCTCGCCTTCCGGCGCCGGCTGCTGCGGCCGCCGCCGCCGGAGACGATCTTCCTCCACCGCAAGCTGGTCGGCTCGTTCCTGCTGCTCGCGCGCATCGGCGCGCAGGTCGACGCCCGCTCGCTGGTGATGCCCTACCTGCCGAAGCAGCGGCAGTGACCCGGCGACAGGCGGCCGACGCCGCGACCCGCCCGCCGGTGCGGCGGTTTTACGCGAAGTGGATGCGGAAGCTGAACACGTCCTCGCTCGGCTCGCTGTGGACCTTGAAGCCGCTGTTCAGGAAGACCTGCTGCATGGCGCGATTTGCGCGCAGGACCTCGGCGGTGAACCCCTGAATCCCGTTGCGCTTCGCGATCGTGGCGAGGTGCTTCAGGAGGAACGAGCCGATGCCGCGATTCTGCCAGTCGTCCCGCACGACGAATGCCACCTCCGCCAGATTGGTCTTCTCGTCGAGGTAGTAGCGGCCGATGGCGATGATGTCCTCGCGGTGCGCCTCGGGAATCGTCGCGACGATGGCGATGTCCTTGCGGTGGTCGATGAAGACGTACTCCTGGAACTCCTTGCGCGGTATCTGCTTGGAGTGGGACATGAACCGGTAGTACATCGTCTCCCGCGACAGCGCGTAGAACAGGTCGACCGTGGCCGGCTCGTCGGTGGGGTGGATCGGACGGACGTTGATCTGGGTGCCGTCGCTCAGCAGGTGGGTGGTGCGGAACTCCTTGGGCCCGATGACGACCTTGCCCTCGATGTCGGCCAGCTCCGGGCGCAGGAACTTGGCTTCGATCGCCTCCTTGAGCAGCCGGGCCCGGAACTTCGGATGGGCGACGGAAATGAGCGCGATCGCGCGCTCCTGGACGCTCTTGCCGTGGAGGTAGGCGACGCCGTTCTCCGTGACGACGTAGTGCACGTCGCCGCGGGTCGTGACCACGCCGGCGCCGGGACTGAGGCGCGTGACGATGCGCGACACCGTCCCGTTCCTGGCCGTGGAGTGGATGGCGATGATCGCCTTGCCCCCCGGAGAGCGGGCGGCGCCGCGGTTGAAGTCCACCTGCCCGCCGATGCCCGAGTAGAACTGGGTGCCGAGCGAGTCCGCGCAGACCTGGCCGGTGAGGTCGATCTCCAGGGCCACGTTGATGGCGACCTGCTTGTGCTGCTGGGCGATGACGAACGGGTCGTTGACGTACTCCGTGGGATGGAACGCGAACTGCGGGTTGTCGTGGATGTAGTCGTAGAGCCGCCGGGTCCCCATGCAGAAGCTGGCGACGATCTTGCCGTTGTCGAGCGTCTTGCGGCTCCCGTTGACGGCGCCCGACTCGATGAGGTCGATGATGGAGTCGGTGAACATCTCGGTGTGGATGCCGAGGTCCTTCTTGTCCATGAGGAAGGGCATCACCGCCTGCGGGATCGCGCCGATGCCGAATTCGACCGTCGATCCGTCCTCGACCAGGGCTGCGACGTACTCGCCGATCTGGCGCGTCTCCGCGTCGGGCTCCGGAGCGTGCATCTCGATCAGCGGAGTGTCGGTCGGCACGAGCACGTCGATGTCGTAGACGTACAGGAACCCGTTGCCCAGCGTGCGCGGCATGTTGGGGTTGACCTGGGCAATCACGAGGCTGGCGTTCTCCGCGGCGCTCTTGACGATGTCGACGGAGACGCCGAGGCTGCACATGCCCCGGCTGTCCGGCGGGCTCACCTGGATGAGGGCGGCGTCCAGGGGCAGCTGGCCGGACGCGAAGAGGCGCGGGATCTCGGACAGGAAGACCGGCGTGTAGTCGCCCAGCCCCTCCTGGATGATCTTGCGGACATTGTCCGCGATGAAGAAGCTGTTGACGCGGAAGTACTCGGCCAGCGCCTGGTCCGCGTAGGGAGCGTCGCCGGACGTCAGCAGGTGAACGATGGTCGTGTCGGGCAGTTCGCGGCCGCGCGCCACGAGCGCGTGCACGAGCTCCTCGGGCTGTCCGCAGCCCGTGCCGACGAAGACCCGCTGGCCGGGACGGATCCGCCTGACGGCTTGCGCGGCCGTGGCGACCAGCTCGCGATAGGTGTCCTGCCAGTTCGCGTCTTCGGCGGGCCGGCCCGCGCCCCGGGGCGAGCCCTCGCCTGCAGCCGGCGCCGCTGCGTTGCCTTCGGAAGGCGCGTGCCCGGCGCCGCGGATCGGCCCTGTCGCGCTCACTGGACTACCCTCCGCGCTGACGCGCTTCGGGGCGGATTCGCCCTCGGGCTCATGGCTTGACTTCCTTCAGCGCGATGCGCGCATCCGCGGCCACGGAAACCCGGCCCGGCGGGGCGACGATGAACGGGTTGATGTCCATTTCGGCGATTTCGGGAAAGTCGGTGACGAGCTGGCTGATCCGCTGCAGGCTCGTGGCGATGGCATCGAAGTCGACGCCGGCCTCGCCGCGGACGCCCTTGAGCAGCGCGAACGACTTCGTGCTCTCCAGCATCTGCCGGGCCTCGTCCTCGGTGATGGGCGCGATGTGGAACGTGACGTCCTTCATCACCTCGACGAAGATCCCGCCCAGGCCGAACATGAGCATGGGGCCGAACTGCGGATCGCGGGTCATGCCCAGGATGACTTCACGCCCCTTCTGGCACATCTTCTCGACGTAGACGCCGTGAATGCGGGCGCCGGGCACCCTCTCCGCGACGCGCATCATCATCAGGTCGTAGGCGTCGCGCACCGCCGTCGGGGAATTCAGGTCGAGTCTCACGCCGCCGAAGTCGGACTTGTGGATGACGTCCGGCGACGCGATCTTCATGGCGACCGGATAGCCGATCTTGCCTGCGGCTTCGACGGCTTCGGCGGCCGTCGCGGCGAGCTGGCCGGGCTGGACGTTGAAGTCGTAGGCGCGGAGGATGTCCTTCGCGGCGGCCTCGCCGATCTGTCTTTCGCCGGTCTTGAGGTGGCGGTGAATGATCCGCTCCACGCGACGGCGGTTGACGGGGAACCGGGTCACGACGCGCGGCGGCCGGCGCAGCCATGCGGCGTAGTCGCACATCGCGCGCAGCGCTGCCACGGCGCGCTCCGGAGACTCGTAGTCCGGCAAGTCGGAGGCCACCAGCTCTTTGCGGCCGGGCATGACGTCCTGGCCGCCCATGAACGAAACGAGTATCGGTTTGACGCGGCGATTGGAGGCGGCGATGGCCCGCGCCGTTTCCGCCGGCCTGGTCATCGCCTGGGGCGTGAGGATCACGATGATGGCGTCGACCGTGGGTTCGTCCTGCGCTGCGTTCACCGCGGCGACGTACCGGTCGGGATCGGCGTCGCCGAGGACGTCGATCGGGTTGCCGACGCTGGCGGCCGGCGGCAGCTTGCTGGCCAGGGCCGATGCCGTGCTGCCGGCCAGGGCGCTGATCTGGAGGCCCGACTGCTCGATCGCGTCGGCGGCCATGATGCCCGGCCCGCCGGCATTCGTGATGATCGCCACGCGATTGCCCTTCGGCAACGGCTGCATCACGAATGCGGTCGCGTAGTCGAACATGGCCTCGAACGTCTCGGCGCGGATGATGCCGCAGCGCTTGAACGCGGCGCCGTACGCGGTGTCCGCGCCGGCCAGGCTGCCCGTGTGCGACGAGGCGGCCTTGACGCCGGCACGGGTGACGCCGGCCTTGAAGATCACGACGGGCTTGCGGGAGGCGGCGGCCTCGGCGGCCTTGATGAAGGCGTCGCCGGCATCGACGCTCTCGAGATAGCCGGCGATGACCCTCGTTTCCGGGTCGGCGGCGAACGCCTTGAGGAAGCTGGTCTCCGACAGGTCCGCCTTGTTGCCCATGCTGATCAGCTTGGCCAGTCCAAGGTGCCGGGCGGCGGCCCAGTCGAGAATGGCGGTGCACAGCGCGCCGGACTGGGAGATGACGGAGATCCCGCCCGGTTGCGGCATCTGCTTGGCGAACGATGCGTTCATCCGGTGGTGGGCGTTGATCAGGCCAAGACAATTGGGGCCGAGCATGGCCACGCGCCGCGACTTGCAATAGTCGGCGAGCTCCTTTTCCATGGCGGCGCCTGCGGGACCGACTTCCTTGAATCCGGCGGTGACGATGACCACGGCCGTGGCGCCGGCGTCGATCGAATCGACGACGGCCTGCCGCACCATTTCCGCGGGAACGGCGATCAGGCCAAGGTCGATGCGGTCGCCGTAGTCCTGAAGGCGCCGATAGCACCTGAGGCCGAGGATCTCGTCCGCCGACGGATTCACGGGAACGATGGCGCCGCGAAAGCCGCCGGCAATCAGGTTCGCCACCAGCTCGTGCCCGACCTTGCCGGCGGTGCGGGAGGCACCGATGACGGCGATGGCCTCCGGGATCAGCAACGCCTCGAGCATTTCGTCGTCTCTCCGACTGCCCAATGACACAGCAATTCTTGGAGCCGCGCGAAGACCGCGCGTCGATTCGGACTTGCTGCGCTTGACAAGCCGGCGCAGCCGGCACTTGCGCGGACTCCTCGCCGTCAGGGCCCGAGATCGACATTGTAGGGTGTCGCCCACCGCATTCTCGGCAGTGGCGCGCATGCCGGTGCCGCATGCCGGCGTGAGGTCGTGAGGTTCCCCCAGGGTGCGCGCCCGTCTCGCACCGACGGCCGGATTCGCCGCGGCGGTCGCGCGTTCGGCACTGGCCTTGCGACGTCGATCAGGCTGCCGCCATGCCGTCCGCGAGGCGCCGCCGTGGATGCCCGATGGCCGTGGTCACGGGCGGCACCCTGTTTCCGCGATCGGGGCGCTTCGCCCGACTCGCGCGCGATCACGGTCGCCCGATGGCTCTCGGAAGGCCGGGCGCGCACTTGCGCTCAAGCCCGGGCCGACCGGGTCGCGGGCCGTTGCCGCAAGGAGCGCCGCGCAACGCGCGGCGGCAGCTTCAGCTGCGGCTGCCGGGCCTCGCCCGTCGCCGTCACTCGCGTCGGGTCATTGGATCGTCATGTCCGCGCGCGCGAGGTTGGTCACCAGTCCAGTCGCCAGCGGATTGCCGTTCGGCAGGACGATCGGGGTCCGCGGAGCCGCTCTCGCTGCGGCAGTCAGCGCCGGAACCGGCGCGGCGACGATGAGCGCGGGCTCCGTCGCCGCGAGCTCGGCAGCCAGCGCCGGCAGCCGCTCGACCAGCCCGCCGGCCCAGTACTCCTCGAGCCGGTAGTCGGAGCCCTCCTTCCGGCCCAGCGCGGCGAGGCCTTCCTTGAACGCGACGAGGTAGTGCCCGCCGGACTCGCGCGAGGCCGTGTTGAGCCAACCGATCAGCGCCGGTCGCTTCGACTGCGCGCGCGTGCCGTCGGTCCAGGCGAGCGCCGGCCACGCGGCGACGAGCAGCAGGGCGCGGCGCATGCGACGGCGCGCCTCGACTGCAGCGAGCCCGGCGATCCGCGTGCGGCGCATGCCCATCGCTTCAATGCCCCGACTCGCTAGCGTTTGTACTCGCGATAGCGCTCGACGCGGGCGAGATCGGCCTGCACCTCTCCGCAGCTGCGCTCGTAGACGATCTCGCGGCCCATCGCGCTGCCGGCGTAGGCCTGCCGGTTGCGCGTGGGCGTCAGCACGCAGCGCACGCTGTGCACGCCGGCGCCGAGCACGACCTCGATCGACTCCGGCCGCTTGCTGAACACGACGACCTCGAGCACCTGGCCGCTGCTCGTGACGCGCACGGGAATCTTCTCCGCGTCCATCGGACCCATCCGCTCCTCGACAGGCGCCTTGCGCCCGAGCGGGACAGTCTACGCTGCGCGAGGCCGCGCAGGGCGACGCGCGCGTCTTTCGACCGGCGCGGTTGCGCAGGTCAGCCGGCGACGTCCAGCGCGGGAAGCTCGGCGAGCCCCTCGACGCAGTGCCACAGGTACACCGCGAGCCCGGCGTCGCCCGTCCACAGCGTGTAGCGGCCGCGACCGTGCTCGCGCCGCATGCGCTCGCGCTGGAGAAGCGCGTGCATCGCGAACGACCGCGCGCGTTCCAGCCACAGCGAATCCCCCGAGCGGCGGTACAGCTTCAGGAACGCGTAGCCGTTGCCCGCCGTGCCGTGGCACAGTCCGTAGCCCTTGGCGAGCGGCCCGGCCTGCCAGACGAGGCGTCCGGCGCCGAGCAGCATCGCGTCCATCGCCGCGGAGCGGCCGGCGGGGAAATCCGCCAGCGCCGTCACGATGCCTGGCGCGCCGTGGCACCACTGCACGAGCATGCTTGGCCTGCCCGGGCGCGGCTCGAAAGTCCCGGGCGGCCAGTTGACCGCGTCGCCTTCGGATCGCGCCAGCGCGCTCAGCGTGGCTACGCAGCGGTCGTAGACCGCTTCGCGGCGCTCCGCGTCGAGCAACGCGGCGCCCTTGAGCAACGGATACGCGTTCCCCGCGAAGCCGTGCCCCGCGCCCAGGTATTGCAGGACCCGGCCGTACAGGTCCTGCGTCCAGAGGTGGCATTTCGCGCGGTCGTCGTACGTCCAGGTTCGCCAGACCTGCTCGACGTTGACGAGGAACAGTTCGCGCCAGCGGCTCTCGCCAGTCGCCTCCCACAGGTGCCAGGCGGCCACCATCGTGCCAGGGGCGGCCCACAGCGCCTCGTTCGTCGGGTTGCCCACGTTCGCCTCGACCGCCGCGTAGAGCCGGTCGGCAGCCTCGCCCGATCCGCCCAGGCGCCACAGCGCGAGCAGGATGCCTGCCTCGCCGAGAAAGTACGACGGCACGACAGCGCCCGTGTCGGGATCGTCCAGATAGCCGGCGTGCGCCCGGCGCAGGCCTTCTTCCGGGTCGACGGACAGTTCGACCGCGCCTGCGCGCCGCAGGTACGCGAGCGACCACAGCACGCCGGCGCTGCCGAGATAGAGACTCTTGAATCCGGTGCGCGGGGAGTCGCCATCCGCGTCCAGCGGGTGCCCGGGCCATGTCCCGCCGGTGGAACGGCTCGACTCGATGTCCGCGACGATGTCGCGGATCGCGCGGCGCGCCGCATCGGCATCCCAGGCGCGCGCGTCGAGCGCTTCGTGGCGATCGGGCTCGAAGAGCATGCGTCTAACGTGCGATCGGCAGCGTGAGGATCGTCGTGATCGGCGGCACGTCGCCGGCCTGCAGCGCGTACGCGGTCTCGAGGAGCGCGAACGTCTGCTTCGACGCGAGGTCGCGCGAGTCGATGTAGAACCACTGGCCGTGCGCGTGGACGCCGACATGCCTCTCGGCGGGCTCGTCGGAGCGCGAAGGGATGCGCATCACGCCCTGGAGCATGCGGTTCCAGTCGAACGCCGTGCCGTCCGCAGCCATGAGCACTGGAACCTCGCCGGCCGCCAGCGTCGCAGCAGGCACGACGACGCCCTTGGAGAGGAAGCGCATCGCCGCGAGGATCGAGCGCGGGCGCAGCGCGATGTTGCGTCCCCCGCCGCCGGCCGCCGCCACCGCGACGCGGTAGGTGAGCGCGGCCGGCTCCAGGTTCAGCAGTTTCACCAGCTCGCGGAACTCGTCGCTCGCCGCGGCCGCCGCGTCGAACGAGACCGACAGCACGAGGTCGCCGCCCGGAGGCGGCGGGGCGGCCGCGGAGTCCACGCCGAGGTGCAGCCAGCCCCGCGCCTCCAGCCGCTCGATGAGGTCGGCGGCGCGGCGGAACCGCGACCAGTCGGGCGCCTCGCTCGGCGCGAAGAGCGTCGCCGAAGGCGCGTTCGGCACGCCGTTGATCGCGTCGGCGAACACCAGCAGGATCTCGCGCAACCCGAATCCCGCTGCGCGCAACAGCGCGAGCGTGCGGAGGTCGAGCGGTCGCAGCAGCTGCTTCGCGAACTTCTCGCCGGCGAGCGGCTGTAGCACGAACGACGGCGTCTGCGACATCCCGACGCCCGGCGAGAGGGAGAGCGTCGGGTCGAGCCCGAGCGTGCCGAACGCGGACATCGTGAGGTTCGCGCTCACCGTGGCGCTGGTCGACACGCTGCCGAGATCGAGGAAGTACGGGCTGTCGCCGTAGCGCAGGCGCACGATGTTGCGCAGCATCTGCTCGGCTCCGGTCTGCGCCGCGGTCTCGTTGAGCGATCCGCGCGTCTCCTTGAGCAGGCTGCCGGAGAATGCGGCGCAGCCGGCCAGCAGCGCGGCGACGAACGCGACGGCGATGCGCGGCACGCGCGTCACACGGGCTTGCGCGCGGCGAGCAGCTGGTCGGCGTAGGCGCGCCAGTTCGCGTCCTTCGCGAGGCTGTCGAGGCCGAGAGCGACCTTCTGCCGGCCCATCCAGTCCTGCCGCTCGGCCGTGGCCGTGGGCAGCCACGGCTCGATGCCGGCCTCGCGCAGCGTCACGGCCACCTCCCGCATCTCCTCGGCGCGGCGCTTGCCGTGTAGCGCGCTGCGGCTCATGAAGTACGAGCCCAGCTGCTCCCAGTCGAGGGTGGGGAACGTCTCGTGCAGCGAGGCGATCACGCGGTCCTCGACGCCGTAGGCTCGCGCCGCGGTGAAGCTCTCGGTGACGATCGCCTCCATGCCCTTGATCATCACGCTGCGGCACATCTTGATCGCCGAGGCGACGCCCACCTCGTTCGCGGCGATCTCCATCGCGAAGCCGAGCGGGGCGAGCAGGTCGCGCAGTTCCGCGGCGCCGCGTCCGCCGATCAGCATCGGCACCTTGATGCCATAGGGCGGCACCGAGGTCATCACCGCGGACTCGACGAAGCGGCCGCCCGCGCCGTCGATCAGGCGGCTCATCTCCCGCTTCGCACCCGGCGAGGCCGAGTTGAGGTCGACGAACCACGTGCCGCGGCGGATCGCCGGCACGGCCTCGCGCGCGACGACCACGGCCTGGGACGCGGTGACCGCAGAGAGCACGACGTCGGCGCGCGCGAGCAGCGCGGCGAGTGATGCGACCGCCTCGATGCTCGCGTCGCGCGCGTGATCACGCATCGCCGGACCCTGCGCTGCGTCGGGCATCAGGATGTCCCACGCCCCCACCCAGGCCACGCCGCGCTCGACGAGCGCGCTGCCCAGGATCTTCCCGACTTCGCCGTAGCCGACCAGCCCGATGCGCAGCGCCCTCGATGCGTCCATGCCCTTGCCTCCGAGTCCTCTGCACGGATTCTATATCTGGCACCATGCGTGTTTCCCCTGAAGGCGGACGATGCTCTCCCCGGGCGGCCTCGCGATGACGCTGCTCCTCGGCGCGCTGGTGGCGAGCGCGCCGCTGGCGATGGACATCTACCTGCCGTCGATGCCGGCGATGACGCGCGCGCTCGGCGCGACGGCCGGCGAGGTGCAGCTCACGCTGTCGGTGTACATGTTCGGCTGGGGCGCGGCGCAGCTCCTCGCCGGGCCTCTGTCGGACCGCTTCGGGCGGCGGCCGGCGCTGATCGGCGGGCTCGCGCTGTTCACCGCGGCGTCGGTCGCCTGTGCGCTTGCGCCGGGCACGGCGGCGCTCGTCGTCGCACGCTTCTTCCAGGCGATCGCCGTGGCCACCGTGGCGGTCGTGCCGCGCGCCGTCGTGCGCGACTTGCACGCGGGCGAGAGGGCGGCGCACATGCTCTCGACGATGATGCTGGTGCTGGGCGTGATGCCGGTCGCCGCCCCCGTGCTCGGCGCCGAGCTGCACCTGGCGTTCGGCTGGCGGGCGAGCTTTGCCGTCGTGGCGGCCTACGGCGCGGCGCTCCTCGCGCTCGTGCACTTCGCGCTTCCCGAGACGCTCGCCGACCGCGATCCCGACGCGCTCGCGCCGCCGGTCGTGCTGCGCAACTGGCGCCGCGCGCTCGCCTCGCGCCGCTACGTCGGCTACGCGCTGGCCATCGCCGCGGCGATGTCGGGGCTGTTCGCGTTCCTGGCCGGCAGCGCGTTCGTGTTCGTCGAGGGCATGGGGCGGGGGGAGCGCGCGTACAGCCTGTACTTTGCGCTCGTCATGCTCGGCACGTTCGTCGGCACCGCGATCGCGCGCCGCGCGACGCGGCGGCTCGGCATCGTGGGCATGGTGCGGATGGGATCGCTGGCGCTGCTGGCGTCGGGGGGCGCGATGGCGCTCCTGGCGTGGCTGGGCGCGGCGCACCCGCTCGCGGTGGTCGTGCCGATGTTCGTGTTCATGGCCGCCTACATGTGCATGGTGCCTCAGGCGACGGCGGGCGCGCTCACGCCGTTCCCCGAGATTGCCGGCAGCGCGGCGTCGCTGATGTCGTTCGTGCAGTTCGGCGTCGCGTCGGCCACCGCGCTGGCCGTGGGGATAGCGTTCGACGGCACCTCGCGGCCGATGGCGAGCGCGATCGCGCTCGCCGGCCTAGCGGCGTTCGTCGCGACGCAGCTGCTCGTGGTCCGCGGTCGCGACCGCGCCCGCGCCCAGGGGTGATGCGACGATGCGTCGCCGTTCCCGCGGATGCGGGAACCCATCGGCACGTCGTCGTCGCCGCGCGCGCGGGAACCCGGTGGTACATCGTCGTTCCCGCGAAGGCGGGGACGAGGAACGTGGAGCGGGCCCGCTTCGCGGAACGGGCGTCCCGGGCCCTTGCGCCTACCCTCGGCCGATCAGCTGCGGCAGCGCGTTGACGTTGATCGACTTCGCGCGCTCGGCAATCTGCGGGCCGTACTGTTGCACCATCGCCTGTCCCTGCTGCACCAGCGGCGCGAACGCCGTCTTGAGCTTCTCCATGTCGAGCTTCCGGCCGCCCGCGTAGTACTGCTTCGCGACCTGCCCGAGCGCCCACGTCGAGGCGAACGCCATTCCCGAGCTCGCCACCTGCCGGCCCGCCGCGCGGCCGAGGCCGCCGAACACGCTGCCCAGCAGGCCGCCCAGCAGCTTGCGGCCGAACTGCTCGAGGTACTGCCCGGTCAGGCCCACGCCGAGCGCGGCGATGAACTCCTTGATGTGGCCCTGGTCGAGCTCGTAGCCGTGCTGCTTGCCGATGCGGTAGACGAGGCGCACCTGCAGCGGCAGGATCGCCATCGATGCGAGCGACTCGGGGAGCAGCTCGAGCGCGGCATTGGTGATCGACGCGTCGACGATCTGCTTGTCGATCGCGGCGGCATCCACGCTGGCCGGCTGCGTTCCGGCGCCGGTTGCCGGAACGGTGGCCGGCACGCCCGGCACCGCGGCGATCGCGTCGGCCTTGGCGACGTACTCCTGCGCCGCGGCGGCCGGCAGCCCGAGCGCCTGCGCGAGCTTCGCGAGGAACGCGCCCTCGGCGGGCGTGTGCGCGCCGTCGGCGTCGGCCACGCCGACCGCCATCTCGTAGGCGAACTGCGCGAGCGCCTTGTCTGCGGCAAGCGGCTTCGCGACCGCTTCGAGCTCCGGCTTGCCGAGCAGCACGTCCTGGTAGAGCGCGGCGAGGTCGATGCCCTCGCCGGGAAGGCGCGCGGCCAGCTCGCGGACGCGCGTGCGCTCGCGCTCGTCCTTGAGTCCGTCGGCGAACGCGGCCATCAGTGCGACGGTCAGCACGGCGCGGGTCTGTTCGGTGTTCATGGTGGCGTCTCCCTCCGGCAATGGCGGTGCATCCGCGATGCTAATGGATGGCGGGAGGAGGAGACGCCGTATCGGATCAACCGCGCTGCTCGCGGCACGGGACGCGACGGGGCGCGACGGCCGGGGCCGCGCGTCAGGCGGGAAGCAGCGGGTACTCGAACGCCACGTGCTCGGCGATGACCCGCCGCACGATGCCTCGCGCGTGACGTTCCAGGAGCCTCAGCATGGGGACGTTCTCGTGCATGACGCTGCCGGAAAGTCGGCGCACGCCCCGCCTGCGCGCTTCGCGCGCGAGGCGCCGCAGGAGCAGGGCGCCGATGCCGAGCCCCTGATAGTCGTCGACCACGGTGACGGCGATCTCCGCGGTCGCCGGTGCGCCGTCGAGGCGGACGTAGCGCGCGATGCCCACGCCTTCGACGCGTCCGTCGGGGAACCTGGCCGACGCGCCGAGCGCGAACCGCGACGGGTCGGCCGGGTTCGTGAGGTCGAACAGTTCGCGCTCGGAGAGCCGGCGGCGGACCATGTGGAAGCGGCGCCAGCTGCTCGTCGCGGACAGGCGCTGCAATCCCTCCACGATGAGGGGCCGGTCGTCCGGCGTGACCCGGCGGAATTCGATCAGGCGGCCGTCGGGCAGCCGGACGGCGGCACTGTCGGTGGGCGAGCTGGTGGGATTGGACGCTTCGTTCACCCTGGCCTCCCGCGGTTGACATTGAATGATAAGGATAATATTATTGGCATCATGTCACGTTATCCGGCAGAGCGCAAGTCCCGCACACGCGAGCGCATCGTCGCCGCGGCCGAGAGGCTGATCAAGGAGCGGGGAACGGCGGGCGCGAGCGTCGAGGCGGTGATGCGCGAGGCGGGCTTGACCGTCGGGGGCTTCTACGCCCACTTCCCGTCCAAGGAGGCGATGGTCGACGAGGCGCTGCTGGTCGGCATCGAGCGCAGCCTCGGGAGCCTGATCCAGGGGCTCGAGGACGCGCCCCCGGCGACGTTCGCGCGCATGCTGATCGACCGCTACCTGGAGCAGGCGACCGTGGGCGAGCTGGGACGGGCCTGTCCGCTCACACTGCTGCTGCCCGACGTGGCGCGCGCGGACGAGCCTGCCAAGCAGGCGTTCGCCGCGCGCACCGCGCAGCTTGTCGCCCGCGTCGAGGCGCGACTGCCTGACGTTGCCGGCATGGCGCCGCGCGACGTTGCGCTGGCCATGTTCGCCTCGCTGGCCGGGGCCGTGTCGTTCGCGCGCGCCGCGGCCACGGCGCGCGGGCGCGACCGCATCCTCGCTGCGACGCGCACGAGCCTTGAGCGCTGGCTCGGGCTAGATCGCGCGCGCCGCGCGTAACGCCGCGATCCGCGCCTCGTCGTAGCCCAGCTCGCGCAGCACCTCGTCGGTGTGCTGACCGAGCGCCGGGCCGCCGCCGGCGAAGTCGCCCGGGGTGGCCGAGAGCTTCGGCACGACCCCCGGAACCTTGAGCGTGCTGCCGTCGGCGAGCCGGGCCTCGCGGATCATCGCCCGCGCGCGGTAGTGCGCGTCGGCGGCGATGTCGCGGATCGTGAAGATGCGCGAGGAGGGCACTTCCGCGCGCTCGAGCACGGCGAGGATCTCGTCCGGCGAGCGCTGCGAGGTCCACTTCTCGATCTCGCCGTCGAGCCAATCCTGCTTCGCCGCGCGGCCCTTGTTGCCGGCGAGCGCGGGATCGTTCGCGAGGTCGTCGCGTCCCATCGCGGCGGCGAGCCGGCGGAAGATCGAGTCGCCGTTGGCCGCGATGAGGACGTGGCTGCCGTCGGCGCAGCGGTACGCCGAAGTCGGCGCGATGCCGGGCAGGATCGAGCCGGTGCGCTCGCGCACCGCGCCGAACGCGTCGAACTCGGGCAGCATCGACTCCATCACCGAGAACACCGCCTCGTAGAGCGCGACGTCGACGACCTGGCCGCGGCCCGTCGCCGCGCGCGACTGCAGCGCCATCATGGCGCCGATGACGCCGTAGAGGGCGGCGAGCGTGTCGCCGATCGACACGCCGGTGCGCGAAGGCGGGCGGTCGGGCGTGCCGGTCACGTAGCGCAGGCCGCCGAACGCCTCGCCGATCACGCCGAAGCCCGGCCGCCCGCTGTACGGGCCGTCCTGCCCGTAGCCCGAGATGCGCACCATGACCAGCCCCGGGTTGCGCGCCGACAGCGCCTCGTAACCGAGGCCCCACTCCTCGAGCGTCCCCGGCCGGAAATTCTCGACCACGACGTCGGCGCGCAGCGCGAGGTCGCGCGCGATCGCCTGTCCCTCCGGCTTGCGCAGGTCGACGGCGACCGAGCGCTTGTTGCGCGACTGCACGTGCCACCACACCGAGGTGCCGTCCTTCATGTAGCGCCACGTGCGCAGCGGGTCGCCGCTTCCCGGCGGCTCGAGCTTGACGACGTCGGCGCCGAACTCGGCGAGGATCTTCGCGCAGAACGGGCCGGCGATCAGCGCGCCCATCTCGAGGACGCGCAGGCCCGCGAGCGGTCGCGCCGAACGATCCAAGGGGAGGGAGGAGGGGGGAGGGGTGAGCGTGCCCATACCCGCGATTCTGCCCTCGGCGGGCTCGCCCCCCAAACCCTCACCCCTCGCCCCTATAATTCCCCCATGCTCCCGCCGTCCGTCCACGCGCAGCTCGCGGCAATCCTGCCGGGCGAGGCGCTGCTCACGGCGCCGGAGGCGACCAGGCCCTACGAGTGCGACGGGCTCACGCTGTTCCGCGAGCTGCCCGCGGCGGTCGCGCTGCCCGACACCGAGGCGCAGGTCGTCGCGATCCTGAGGGCCTGCCACGCGGCCCGCGTCCCGGTCGTCGCGCGCGGCGCGGGCACCGGGCTCTCCGGCGGGGCGATGCCGCACAAGGATGGCGTCGTGCTGTCGCTGGCGAAGTTCCGCCGCATCCTCGCGATCGACCCGCTCGCGCGCACCGCGGTCGTCCAGCCGGGCGTGCGCAACCTCGCGATCAGCGAGGCGGCCGCGGCGCACAACCTCTACTACGCGCCCGACCCGTCGTCGCAGATCGCCTGCACGATCGCCGGCAACGTCGCCGAGAACGCCGGCGGCGTGCACTGCCTCAAGTACGGGCTCACCGTGCACAACGTGCGTCGCGTGCGCGGGGTGACGATCGAAGGCGAGGTCGTCGAGTTCGGCAACGAAGCGCTCGACGCGCCCGGCTACGACCTCCTCGCGCTGATCAACGGCAGCGAGGGCCTGCTCGCGGTCATCACCGAGATCACCGTCAAGCTGACGCCGAAGCCGCAGTTCGCGCAGGTCGCGCTCGCCGCGTTTGCGACGATCGAAGCGGCGGGCGAGGCGGTCGGCAAGGTCATCGCGGAAGGCATCATTCCCGGAGGCCTCGAGCTCATGGACCAGGCGGCCACGCGCGCCGTCGAGCAGTTCGTGCACGCGAACTACCCGCTCGACGCCGCGGCGATCCTGCTCGTCGAGTCCGACGGCACGCCTGAGGAGGTCTCCGCGGAGATGGCCGACATCAAGCGGGTGCTGACCGATTCGGGCGCCACCGAGATCCGCGTGTCGAAGGACGAGGCGCAGCGCCTGCTGTTCTGGTCCGGTCGCAAGGCCGCGTTCCCCGCTGCCGGCCGCATCTCGCCGGACTACTACTGCATCGACGGCACGATTCCGCGCAAGGCGCTGTCCGGCGTGCTGCACAAGATCGCGGAGTGGTCCGCCGAGTACGGGCTGCGCGTGGCGAACGTGTTCCACGCCGGCGACGGCAACCTGCACCCGCTGATCCTCTACGACGCCAACGTCCCGGGCGAGGCGGACAAGACGATCGCGTTCGGCGACCGCATCCTCGACCTGTGCATCGAGGTCGGCGGCACCGTGACCGGCGAGCACGGCGTGGGCGTCGAGAAGCTGCGCGGGGCCTGCAACCAGTTCGCGCCGGCGGAGCTCGAGCGCTTCCTCGGCATCAAGCGCGCGTTCGACCCCCACGCGCTGCTCAACCCCGGCAAGGCCGTGCCCACGCTCGCGCGCTGCGCCGAGTTCGGGCGCATGCACGTGCACGGCGGCGAGCTCAAGCACGCCGAGCTGCCGCGGTACTGACCGGCGACGGACGATGAGCGGCGTCCCTGCAGCCCGCGAGCGGCCCGCCCCGACGGTCGTGGCCGGCGTGGTCGAGCGCCTGGCGCGCGACTACGGCGCGCGCGCGAGCACCAACGCCAGCGTGCGTGAGCAGCACGGCCACGGCGAGGGCCTCGCCGACGCGGCGCTCCCCGACGTCGTCGTGTTCCCGCACACCAACGAGGAGGTCGCGGCGATCGTGCGCCTGTGCAACGCGGCGCGCGTGCCGGTGATCGCCTTCGGCATCGGCACGTCGCTCGAGGGCCACGTCGCGGCGCTCTACGGCGGCGTCTCGCTCGACCTGTCGCAGATGAACCGCGTGCTGGAGATCAACGCCGACGACCTCGACTGCCGCGTGCAGGCGGGCGTGTCGCGCGAGCAGCTCAACGCCGAGCTCAAGGGGACGGGGCTGTTCTTCCCGATCGACCCGGGCGCCAACGCGACGATCGGCGGCATGACCGCCACGCGCGCGTCGGGCACCAACGCGGTGCGCTACGGGACGATGCGCGAGAACGTGCTCGGGCTCACCGTGGTCACCGCCGACGGGCGCATCGTGCGCACCGGCGGACGCGCGCGCAAGTCGAGCGCGGGCTACGACCTCACGCGCCTGTTCGTCGGGCAGGAAGGCACGCTGGCGATCATCACCGAGATCCAGCTCAGGCTCTACGGCGTGCCCGAGGCGATTTCCGCCGCGGTGGGCCAGTTTCCCGACCTGCGCTCGGCGGTGCAGACGGTGATCGTCGCGATGCAGCACGGCATCCCGGTCGCGCGCATCGAGCTGCTCGACGAGCTGCAGATGCGGGCGTGCATCGCCTACTCGAAGCTCGCCGGCTACGAGGCAAGGCCCACGCTGCTCTTCGAGTTCCACGGCACCGCCGCCGCGGTGAAGGAGCAGGCCGAGATGATGGCGGCGATCGCCGCCGACCACGGCGGCGGCGCGTTCCGCTTCGCCACGGCCGCCGAGGACCGCTCGCAGCTGTGGAAGGCGCGGCACAACGCGTGGTACGCGGCGCTGGCCCTGCGGCCGGGCGCGATGGGCTTCTCGACGGACGCCTGCGTGCCCATCAGCCGGCTTGCCGACTGCGTGCTCGAGACGCGCGAGGACGTCGAGCGGTCCGGCCTCGTCTGCCCGATCGTCGGTCACGTGGGCGACGGCAACTTCCACCTGCTGGTGCTGTTCGACCCGAACGACGGGGAGGAGCGCGCGCGCGCCGAGGCGCTCGCGCAGCGCGTGAGCCTGCGCGCGATCCGCATGGGCGGCACGTGCACCGGCGAGCACGGTGTGGGCATCCACAAGCTCGACGCGCTGGTGGCCGAGCACGGCGACGACGCCGTCGACGTGATGCGCACGATCAAGCGGGCGCTGGATCCTAACGACATACTCAATCCCGGCAAGACGGTGCCGCCGGAGAGGCGGGGCCAGGCGTGAAGCTTCAGTGCGTTGTTTCTGCGTTGCATGCGTTTCGCGCATGCAAAGCTCGTCGTCCGCGCTCAGGCGCGGAGCGTATGCACCAACGAGACAACCTCCTGGCCACTCACAGCTAGGGCGCAGATGCCTGCGTCCGGCACGCCGCCCGGCGCACAGTCCCACACCCGACCATGTACCGCCTCTACATCGCCAACAGGAACTACTCGTCGTGGTCGCTGCGCGGCTGGCTGTGCGCGAAGCTGTCGGGCGCCCCGTTCGAGGAGGTCGACGTCCAGCTCGGCGACGGCGGGTACAACGCGTCGTACCTGGCGTTCTCGCCGCACGGGCTGGTGCCCTGCCTGCACGACGGCGACGTCGTGGTGTGGGAGTCGCTGGCGATCGCCGAGTACCTGGCCGAGCGGCACGCCGGCATGTGGCCGGCCGACCCGAAGGCGCGGGCGTTCGCGCGGTCGATGTGCGCGGAGATGCACGCGGGCTTCCGCGACCTGCGCAACGACATGACGATGTGCATACGCGAGCGCCTCGACGTGCGGCCGTGGTCGCCGGGGCTGGCCAGGGACATCGAGCGCGTCTGCGCGCTGTGGGGCGAGGCGCGCAGGCGCTTCGGCGGCGGCGGCGACTACCTGTTCGGGGCGTTCTCCATCGCGGATGCGTTCTTCGCGCCGGTGGCGTTCCGGTTCCAGACCTACCTCGTCGAGCCGCAGGGCGAGGCGCACGCCTACTGGCGGCGGCTGCTCGCGCACCCGTTCCTGCGCGCGTGGGAGCAGGCGGCGTTGGCGGAGACGACGATCGTCGAGGCCGACGAGCCGCGCATCGTCTACCGCGACAAGCTGAGGGCGGCAGGACGGGCGACGTGACCGCGGGCGACCCGATCCTCGAGCGCTGGCAGGAGCGCGTGCGCGCGGCGCACGCGGCGCGCACGCCGCTGGCGATCCGCGGCGGCGGCACCAAGGCGTTCTACGGCGAGCCGGTCGCGGGCGAGCCGTTCGACACGCGCGAGTACGCCGGCATCGTCGACTACGAGCCGACGGAGCTGGTGGTTACGGTGCGCGCGGGCACGCTGCTCGCCGACGTCGAGCGGGCGCTCGCCTCGGAGGGGCAGATGCTCGCGTTCGAGCCGCCGCACTTCGCACCCGGAGCCACGGTCGGCGGCACGGTTGCCGCCGGGCTCTCGGGCCCGCGCCGTCCGTACGCGGGCGCGGTGCGCGACCACATGCTCGGCGTGCGCATCGTCGACGGGCGCGGCGAGGCGCTCGCGTTCGGCGGGCGCGTGATGAAGAACGTGGCGGGCTTCGACGTCACGCGGCTGATGACCGGCGCGCTGGGCACGCTCGGCATCGTGGCGGAGGCTTCGATCAAGTGCCTTCCGGTGCCCCGCGTGGAGGCCACGCGCGCCTTCGAGGTCTCCGCCGACGAGGGCATCAGGCGCGTGAACGAATGGGGCGGCAAGCCATTGCCGCTGTCGGCCAGTTGTTTCGCCGGCGGACGACTGCTCGTGCGCCTGTCGGGTGCCGCGGCCGCGGTCGAGTCGGCGATCGCGAAGCTGGGCGGCGAGGCCGTCGCCGAAGGCGCGGCGTTCTGGGCGTCGGTGCGCGACCACGCACACCCGTTCTTCGCTTCCGCGCGCGACGGCGCGCCCGTCTGGCGGCTGTCGGTGAGGTCGACGGCCCCCTACGCCGATCTCGGCGGCGAGACGCTGATCGAGTGGGGCGGGGCGCTGCGATGGCTCGTCGCGCCGCGCGCCGACGCGGCGAAGCTGCGCGCCTGGGCGTGGGCGAACGGCGGCCACGCGACGCTGTTCTCCGCGCAGGAACGCGCCGCGAGCGCCCTCCACCCGCTGCCGGGCCCGCTGGCCGGGCTGCACGCGCGCCTGCGCGCGGAGTTCGATCCGCGCGGCATCCTCAATCCCGGGCGCATGGGCGCGGTGGCGTAATGCAGACGAACCTCGCCGCGTTCATCCGCGACACGTCCGAGGGTCGCGAGGCCGACGCGATCCTGCGCAAGTGCGTGCACTGCGGCTTCTGCACGGCTACCTGCCCGACGTACCAGATCAACTTCGACGAGCTCGACGGCCCGCGCGGTCGCATCTACCTCATCAAGGAGGTGCTCGAGGGCAAGCGCGCCACGGCGACGACGCGGCTGCACCTGGACCGCTGCCTCACCTGCCGCTCGTGCGAGACGACCTGCCCGTCGGGCGTGCAGTACGGCCGGCTGGCCGACATCGGCCGCGCCGTCGTCGAGCGGCAGGTCCCGCGCAGCGCCACCGAGCGTGCCACGCGCTACGCGTTGTCCAAGGGCCTGCGCTCGAAGGCGCTGTTCGGCGCCGCGCTGCTGTTCGGCCGTGCGGCGCGCGGCGTCCTGCCCACGTCGTTGGCGCGCAAGGTGCCGCGCGCGCAACCAGCCGGCGCGTGGCCGCCGCCGCGCCACGAGCGGCGCGTGATCGTCGTGCTCGGCTGCGTGCAGCCGACCATCGCGCCGTCGATCGACGCCGCGTTCGCGCGCGTGGTCGACCGCATCGGAATCTCGGCGGTGGGCATGTCTGGCAGCGGTTGCTGCGGCGCGCTGCCCTACCACCTGAACGAGCAGCAGGAGGGCCTCGACCTCGTCAGGCGCAACGTCGACGCGTGGTGGCCGGCGATCGAGCAGGGCGCCGAGGCGATCGTCACCACGTCGAGCGGCTGCGGCGTGATGGTCAAGGACTACGGCCACCTGCTGGCGGACGACCCCGCGTACAAGGCCAAGGCGGCGCGCGTGGCGGAGCTGGCGCGCGATCCGGTGGAGGTGATCGGCGGCGAGTGGAAGCGCATCGCGGCCAGGGTCGCCATGGACCGCGGCAGCCAGCGCATCGCCTTCCACCCGCCGTGCACGCTGCAGCACGGCATGAAGCTCAAGGGGCGCGTCGAGGAGATCCTGCGCGCCATCGGCCACGAGGTCGTGCCCATCGCCGATCCGCACCTCTGCTGCGGCTCGGCGGGGACGTACTCGATCCTGCAGCCCGAGCTCGCCGAGGAGCTCAAGCGCCGCAAGCTCGCTTCGATGCAGGCCGAGCGGCCCGCCGTGATCGTGTCGGCGAACATCGGCTGCCAGACGCACCTCGCGACGGGCACTTCGCGCCCGGTGCGCCACTGGATCGAGATGCTCGACGAGAAGATGCTCAACTGATGGCCGCGGCCCCGCAGGCCGCGAGGGAGCCGGCGGAGACGCGCGCGCGCTACCGCCACTTCCTCGCGATCCCCACGCGCTGGCACGACAACGACGCGTACGGCCACGTCAACAACGTCGTCTACTACGCGTGGTTCGACACCGTGGTCAACGAGCACCTGATCCGCGTGGGGGGGCTCGACATCGCCGCCGACCCTGTCGTCGGGCTCGTCGTCGAGACTTCCTGCCGCTACCACCGCTCGCTCGCGTTCCCCGACGCGGTCGAGGCGGGCCTGCGCGTGGAACGCCTCGGCAACTCGTCGGTCGTGTACGGCATCGGCATCTTTCGCGCCGGGGAGGACGCGGCGGCCGCGAGCGGGCGCTTCGTGCACGTCTGGGTCGACCGCGCCACGCAGCGGCCGGTGCGCATACCGGACCGCATCCGCGCAGCGCTGGCGGCGATCGCGGCGTGAGCGAAGTCCCCGGCGAGGTGGCCTGCGAGCGCATGACCGCGGCGACGCGCGGCGACGCGCTCGCGTTGCTCGGGGCGTTCCTGGGCGAAGACCGGCACTACCGCGCATCCGCGGGCGTCTACGGCGACGGCGGGCGCGAGGCGCTCGAGCGCGCGCTCGACCTCTTCCTGGCGCGGCCCGAGGTCGGCTTCGTCTGGCTCGCCTACGCGGGAGCGCGGCGCGAGCCCGCCGGCGTGTGCGTGGCCTGCTACGCGATCTCGACGTCGCGCGGCTCGCTCGTCGTCAAGCTCGACGACGTCCACGTCGCCGAAGGCAGGCAGGGTCGCGGCGTGGGTGCTGCGATGCTGCGCGCGCTGTTCGACGAACTGCGCGAGTCCGGCGCGACGCGCGTCGACTGCGGCTGCCACCGGGAGAATGCTCCCGCGTGGCGTTTCTACGAGCGGCTGGGCTTCCGGCCGCTGGACGAGGAGAGAATCGCATGCCTGCTGTGACCCGCCGCTTCGCCGCGGTAGCGCTTGCCGGCCTCCTGGCGGCCTGCGCTACCGCGCCGCCCGCGCCGCCGCCCGAACTGCCGCTGCGCGACTTCTTCCGCAATCCCGAGCGGGCCTACTTCCGCATCGCGCCGGACGGCAGGACGCTGGCGTTCATGCAGCCTTGGGAGGGGCGTCGCAACATCTACGTGCAGCCGGCCGACGGCTCGGGGGAACCGCGGCGAGTCACCGCGGAACGCGACCGCGACATCCCGGATCACTTCTGGAAGGGGCCGCACCGGCTCGTGTACCTGCAGAACGCCGGGGGTGACGAGAACGACCGCGTGGTCGTCGCCGACGTGCGCACCGGCGAGGCGCGCGCGATGACGCCGGGCGGCGGCGTCAAGGCCTACGTGGTCGACATGCTGCCGCGCGAGGCGGAGCGGATGCTGGTCGCGCTCAACCAGCGCAACCGCGAGCTCTTCGACGTGCACGAGCTCGACCTCGGCACCGGCGCGCTGCGCCTCGTCGCCGAGAACCCGGGCGGCGTGATCGGCTGGATCACCGACCACGACGGCGTCGTCCGCGGGGCGGTGCGCAGCGACGGCGTCAACCGCACGTACCTCTACCGCGAGCGCGCCGACGCGCCGTTTCGCGAGGTGCTGACGACGAGCTATCGCGACAGCTTCACGCCGGTGCTGTTCACGCCCGACAACCGCAGGCTCTACGCGGTCTCCAACCTCGGCCGCGACAAGGCGGCGCTCGTGCTGGTCGACCCGGCCACCGCGAAGGAGGAGCGCGTCGTCTTCGCCCACCCCGAGGTCGACGTGCAGGGGGTGGAGTCCTCGCGCACGCGCAAGGTGCCGACCGCGGTCACGTACGTCACCTGGCGCACCGAGCGCCACTACCTCGACGAGCGCGCCGAGCGCGCGCACGCCGCCATCCGCCGCAAGCTCCCCGGCTACGACATCGCCGTGCAGGCGATCACCGACGACGAGGACCGCATGGTCGTGGCCGCGACGAGCGACCGCACCGCGGGCACGCGCTACCTCTATGACGCGGCAGCGGACCGGCTGACGAAGCTGGGCGAGGTGCACCCGTGGTTGCCCGAGGCGCAGATGGCCCCCGCGAAGCCGATCGCGTACCGCGCGCGCGACGGGTTGACGATACACGGCTACCTCACGCTGCCGGTGGGGCGCGAGCCGAAGCGCCTTCCGGTCGTCGTCAACCCGCACGGCGGGCCGTGGGCGCGCGACGCGTGGGGCTTCAATCCCGAGGTCCAGTTCCTCGCCAACCGCGGCTACGCGGTGCTGCAGATGAACTTCCGCGGCTCGACCGGCTACGGGCGCGAGTTCTGGCTCGCCGGCCGCAAGCAGTGGGGGCTGGCGATGCAGGACGACGTGACCGACGGCGTGCGCTGGCTGATCGCGGAAGGCATCGCCGACCCGAAGCGGATCTGCATCTACGGGGCGAGCTACGGCGGCTACGCCACGCTGATGGGGCTGGTGAAGGAGCCGGACCTCTACGCCTGCGGCGTCGACTACGTGGGCGTGTCGAACCTGTTCACGTTCATGAAGTCGATCCCGCCGTACTGGAAGCCGATGCTCGCGATGGTGGAGGACCTCGTCGGCGACCCGGTCGCCGACAAGGAGCAGCTGACGCGCACCTCGCCCGCGCTCAACGCCGAACGCATCCGCGCGCCGCTGCTGATCGCGCAGGGGGCCCGCGACCCGCGCGTCGTGCAGGCGGAGTCCGACCAGATGGTGGCGGCACTCAAGGCGCGCGGCGTGGACGTGCCCTACCTCGTGAAGGAGAACGAGGGCCACGGCTTCGCCAACGAGGAGAACCAGCTCGAGTTCTACGGCGCGATGGAGCGCTTCCTCGCGAGGTACCTCCGGTGACGCGATGACGCGGCTCTTCGGCGTGGTCCCGGCCGCCGGCGGCGGCACGCGCTTCGGCGCGGGTACGCCCAAGCAGTACGCGCGGCTCGACGGCGTGCCGCTGCTCGCGCGCACGCTCGGCCGGCTGCTTGCGGGGTTGTCGTTCGAGACCGTGCTGGTGGCGATCGCGCGCGACGACGCGTGGTACGAGCACGCGATCGGTCCGCGCGCGGGCGTGGAGGCGGTGCGCTGCGGCGGGCTCACCCGCGGCGAAACGGTGCGCAACGCGCTGCGCGCGCTCGCCGGCCGCGCCGAGGACGGCGACTGGGTGCTGGTGCACGACGCTGCGCGGCCTTGCGTGCCGCGCGCGGCGCTGCTGCGGCTCGTGGAGCGATTGTGGGACGACGAGGTGGGCGGCCTGCTCGCGATCCCCGTCGCCGACACGCTCAAGCGCGCCGACACGTTCGCGGGCCGTGCCGCGGAGGCCGCGCGGGTGGTGGCGACCGAGGATCGCGCCGCGCTGTGGCAGGCGCAGACGCCGCAGATGTTCCGCTACCGCGTGCTGGTACAGGCGCTCGCCGACGAAGAGGCGCTGGGCGTCACCGACGAGGCGCAGGCGGTCGAGCGGCTGGGTATGCGCCCGCGGCTGGTGCCGGGCAGCCCGGCGAACCTCAAGGTGACGTGGCCGGAGGACCTGGCGCTGGCGGCGGCGATCCTCGCCGCGGAAGTCCACGAAGGGGAGGAGCGATGACGATGCGCATCGGCAACGGCTTCGACGTGCACGCGTTCGCCGCGGGCCGCCGCCTGGTGATCGGCGGCGTGACGATCCCGTTCGACCGCGGGCTCGCGGGCAATTCCGACGCCGACGTCCTGCTGCACGCGATCGCCGACGCGATCCTCGGGGCGCTGGCGCTGGGCGACCTCGGCGTGCACTTTCCGGACAGCGAGGCGACCTGGACGGGCGCGGACAGCCGCGTGCTGCTGCGGCACGTGGCGGCGATGATGCGCGAGCGCGGCTACGCGGTGGGCAACGTCGACGCCACGGTGATCGCGCAGGTCCCGAAGCTCGCGCCGCACGTGCCGCGGATGCGCGAGAACGTCGCCGCCGACCTCGACTGCGACGAGGAATGCGTCTCGGTGAAGGCCACGACGACCGAGCGCCTGGGCTTCACCGGCCGCGAGGAGGGCGTCGCGGCGCTGGCCACCGTCCTGCTCGTCTCCGAAGCGCTCTGAGCGGAGCGCCTCAGGCCCCGGCGCGCAGCGGCAGCCGCACGCGCGCGAGCGCGCCGCCGCCCTCGCGCGCGAGCAGGTCGAGCGTGCCGCCGTGCAGCCGCGCGATGCGGTCGACGATCGCCAGGCCCAGCCCTGCGCCCGCGGCGCCATCGCCGCGCGCGCGCGAGGCCTCCGCCCGCGTGAACGGCTGCTTCAGGCGCTCGACGTCCTCCGGCCGGATGCCGGGGCCGCGATCGGCGACGTCGATCGTCACGTGCCCGGCGTCCAGCCGCGTCGACACATCGACGGGCGGGGCGCCGTAGGCGATCGCGTTGTCGATCAGGTTGGCGACCAGCCGCGCGATCGCGGTGGGCCGCAGCGGCACGGCGGGCAGCGCGCCCGGCGCGAAGCGCACGTCGTGGCCGGCCTTGCGGCTGCGCTCGACGATCGGGGCGACGAGGTCGTTGACGTCGCGGGACTCCAGCGCGACGGCGTCCTCGCCGCGCGCGAAGTCGAGGAACTGGCCGATGACGCGGTCCATTTCCTCGATGTCCGCGACCATGCCCTCGCGCGTGGCCGCGTCGGCCTGCGACAGCTCGACGCCGAGGCGCAGGCGCGCGAGCGGCGTGCGCAGGTCGTGCGAGACGCCGGCCAGCAGCACTGCGCGATCGCGCTCGATCTGGCGCAGGTTGGCGAGCATCGCGTTGAAGCCGCGGTTGACGGCGGCGATCTCGGAGGGCCCGGTCTCCGGCAGCGGCTGAGGCGCCTCGCCGCTTCCTACGCGCGCCACGGCCCCTTCGAGGTCGCGCAAAGGGCGCGCGAGGTAGCGCGCGAACAGGAACGCCGCGACGAGCAGCGCCGCGAGCAGCGCCAGGCTCCAGATCAGCGCCCGCGTGGGCTCCGGCTCCGTCGCGGGGCGTGGCGGCAGAGGGAAGCCGACCCAGTAGCTCGCAGTGCCCGCGGGCAGCTTCACCCACATCGCCTGCGCGCGCGGCTGCACGCGCACTTCCACGCCGGCGCCCAGCGATTGCACGAGGCGCGTCTCGATCTCGGCGATGAGCGGCAGGAACGTGCGCAGCGGGCCCGGCACGACGTCGCCCGGACCGTCGCCTTCGCGGGGCGCGTCGCGCATGCCGTCGCGGAACCGCGGCCCCTCGCCGCCCATGCGCATGCCCATGCCCGGCCGCCACCCCGATGCGCCGATGCCCGGCGGCTCGCGCTCGTCGGCGGCGAACAGGCGCACGCCGTGCTCGCGCGCGAGGCGCGGCAGCGCGTCGCGCCGCTCCTCGCGCGGCAGGCCCTCGAGCGCGACGCGCAGCGCCTGCAGCTGCACCAGCTTTGTCTCGCTGAAGTGGCGCACGATCAGCGCGGTGCGGTCCTGCCGGAACAGCAGGATCGTGGCCAGCACGGCGAGCACGAGCACGCCGACCAGCACGAGCGCGAGCCGCCCGAACAGCGTGCGCGGCCAGAGCTTCACGTCGCGCCCGCCTCGGCGCCGTCGTCGGGCACGTACACGTAGCCGAAGCCCCACACGGTCTGGATGTAGCGCGGCGCCGACGGGTCGGGCTCGACGAGCTTGCGCAGCCGCGACACCTGCACGTCGATCGCGCGGTCGAACACCTCGTGGTCGCGCCCGCGCGCGAGCATCATCAGCTTCTCGCGCGCGAGCGGCTGGCGCGGGTGCTGGACGAAGACCTTGACCAGCGCGAACTCCCCGGTGGTCAGCGTGACACTGTTCCCGTCGCGCGCGAGCGTGCGCGCGGCCAGGTCCAGCGCATAGGGACCGAACGGCACCGTGCCGGCGTCGGTCGGCGCGCCGGGCGCCGCGCGCTCGCCGTGGCGCCGCAGCACCGCGTGGATGCGCGCGACCAGCTCCCGCGGGTTGAAAGGCTTCGGCAGGTAGTCGTCCGCGCCCATCTCGAGACCCACGATGCGGTCGACCTCCTCCCCCTTCGCCGTCAGCATGATGATCGGCACGTTCTCCCCGGCCCCGCGCAGGCGGCGGCACACCGACAGCCCGTCCTCGCCCGGCAGCATGAGATCGAGGACGAGAAGGTGCGGCGGGTCGCGCTGCAGCCGCTTGTCGAGCTCGCGCGCGTCGGGAATCGCGCGCACCTCGAAGCCCTGTTCGCCGAGGTAACGGGTGAGAAGGTCGCGCAGGCGTACGTCGTCGTCGACGACGAGGATGCGCGTGCTGCGGGTCGTCATGGGGCGAGTAGACCGCGGATCGCGGCGCCGGGGAGCGAAAGGTGTTGCAGATTGTAACGGCCGCCCCCGGGGGCAACGGGGTGTTGCAATCGGAGCGGCGCGGCGAGGAACGACGGTCGCACAATGCCCATCGAAGCATCGGATCCGGCGTACTCCGGATCGCAATGCTCCCGACCCCCCCGAAAGGATGACCATGTTCGACTCCCGACTCCGCCGCCGCGCCGCCCAGGCGGCGCTCGCTTCCGCCTTCTTCGTCGCGATCGGCGCCGCGGCCCAGCCCGGCCCCGGCGCAGGCCCCGGCGCGGGCCCCGGCCCCGGTGCGGGCTTCGGGCCGCACGCCCGCGGCGCGCACGTCGAGCAGGTGATCGCGCACCTGCGCTCGCAGCTCAACCTCAACACGCAGCAGCAGCAGCAATTCGACAACGCCGTCGCGGCCGGCAGGGCCGCCCGCGAGCAGGCGCGCGCCGAAGGCACGAAGGTGCGGGACGCGGTGCGCGCCGAGCTCGCATCGAACGCGCCGAACCTGCGCAACATCGCGGCGCTGGGCGACCAGACGCGCGCGGCCCTGGCCGTGCGGCACGCGCAGGTGCGCGACCAATGGCTGGCGCTCTACGACACTTTCAGCGCGGAGCAGAAGCTGGTCGTGCGCGACGCGATGCTGAAGCGCATGGAGCGCATGGAGCACTTCCGCGAGAGGATGCGCGAGCGCTTCCCCGGCTGACAGCCTCTTCCCCCTCCCCCGCCTGACGGCGGGTGAGGGGGGGTCCAACCCCCTCCTCCGCCACGCGGGAGAGGGCAGGGCGAGGGAGGCTTGCACTCCGGGGCGTACCTACGCTCCGACGACGCGGCCGGCCACTGCAGGACGCGACTGCGCCAGCAGCACCGACGCCGCGCCAGCCAGCGCCGCCGGCACCACGGGCTTCGCCAGCAGGGCAAGCCCGGCGGATCGGACGCTGCGCGTCGCGTCTTCCGAAACGTCGCCCGAGACCACCAGCGCAGGGATCGACACGCCCAGCTCGTCGCGCAATTGCGCGACCGCGTCGAGGCCGTTCGCGCCGCGTTCGAGTCGGAGGTCGGCGACGATGAGGTCCGGATAGCGCTCGAGGCGGCCCAGCGCGCGCAGGGCCTCGGCCGCATCGCCGCCGCCGGCCACGTCGGCGCCCCACGCGAGGAACAGCGAGCGCATCGCTTCGATCGACGCGGGATCGTCGTCGACGACCGCGATCGTGGCCCCGGCGAGGCACGCCTGGGCGCCGGTCGCGGCGCCCGCCTCGGGCCGCGGGGCGATCGAGCGCAGGTCCGTGACCCGTGGCGCCACGACCGCGAAGCGCGAGCCGCGGCCGGGCTGCGAGCGCAGGGTGACCGCGTGGCCGAGCAGGTCCGCGAGGCGCCGCACGATGGCAAGCCCGAGTCCCATGCCGCGGTTGCCGGCGGGCGCGGGTGCGCGCACCTGGTAGAACTCCTCGAAGATCCGCTCGCGGTGCTCGGGCGCGATGCCGATCCCCGTGTCGACGACTTCGATCGCGACCTCGCGGCCGCGCCTGCGCGCGCCCACCACGACGCCGCCGGAGCGTGTGCAGCGCACCGCGTTGGACACGAGGTTGCGCAGGATGCGGCCGAGCAGCGCGGGGTCGCTGTCCACCGCGAGGCGCGTCGGCACCGCGATCAGGCGCACGCCCTTCGCCTCGGCCTGCGGGCGGAACTCGGCGGCGAGGGCCGCGAGCAGCGGTGCGAGCGGCACGCGCTCGCGCTGCGGCACGAGCGCGCCGGCTTCGAGGCGCGAGAGGTCGATCAGCTGGCCGAACTGGAGGTCGAGCGAGTCGAGCGCCTGCTGCGTGCGGGCGACGATGGCGCGCGACTCCGCGTCGGCGGCGCGGGATTCCAGCGCGGCGACGTACAACCCCACCGCGTGCAGCGGTTGCCGCAGGTCGTGGCTGGCCGCGGCGAGCAGCTGCGACTTCGCGCGGTTCGCCGCCTCGGCCGCGGCGCGCGCATCGACGGCCGCGCGCGTCTGCGCCCTGAGCTCGCCGATGAGGTCGACGTTCTCGTGGCGGATCGCGAGCGCCTGCGTCAGCAGGTCGTTGACGCGGTGGCCGAAGGCGAGCACGAACGCGAGGACGACGGCCATCACGGCCGCGGTGTCGAGGTGGACGGGATCGCCTTCCCAGGCGACGCGCGCGATCAGCGGCAGCAGCGCGGGCAGCACGAAGCCGTAGAACGAGGGCCGCCAGACCGCGGTGAGGTTGACGCCGGCGAGCGCGACGCCGAACAGGCACACGATCAGCAGCGCCTGGTGCGGCTCGGAGGCGGGAAACACGACGACCGCCGCGAGCCCCCACAGCGCGCCGGCGAGCGAGGAGCCCGCGGCCCAGTAGCGGCCCCAGCGCGGCAGCGCCGACGCGCCGGGATCGGCGCGGCGGAACGCGACGGTCAGCCGCCAGCGCCAGAACTGGTTGAGTGCGATCAGCCCGAACCAGGCGAGCCACCACGCGGCGTCGGCCTGGCCCCGCATGGCGATCGCGAGCAGCGCGCCGCCGAGCAGCATCGACAGCGTGGTGCGCGGCAGGCTCGCGTACGCGAGTGCGACCTGGTCGGCCCGCGCGCGCTCGAGCTGCGCGCTGCCGAGGCCGGCGAGCGAGGACACGGCTAGCAGATCGATGCGAGAGGCGTTCGGGAGCGCGGTGGATGCCGCGACGCCGACGCTGCGCCTCTTGCACCGAGCCGCGGATCACGCGAGCGCCCTCGGGGCGGCCCGTCGGGCGCTCGCCGGCAGCGGCACGAGGCAACGCGCGCCGTGCACGCGTTGGCGCTCCAACTGTCGTCTTGCATCATGCCGCTACTGTCCCGCACCGGGAGTTCCTCGTCGCATCGCAGCGCAGCAACCACCTGTGCTCGCGCAAGGACGAAAAAATGGCGCGCTGCGCGACGCCGGTCGGAGCGGGTATCGCGAACACGCGCAAGACCGGCAGCAATGCAGCGCGTCATTTCCCGCCCGTCCCTGTGCAAGGAGCTTCCGGTACGGGGCACTAGTGCGCGCGCCGACCGTGCGCGTCGACGGCGACGCCGCGCCGCGCGAGCTCGGCGATCACCTGGGCGCGCGTGTGCACGTTGAGCGCGCGAAGGATAGCCGAGACGTGCACCTTGACGGTGCCCTCCGAGAGCCCGAGGTCGCGGCAGATCATCTTGTTCGGCTTGCCCTGCGCGAGGAGCCGCAGCACCTGGTCCTGCCGCTGCGTGAGGCCGAGCATGGCGATCTCCGCGAGCCGGATCGGCGACGTCGAGCGCGCGAGCTCGGGGCGCGGGCAGCTGCGCCCGTCGAGCAGGCGGCGGACCGCCGCGACGAGCTGGTCGCCGCTGGCGGTCTTCGCGATGTACCCCTTCGCGCCGGCGGCGCAGGCCGCGTCGACGGTGGCGCGGTCGTGCGTGGCCGACAGCACGGCGACGGGAAGGCGCGGGAAGTCGCGGCGCAGGTCCGCGAGCAGCTCGAAGCCGCGGACGCCGGGCAGCGCGAGGTCGAGCAGCAGCAGCGCGCAGTCCGGGTGTGCCGCGAGCTGCGCGTAGGCCGCGTCGCGATCGGCCGCGCCGATCATCGTCACCTGCCGGCCGAGCGCAGGCGCGAGCTGCGCGAGCGCAGTCAGGATCAGGGGGTGATCGTCGACCACGATGACCTTCATGGCGCCTCCCTGCGCGTCCGCGCGACGTCGTCGTTCGACAGTGGGCGGACGTTACGCCCGCGCCCGGGCGCGCGCACACTGGCAGAAGTGCCAGTGTCGCTTGGCCGGGCGCCTTCTCGAGTCCGCCGCGCGCCGATCCCAACGCGCTCCGCGCAGCGGGGCCCCTCGCCGGTTGGCGAAGTTGCCACGGCCTCCTTGGGCGCTCGGCGCAAGGACGAGGCGTCGAGTGTCGGCCGCCTGCCAAGGGCCTCTTGCCGTCGATCCCCACGCTGCGCGTGGGGCCCCTCGCCGGGTGAGGCCCTCGCGCGGCCTCCTTGGACGGTCAGCGCAAGGACGATGCGTCGAGTGTCGGCCGCCTGCCAAGGGCCTCTTGCCGTCGATCCCCACGCTGCGCGTGGGGCCCCTCGCCGGGTGAGGCCCTCGCGCGGCCTCCTTGGACGGTCAGCGCAAGGACGATGCGTCGAGTGTCGGCCGCCTGCCAAGGGCCTCTTGCCGTCGATCCCCACGCTGCGCGTGGGGCCCCTCGCCGGGTGAGGCCCT
>JAOUIA010000014.1 GCA_029884335.1 Betaproteobacteria bacterium
GAGGCCCTCGCGCGGCCTCCTTGGACGGTCAGCGCAAGGACGATGCGTCGAGTGTCGGCCGCCTGCCAAGGGCCTCTTGCCGTCGATCCCCACGCTGCGCGTGGGGCCCCTCGCCGGGTGAGGCCCTTGGCTACTCGTGCCTGAGCGCGTCGATCGGCGCGAGCCTGGCGGCCTTGCGCGCCGGATAGAAGCCGAAGAAGACGCCGATCGCGCCGGCGAAGCCGACGGCCAGGAGCACGGCGACGGCGTCGACCTCCGTGCGCCAGCCCGCGAAGTGGCCGACGGCGTACGACGCGCCGACGCCGAGCACGATGCCGACCAGGCCGCCGATCAGCGCGAGCGTCACCGCCTCGACGAGGAACTGCAGCAGGATGTCGCGGCCGCGCGCGCCGACCGCCATGCGCAGGCCGATCTCGCGCGTGCGCTCGGTCACCGAGACCAGCATGATGTTCATGATGCCGATGCCGCCGACGACGAGCGACACCGACGCGATCGCCGCGAGCAGCAGCGCGAGGATGCGCGAGCTCGCCTCCTGCGCGGCGAGCACCTCGGAGAGGTTGCGCAGGAAGAAGTCGTCCTCCTGGTTGGGCTGCAGCCGGTGGCGCTGGCGCAGCAGGTCGCGCATCTCCTGCTCGACCGCGGCGACGTCGCCGCCGTCCTGCACCTTGACCGTGATCGCGCCGACGTTGCGCGACTTCACCTGCTGGCCGCCGAGCACGCGCTTGCGCGCCGTGGTGATGGGAATCAGCACGACGTCGTCCTGGTCCTGGCCGACCATGCTCTGGCCCTTGCGCTCGAGGACGCCGACGATCTCGTGCGGCACGCGGCGGATGCGAACGGTCTCGCCCACCGGGTCCGCCTCGCCGAACAGGCTGCGGGCGACGCTCTGCCCGACGAGCGCGACCTTCGCCGCCGAGTCGACGTCCTGCGCATTGAGCGTGCGACCCGAGGCCGCCGACCAGTTGCGCGCCGTGAAGTACTCCGGGGTCACGCCCAGCACGGAGGTCGCCCAGTTGCTGTTGCCGTACACGACCTGCCCGGAGCCGCGCAACTGGGGGGCCGAAGCCTCGATCGCCGGGATCTCCCGCTGCAGCGCGTAGGCGTCGTCCTCGGTGATGGTCGGCTGCGAGCCCGCGCCCATGCGCGCGCCGCCGCCGGTGAAGTTGCCCGACAGGACGATGATGAGGTTCGAGCCGAGGCTCTTGATCTGGTCCTCGACGCGCGCCTGCGCGCCGGCGCCCACGCCGACCATCGCGATGACCGCGGCCACGCCGATGATGATGCCGAGCATCGTCAGCGACGAGCGCAGCTTGTTCGTGCGCAGCGCCGCCAGCGCGACCTTCAGCGTGGCGAGCAGCGTCATGCCGGGGCCGCCACGCGCGCGAGCGCGGCCGCGGCGTCCTGCGGATGCTGCCGCTCGTCGCGCACCACGCGGCCGTCGCGGAAGTGGATCGCGCGGCCGGCGAAGGCCGCGATGTCGTGCTCGTGCGTGACCAGCACGACGGTGATGCCCTCGGCGTTCAGCTGCTGCAGAAGCGCCATGACCTCGACGCTGGTCACGGAGTCGAGCGCGCCGGTGGGCTCGTCGGCCAGGATCAGCCGGGGCTGGTTGACCAGCGCGCGCGCGATCGCCACGCGCTGCTGCTGGCCGCCGGAGAGCTGCGCGGGGTGGTGGCCGGCGCGGCTGCCGAGGCCGACCCGCTCGAGCTGGTGCATCGCCCGCTCGCGCCGCTCCTGGGCCGGCACGCCGGAGTAGAGCAGCGGCAGCGCGACGTTGTCGAGCGCGCCCGTGCGCGGGAGCAGGTTGAATTGCTGGAATATGAAGCCGATCTTGCGGTTGCGGATCGCGGCGAGCGCGTCGGCCGACAGTCCCGCGACGTCCTCGCCGTCGAACCAGTACGTGCCCGAGGTCGGGGTGTCGAGGCAGCCGATGACGTTCATGAACGTCGACTTGCCCGAGCCCGAGGGCCCCATGACCGCGACCATCTCGCCCTCGGCGATGTCCACCGTCACGCCGGCGAGCGCGCGCACCTCGGCGTCGCCCATCGCGTACACCTTGACGAGGTCGTGCGTCGAGATCAGCGGCACGGCCATCGCAGCGCGTCGTGTCGTCGTCCCCGCGGAGCCTGCCCCCGAGGACTGCAGTCGGGGGGCGGGGATCCAGCGTCCTTCGGCCGAACCATGCCGGGCTTCCCCTCTCGCGGGCGCGAAGAAAGGAGGCGGTGCGTCACGCGACCCCCCTCAGAACGGCAGCCGCGGCGCGCCGCTCGGCGGGCGCGGGGCCGCGCTGCCGGCCGGCTGCTGCGTGCCGACGATCACGTCCTGTCCCTCCGCCAGATCGCCCGCCACGATCTCCGTCGCGTTGCCGTCGGTGAGGCCGGTGCGCACGCTCACCTCCTTCGGGCCTTCGGCCGCGGGAACGAAGACCCGCCCGGCGCCGCCGGCCGCGCTGCCGCGGCCGGTCTCGCTCGCGACGATCTCGGCGTAGCGCTTCTGCTGCTCGGCGTTGAGCATGCCGCTGATGCGCTGGCGCACGTCGATGCGGATGCGCTCCATGCGCGGCCGCCGGTCGGCCTCGGGCAGCTCGCGCAGCTCCATGAAGCGCGTGCGCATCTCGGCGAAGATCTCGTCGAGACGCGCCACCTGCCCGGCATCGAGCTTGAGCTCGTCGATCAGCCGCTTGCGCCGCGCCTGCTGGTCGCCGGCGTTGCCCGGTCCGGAGCCGGCCGCGGCGGCGGGCGCCGCCTCGTCCTTGGCGGCGCCGACGCCCGCCGGGCGCCAGCGCAGCGCGGCGTTCGGCACCTTGAGCACCGCGTCGCGCTGGTCGGTGACGATGCGGGCGTTCGCGGTCATGCCGGGCACCAGCTGCAGCGCCTGGTTCTGCGTGCCGACGACGACGATGTAGGTGACCACGTTCTGCACCGTCTGCGCCGCCTTGCGGATCTGCCGCACGCTGCCGTTGAACGTGCGGCCGGGGAACGCGTCGACGGTGAACGTCACGCGCTGGTCCGCGCGGATGCGGCCGATGTCGGACTCGTCGATGGCGACGTCCACCTGCATCTCGCGCAGGTCCTGCGCGATGGTGAACAGCGTGGGCGTGTTGAGGCTCGCCGCGACGGTCTGGCCCGGCTCGACCTGGCGCGAGATGACCACGCCGTCCACCGGCGCGGTGATCGACGTCTTGGAGAGGTCGTTGCGCGCGCTGGCGAGCGCGGCCTGGCGCTGCTTCACCACGGCGTGCGCGTTGGCGACCATCGCCTCGGCCGCCCGGAGCTGCGCCTGCGCGGTGCGCACCGCCTCGGCGGCGCCGCGCTCGACGAACACCGCCTTGTCGCGCTCCGCCTCGGAGATGAAGTTCTTCGCGAGCAACGACTGCTTGCGCTCGACGTCGCGCTTCGCGTCCTCGTGCGTGATCTGCGCGCGCACGATCTGCGATCGCTGCGAGGCCGCCTCGCTCTCCCGCTGCAGGAGGGACGTGCGCGCGGCCTCGAGGTCGGCGTCCGCCTGCTTCACCTTCAGCTCGAACGTCTCGGGGTCGATGCGCGCGAGCAGCTGGCCCTTCTTCACCGGCGAGTTGAAGTCCACCAGGATCTCGCGGACCTGCCCCGAGATCTGCGAGCCGACCAGCACGGTGGTCACCGCGGTGAGCGTGCCCGACGCCGAGACGGTCGACGTGATGCCGCCGCGCTCGACCTTCGCCAGCCGCAGTTGCGGCGCCTTGTCGGCCGGGCCGAGGTACCTCCACGCGGCGAACGCCGCGGCGCCCAGTACGGCGACGATGACGAGCGTGGTCGCGAGGCGGGCGGTGCGGCGGGTCGCGGGTGCGGGCATCCTGTCTTCTTGTTTCTTGTTTGGGCGAGGCGCGGTTTGCGTTCAGGCGGCGGGTCAGCCCTGCTTTCCGAAGCCTTCCTTCTGCTGCTCGACGATCTCGCGTCGCAGCACGCGCAGCCGCGTCTCGACCACCGAGGACTCGTAGAAGTTGGCGTCGCCCGCGCGCGATGCCAGCTGCAGCTGGTCCACGGCGCCGCGCAGGTTGCCGAGCCACGCGTAGTACTCGCCCTGGTGGTAGTGCTCCTTCAGCTTGCGGCCGAGGCCGGCGTACGCGCGCGCGGCGGTGCGGTGAAGCGTGCCGTCGCCGGGAAAGCGGACGAGCTGCTCCTCGCAGAACTTCGCGGCATCGGCGTTGCGGCCGGCCTTGACGAGCGCCTCCGGATAGTCGTAGACGAGCTGCATCTTGTTCGGATAGCGCTGCAGGGCGCGCTCGATGCGGACGATCGCGGCGGCGACGTCGCCGCTCTCGAGCAGCACGTGCGCGCCGATCGCCTCGATCATCGGATGCGGCGGCGCGGTCTTCTCCAGCGCCGCGAGCTCGCGCTTCGCCGGCGCGTAGTCCTTCGCGCGCAGGTAGGAGGCGACGAGCCCGTAGCGCACCGCGTTCTCGTCGTTGAACTTCCGCTCGGCGAGCGCGGCGCGGAAGAATTTCACCGCGTCCTGCGCCTCGCCCTGGTAGCTGCGCAGCAGCGCGCGCACCATCTGGAAGTCCGGCGAGTCCGCGACCTGACGGTACGGCAGCGTCTGCGCGCGTGCCTGCGCCTCGGCGATGCGCTCGTAGGTCACCGGGTGCGTGCGCAGGTACGACGGCGTCGAGCCCTCGAGGAAGCGGCCGCTGCGCTGCATGCGCTCCATGAACGCCCCCGCGGCGCGCACGTCGTAGCCGGCGGCGGCGAGGCGCTGGAAGCCGATGCGGTCGGCCTCGTACTCGAACTCGCGCGTGAAGTTGAGCTGGTTCTGGATGGCGAGGGCCTGCGAGGTCGCGATGGCGGCGCTGGCCATGTCGCCCGACGACGAGCCGCCCGCGCGCGCGGCCAGCAGCGCGACGGCGAGCGCGGCGAGCGACATCAGCATGCTCTGCTGCTGGCTCTGCAGCATGCGCGCGATGTGGCGCTGCGTGACGTGCGTGATCTCGTGCGCCAGCACGCTGGCGAGCTCGGACTCGCTCTGCGTGAGGAGGATCAGCCCCGCATTGACGCCGACGAAGCCGCCGGGCAGGGCGAAAGCGTTGATGCCGGCGTCGGGAACCGCGAAGAACTCGAAGTCCTGCCGCGCGTCGGGCGAGGCCGCCACGAGCCGGTTGCCGAGCTCGTTCAGGTAGTCGTTGACCTCGGGGTCGTTCAGCAGGCCGCCGCTCGCGCGGGCCTGGCGCATGATCGCCTCGCCCAGCTTGCGCTCCTGCGCGGGCGAAAAGCCCGCCTGGGCGACGTCGCCCAGGTCCGGCAGCGCCTGCGCGACGGCGGAGGAGATGGGCGGCGGCGCGGCCGCCGGCGCCAGGGCGAGGGCCAGCGCGACGAGCGCGGCAACGAGGCGGCGGGGGCGGTGGGTGGCGATCGGCATCGAGTAGGGCTGCGGGCGGGGCAGGGTCGCGTGGCTCGTCTGCTAAGATGACTTCAAGCCCGCCGAGTTCAGCCGCCGCGTCGATGCGGCGCCCGGGCTCCCGCATGCCACGCTCCACACGTTCCCCGGCTACAGCAGCCCGCCGGCCGCGGCCCGCGGCCCGGAAGGGCGCGCCCGGCAGCCATTTTACGCACTTCGATGCCGCGGGCGCCGCGCACATGGTCGACGTCGGCGGCAAGGATGTAACCAGGCGTGTCGCGCGGGCGGGCGGCAGGATCGTGATGGCGCCCGCAACGCTCGACCTGATCGCGCGCGGCGATGCGAAGAAGGGCGACGTGCTCGGCGTGGCGCGCGTCGCCGCGATCCAGGCGGCGAAGCGCACGAGCGACCTCGTGCCGCTGTGCCACCCGCTGCCTCTCACGCGGGTCGCCGTGGACTTCGCGCTCGACCGCGACGCCGGCGCCGTGCGCGTGGAGGTCGTCGCGGAGACCCTCGGGCGCACGGGGGTCGAGATGGAGGCGCTCACCGCCGCGGCGGTGGGGCTGCTCACGATCTACGACATGTGCAAGGCCGTCGACCGCGCCATGCGCATCGAGGGCGTGCGCCTGCTCGAGAAGAGCGGCGGCCGCTCCGGGCACTTCGTCGCCGCCGGGGACGGATAGCGATGTTCGTTCGCCACGACGACTGCAGGCTGGAAGACCTGGGCGGCGGCGTGAAGCGGCGCATCCTCGCCCATGCCGGCGGGCTCATGCAGGTCGAGGTCCACTTCGACGCCGGCGCCGTGGGAGCGCTGCACAGCCACCCCCACGAACAGCTGACGCACGTGCTGTCCGGCGAGTTCGAGTTCACCGTCGGCGGCGAGACGCGCACGGTGTCCGCGGGCGACACGCTCTACAAGGCGCCCGGCGTGGTGCACGGCTGCGTGTGCCGGCGCGCGGGCGTGCTGCTCGACACGTTCACCCCGCAGCGCGACGACTTTCTCGCCGGGTAGCCCCGGCGGACCCCGGTGGACCGGTGGTCGGACCACTTGACCACTGGCGGGGCCGCGGCGTAGGCTGGCCTCCAACCCCGGCCCCCAGGGAGGGCGCTTGCCGCTGCAGACGGTCGAGCCGACGCGGCTCTATCGCCAGATCGCCGACCAGATCGCCGCGCTGATCGATCGCGGCGAGTTCCGTGCGGGAGAGCGCCTGCCGGCGGAACGCGAACTCGCGAGCCTCCTCGGCGTCTCGCGGACCTCGGTCCGCGAGGCGATCATCTGCCTCGAACTCGCCGGGCGCGTGGACGTGCGCGTAGGCACGGGAATCTTCGTGCGCGACTCCCGCGGTGCGACACCCCCGCCGGCGGCCGCCGCGGCGGGCGACGAGGCGGGCCCGTTCGCGCTGCTCGAGGCGCGCGCGCTCGTCGAGGGCGAAATCGCGGCGCGCGCCGCGCGATCGATCCGCCGGCGCGATCTCGACCGCCTCAAGGAGGCGATCGGCCGCATGCGCGAGGGCGAGGGCGACTTCGCCCGCCGCGACGACGCCGACCGCGAGTTCCACGTCGCCATCGCGCAGGCGACCGGCAATTCCGCGCTGGCCGACGTCGTCGCGCACCTGTGGCACGAGCGCTCGCACCCGATGTGGCGGTGGATGGAAGCGCATCTGCACACCAGCGCGTTGCACCGGATGACGCTGCGGGACCACGAAGCGATCGTCGCCGCGCTCGCGCAGCACGACCCCGAGGCGGCGCGCGCGGCGATGCAGCGGCACCTGCGCCGCGTCGCCCGCGAGTTCCAGCGCCGCTGGGACGCATCGGCGACGGCGGCTCGCAAGCCGCGCGCCGCGAGGAGGAAGCAATGATTCGGCTCGCCGAGACCGAACTGGACGCGCTGCCCCCAGGCGTTGCGGTGCCCGCCGCACGGCCCGCAGCCATCGGCATCGTGCACCTTGGCCTCGGTGCGTTCCATCGCGCGCACCAGGTCGAGTTCACCGACGACGCGCTGCGGTTGGCCGGCACGCCCACCGCCCCGTGGGGCATCTGCGGCGTCAGCCTCAGGACGGCGGGCGCGCGCGACAAGCTCGTTGCGCAGGACGGCCTCTACACGCTGGTGCGGCGTGAGGCGCGAGGCGTCGAGCGGCGCGTGCTGGGCAGCCTGCGCGAGGCGCGCTTCCTCGGCGACGAGCGCCACGAGGTGCACGCGCGGCTCGCGGCGCCCGAGACCGCGATCGTCTCGCTCACGATCACCGAGAAGGGCTACGGTCACGACCCCGCGACGGGGCGCCTCGATCCCGCGCACCCGGAGCTCGCGCCCGACCTCGCCGACCTCGAGCGCCCGCGCAGCGCGGTGGGGCTGATCGTCGCCTCGCTCGACGCGCGGCGCCTGTCGCACGGCCGGCCCTACACGGTGCTCTGCTGCGACAACCTGCCGCACAACGGCGCGCTGGTGCGCGGCCTGGTGCTCGACTTCGCGCAGCGGCGCGACGCGGCGCTCGCCGCGTGGATCGAGCGGCACGTCGCTTTCCCGTCGACGATGGTCGACCGCATCGTCCCGGCGACCACGCCCGCCGACGTCGAGGAGAACGATCGCGCGATCGGCATGCACGACGCCGCGGTCGTCGTGTGCGAGCCGTTCCGCCAGTGGGTGATCGAGGACGCGTTCGTCGCCGGCCGCCCGCCGTGGGAGCTGGCCGGCGCCGAGATGGTCGGCGACGTGGCGCCGTTCGAGACCATGAAGCTGCGGCTGCTCAACGGCAGCCACTCGGCGTTCGCCTACCTCGGCTTCCTGGCCGGCCACGAGTTCGTCTACCAGGTCGCCGCGCAGCCGGAGTTCGTCGCCTACATGCGCGCGCTGATGGCCGAGGCGGCGCCGACGCTGCGCGTGCCGGCGAGCGTCGACCTCGTCGCCTACCGCGCGGCGCTGGTGGAACGCTTCGGCAACCCGGCGCTGCCGCACCGCACGAAGCAGATCGCGATGGACGGCTCGCAGAAGCTCCCGCAGCGGCTGTTGGGCACGATTCGCGAGAATCTCGCCGCGGGCCGGCCGGTCACGCGTCTCGCCCTTGCCGTCGCCGCGTGGATGCGCTACGTCGCCGGCGTGGACGAGCACGGGGCGCCGATCGACGTCGCCGATCCCCTGAAAACCGAGTTCGCCGCGATCGCGCAACGCCACCGCGGCGACGCGCGCGCGCTGCGCGACGCGCTGCTCGGCCTGCGCGCCGTCTTCGGGGACGACCTCCCGCGCGATCCGCGCTTCACCGAGCCGGTGGGCACGTGGCTCGAGCAGTTGTTCCGCGACGGCGCCGCGCGCACCGTCGCTGTCTGCAACCAGCGGAAATGACCGCATGAAACCGATCGACCTTCACCCCGACCGCCTGTTCCCCGCCGAGCCCGCGACGCGCGCGCTCGCCCGCGCGCTCTACGACACGGTCAGGGACCTGCCGATCGTCTCGCCGCACGGCCACACCGACCCGCAGTGGTACGCCGACGACGCGCCGTTCCCGGACGCCAGCGCGCTGCTCATCGTGCCGGACCACTACGTGTTCCGCATGCTCTACAGCCAGGGCATCCCGCTGGAGCAGGTCGGCATTCCCCGTCGCGACGGCGGTCCCGTCGAGCGCGACGCGCGGAAGATCTGGCGCACGTTCGCCGCGCACTACCACCTCTTCCGCGGCACGCCCACGCGCATGTGGCTCGACCACGCGTTCCGCGCCGAGTTCGGCATGGAGGAGCGGCTGACCGCCGAGAGCGCCGACCGCTACTTCGACCGCATCAACGCGATGCTCGCGACGCCGGCGTTCCGCCCGCGGGCGCTGTTCGAGCGCTTCAACATCGAGGTGATCGCCACCACCGAGTCGCCGCTCGACCCGCTGGCGCACCACGCGCGCATCCGCGCGAGCGGCTGGAAGGGCAGGGTGGTCACCGCGTACCGGCCCGACCCCGTCGTCGATCCCGAGTTCGACGGCTTTCGCGCCAACGTTGCGAAGCTCGGCGAGATCACGGGCGAGAACACCGCGACGTGGACCGGCTACCTGGCTGCGCACCGCAACCGCCGCGCCTACTTCAAGTCGATGGGCGCCACGTCGACCGACCACGGCCACCCGACCGCGCTCACCTGCGACCTCGATGCGGCGGCCTGCCAGAAGCTGCTCGATCGCGCGCTCGCCGGCACGATCGCCGCGGAGGAGGCGGAGCAGTTCCGCGGCCAGATGCTGACCGAGATGGCGACGATGAGCCGCGACGACGGGCTCGTCATGCAGATCCACCCGGGCAGCTTCCGCAACCACAACGCGCTCCTGTTCGCCGACTTCGGCCGCGACAAGGGCGCGGACATCCCCACGCGCACCGACTACGTGCGCGCGCTGCGCCCGCTGCTGGCGAAGCACGGCAACGCGCGCGACCTCACGGTGATCCTGTTCACGCTGGACGAGACGAGCTACGCGCGCGAGCTGGCGCCGCTCGCCGGGCACTACCCGATCCTGAAGCTCGGCCCGCCGTGGTGGTTCCACGACAGCCCCGAGGGGATGCTGCGCTTCCGCGAGCAGGCCACCGAGACCGCCGGCTTCTACAACACGGTGGGCTTCAACGACGACACGCGCGCGTTCCTGTCGATCCCGGCGCGCCACGACGTCGCGCGGCGCATCGACTGCCGCTTCCTCGCCACGCTCGTGCGCGAGCACCGGCTGGGCGAGGACGAGGCGTTCGACCTCGCGCCGCAACTCGCCTACCACCTCGCGAAGCAGGCGTACAAGCTGTAGCGAGTCTTCCGATTCCCGCCGGCCCCGGCGGCCGGCGGTGCGACCCGGTTTGTCGAACACGGGAGCGGTGACTTGTCCGGCCTTTCCCGGCACACTTGCGCGCCGCGCCGGCGGCCGAGGGGTCCCGGCCACATTCCGGGGAAGAGGGGAAGACGACATGGGCAGTCCGCTTCGTACCGTGGGCCTGGCGTTCGCGTGCCTCGCGCTCACCGCGCCTGCGACAGCACAGGACACCGCCGACCGCATCTGGACGGGCGGCACGATCCTCACGATGAACGACAAGGCGCCGCGCGCGCAGGCCGTTGCGGAGCGGGGTGGGCGCATCGTCGCGGTCGGCACGCGTGCCGACGTGCTCAAGCTGCGCGGCCCGAACACGCAGGTGATCGATCTCGCGGGCCGCGCCTTGCTGCCGGGCTTCTTCGACGCCCACGGCCACGTGACCCTGGGCGGCCTGCAGGCACTGTCGGCCAACCTGCTCGCGCCGCCCGACGGCAAGGTGACGGACATCCCGGCGCTGCTGCAGACGCTGCGCGACTGGATCGCGGCCAACGAAGCGGCGGTGAAGAAGGTCAACCTGATCGTCGGCTTCGGCTACGACAACTCGACGCTGGCCGAACGGCGCCACCCGACGCGCGACGATCTCGACAGCGTCTCGCGCGACGTGCCGATACTGCTCGTGCACCAGTCGGCGCATCTCGCCGCCCTCAACTCGAAGGCGCTCGAGGTCGTCGGGTACACGTCAGACACCCCCGACCCGGCAGGTGGCGTGATCCGGCGCAAGGCGGGCGGCCGGGAGCCCGATGGCGTCCTCGAGGAAACCGCGATGCAGGCGGCGGCGCTGAAGCTCCTGGGCCAGGTGGGTGCCGACGGCGTGAAGACGTTCTTCAAGGCCGGCACGGAGCTGTGGGCGCGCTACGGCTACACCACCGCGCAGGACGGCGGCTCGACGCCGGGCAGCGTGGCCGCGATGCGGCAGGTTGCCGCGGCAGGCGAACTGAAGATCGACGTGACCTCGTACCCGCTGCTCGCGATCGACCGCGACTTCGTCAAGGCCAACGCGAGCCGCGAGTACGCCAACCGCTTCCGCGTCGCCGGCGGCAAGATCGTCATCGACGGCTCGCCGCAGGGCTTCACGGCGTGGCGCGATCGCCCCTACTACAAGCCGGTCGGCAGCTACCCGCCAGGCTACAGCGGCTATCCGTCCGCCATGCCGGAGGACGTGGTGAGCCTGCTCACCTGGGCCTATGCCAACGACGTCCAGGTGCAGACGCACGCGAACGGCGAAGCGGCATCCGACGCGCTCATCGCGGGGCTGACGGTCGCGCAGCTGAAGCACGGCGGCAAGAACCTGCGACCCGTGCTCATCCACGGCCAGTTCATGCGTGAGGACCAGGTCGACGCCTACCAGCGCCTGAACGTGTTCCCGTCGCTGTTCCCCATGCACACCTTCTATTGGGGCGAGTGGCACCTCAACCAGACCGTGGGCCCGGAGCGCGGTCGGAACATCTCGCCGACCGGCTGGGTCCGCCAGCGCGGGATGATCTTCTCCACGCACCACGACGCGCCGGTCGCATTCCCGGATTCCATGCGCGTGCTGGACGCGACGGTGACGCGACGGGCCCGCGGGACGGGCCGCGTCGTGGGGCCGCATCAGCGCGTGGACGTCATGACCGCGCTGAAGGCCATGACGATCTGGCCGGCGTATCAGCACTTCGAGGAGGAACGCAAGGGCTCGATCGAGGTGGGCAAGCTCGCCGACTTCGTCATCCTGTCGGCGGATCCGACGAAGGTTGCACCCACGTCGCTCGCACAGCTCAAGGTGACCGCGACGATCAAGGAAGGCGCGACGATCTTCGCGCTCGACGCGCGGGAGCAACGCAAGGCCGCGCTCATGCCAAGGCCCGGGATCGCGGGCGACGACGCGTTCGCCCGCGCGATCCGCACGCTTGCCGTCTACCGCGAATACGAGCGCCTGCCCGTCTTCATGCAGACCCCCGTGGTCATGCGGCACCTCGCCGCCATGCCGCACAGCAATGCCTGCACGGGCGCTGCGATCGGCGAGCTGGTGGCGGCGATGCTTGCGGGAAGCGGCGAGCGGTCAGACGAGCCCGCGCAGGCGCCGCGCACGTCGGTGCACTGACGGCGCGCGGCTCGCGCGCCACGGCGCCCCGCGCCGAGCAAGGCGAGATGGCGACCGCGGCGCCACCCGCCCCAGGGATCGCCCTCCCAGGAGCAGAAGGCGTTGGCGAATCGCGTGCCGCCGTCGCTGTAACGGGCGGCGGTGCGCGCGCCGCCCGCACGGGCAATGCGTGCCGGTCATTTCGCCGCGCGCCGGGGAGGGGCGGGCCCCGCGGCGAGGAATCGCCAGTCGCTGCCGGCGATCGCGTCGATCCACCAGGCGAGCGCCTTGCCCGGCCGCGTGTCGCGCCAGGCCGCGACGATGCGCGCGGGGTGCCGCTGCGTGTCGACGGCGCGCGCGACGAGCAGCCCCGCGGCGACGTCGTCCGCTGCGAGGAACCACGGCAACCAGCCGCAGCCCAGTCCCGCGACCTGCGCCGCGCGCTTGTCCGCGAGGCTTGCCACGGCGAGCGTCTCCTGTCCCGTGAGCAATCCGACGCTGCGCGGCGGCAGCCGGCGCGAGCTGTCGGTGGCCACCACGCCGCGGTGCTTCGCCACCTGCGACTCGGTTATCGGCTCCGGCGCGCGCGCGAGCGGATGCGTGGGCGCGACGAGGAAGATCATCGGCGCCTCCGCCAGCACGCGCGTGCGAAAGCCGCCGCCGGGGGGAGGCTCGCCGGAGGCGCCGAGCACGAGGTCGACGCGCGATTCGGCAAGCGCGTCCCAGGCACCGCCGAGCACCTCGTGCGAGAAGCGCAAACGCGTGTGCGCGCCCTGGCGCTGCCGGCACTCGGCGAAGAAGCGCGCCGCCATCGGCCACACGCGGCCCATCGGCAGGATCGTGTCCACCGCGATCGCGAGCTCCGCTTCCCAGCCGCTCGCCACGCGCTGCACGCGTTGTTCGAGCGCGGCCGCTTCGGCCAGAAGCACGCGACCCTGCTCCAGCAGCTCGTGACCGGCGGGCGTGAGCTTCGCGCGCTTGCCGCGCCGGTCGAACAGCAGCACGTCGAGCTCGTCCTCGAGCCTGCGCACGGTGTAGGTGATCGCGGAGGGCACGCGGTCCAGCGCCCGCGCCGCGGCGGCGAAGCTGCCGCCGCGGTCGATGGCGTCGATGACGGCGAGCGACTCGAGGTCGATGCCCATCATTCAAAATATCTGCACATAGACTTCAGCATTCTCTCGTTTTTCCGTTGGCCATGCCACTGTACCATTCGCGGCATCGAATGACAGAGGATTCGAATGATCACACTGCGACACGCCTCCGAACGCGGCCACGCGAACCACGGCTGGCTGGACAGCTTCCACAGCTTCAGCTTCGCCGACTACTACGACCCCGCGCATATGGGCTACTCGAGCCTGCGGGTGATCAACGAGGACAGGGTGCAGCCGGGCATGGGCTTCGGCACGCACGGCCACCGCGACATGGAGATCGTGAGCTACGTGCTCGACGGCGCGCTCGAGCACAAGGACAGCATGGGCACGGGATCGGTCATCGTGCCCGGCGACGTGCAGCGCATGAGCGCCGGGCGGGGCGTGATGCACAGCGAGTTCAACGCCTCGCGCGAGCGCGTGGTGCACTTCCTGCAGATCTGGATCGAGCCTGCGACGCGGGGCCTCGCGCCCTCGTACGAGCAGGCGAACGTGCCCTCGCAGGCCAAGCGCGGCCGGCTCGCGCTCATCGCGGGGCCCGCAGGCAGCGGCGCCGCGGTGACGATCCACCAGGACGCGAAGCTGTACGCGACGCTGCTCGACGGCGAGGAGCGCGTGCAGCACGCGCTTGCCCCGGGCCGCCGCGCCTACGTGCACGTCGCGCGCGGCAGCGTGCGCGTCAACGGCACCCCATTGACGCACGGCGACGCCGCGAAACTCGATGGCGAGCCGACGATCACCCTCGACCGCGGCGACGCGGCCGAGGTGCTGCTGTTCGACCTCCCCTGACCCCTCCGGAGACAATCACGATGAGCAATGCCCGTGACATCGCGGCGCTGATCGGCCGCATCCTGATCGCCATCATGTACATCCCCGCCGGCTTCTCGAAGATCGGCGGCTTCGCCGGCACGTCCGGCTACATCGCCAGCAAGGGCCTGCCGCTGCCCGACGTCGGCGCGGCGATCGCGATCGTCGTCGAGCTCGTCGGCGGCCTCATGCTCCTCGTGGGGTGGAAGACGCGCTGGGCGGCGCTGGCGCTGGCCGTCTTCACGCTGGCGGCGACGATCCTCTTCCACAACTTCTGGGCGCTTCCCGAGGCGCGGCAATTCGCGGAGAAGCTGCTCTTCAACAAGAACATGGCCATCGTCGGCGGCCTGCTGCTCGCGTACGCATTCGGACCGGGGCGCTACTCGGTCGACAGGGAGTAGCCCCGGTCCGGGCGGTCCGATAAGGGCCCCCTATGCAGGCGATCGATACGTTCGATTGGCCACGCGGGCGGGGGATGCTTATCCTTGTGCATCGCCCGCGTCCCGCGGGCCCCCACGGAGGCGACATGAAAGCGAAGAGAGCCGCGGCGCCCGCGATCGACACGGGCATTGCCGCGAAGGACCGCGCCAGAATCGCGGAGGGCCTGTCGCGCCTGCTGGCCGATACCTACGCGATCTACCTCAAGACGCACAACTTCCACTGGAACGTCACCGGCCCGATGTTCAACACGCTGCACCTCATGTTCGAGGTGCAGTACACCGAGCTGTGGACGGCGACCGACCTGATCGCCGAGCGCATCCGCTCGCTCGGCCACTTCGCGCCCGGCACCTACGCGGAATTCGCGAAGCTCTCGTCGATCCGCGAGACCCCCGGCCAGCCGAGGGCGGAGGAGATGATCCGCCTGCTCGTCGAGGGCAACGAGGCGGTCGTGCGCACGGCGCGCAGCATCCTCCCGGTCGTCGGCAAGGCGAACGACGAGCCGACGGCCGACCTCCTCACCCAGCGCATGCAGATCCACGAGAAGAACGCGTGGATGCTCCGATCGCTGCTCGAAGCATAGGCGCGCCTTCCCGGCGGAGGCTCATGCGGCGAGGCCGCGTGACGACTCCGCCTCGAAGGGAGCGTGGATGCTGCGGTCGCTGCTCGAATCCTGACTGCGTTTCCGGATACGGGGCCGCCCCGGGTCAGGCCGGATTGGGCCGGTCGGACGCGATCCGCCCGTCGACCAGCTCGACGATGCGGTCGCAGCGCGCCGCGAGCCTCGGGTCGTGCGTGACGATCAGGAACGCCGTGCCGCGCTCGCGGTTGAAGCGGCGCATCAGTGCGAAGATGTCGTCCGCCGAGTGCGTGTCGAGGTTGCCGGTCGGCTCGTCGGCCAGCACGAGCTGCGGCGACATGGCGAGTGCGCGCGCGATCGCCACGCGCTGCTGCTGGCCGCCGGAGAGCTTGCGCGGCAGGTAGTCGAGGCGGTCGGCGAGCCCCACTGCCGTCAGCAGCTCGCGCGCGGCGGCGCGGCGCGGCGCCGTGACCGGGCCTTCGGCCACGAGCGAGGGCATCAGCACGTTCTCGGTGGCGGTGAACGCCGGCAGCAAGTGGTGGAACTGGAACACGAAGCCGATCGTGCGCCCGCGCAGGCGCGTGAGCTCGGCCTCGGCGAGCTGCGCCGTCTCGCGACCCTGCAGCCGGTACGAGCCGCCGGTGGGCGGCTCGAGCAGGCCGATCACGTTGAGCAGCGTCGACTTGCCCGACCCCGAGGGGCCGATGAGCGCAGTGAACTCGCCGGGCTGCAGGACGAGGTCGAGGCCGTGCAGCACCTGCGTCTCGACTTCCGTGCCCGTGCCGTAGTTCTTGGTGAGGCCCGCGAGTTCGAGCAGGGGGACCGCAGTGCTTGCCGCAGTGCCCATGGTCAGATGCGAATCGCCTGCGCCGGGTCGAGCCCGGCCGCGCGGCGCGCGGGCGCGTAGGCGGCGGCAAGGCCGCACACGATCGCGCCGACCGCCGTGCCGACGAACAGCCACGGCGTCACGACGAGCTCGAACAGCGGCGTGCCGTCGGCGTTGCGCGCGACGTCGAGGAAGACCACTACCATGGCCAGCGCCAGCGCGATGCCGAGGACGGAACCGACCACGGCCACGACGGCGCCCTGCAGCAGGAACACGCGCTGGATCTTGCCGCGCGAGGCGCCCATCGCGCGCAGGATGCCGATCTCGCGGCGCTTCTGCACCACCGACACGACGAGCACGCTGGCGATGCCGAGCACGACGATCACCGAGACGAAGATGCGGATCGTCGTCGTCGTGATCGTCTGCGCGCGCAGCGCGGCGAGCAGCTGCTCGTTGGTGCGCATCCACGACTCCACCGTGAGCCCGGTGCGCGCCTGGAGGTCCTGCGCGAGCGCTTCGGCGCCGAACAGCTCCGTCACCTTGAGGTCGATCTGCGAGGCGCCGCCCGGCAGCGACAGCAGCGCCTGCGCGGTGCGAAAGCCGATGTAGACGCTGCGGCGATTGAGGTCGCGCACGCCGAGGTCGACGATGCCGGTCACCATGAACGCCTCGGAGACGGCGGCGGCGCCCTCGGAGGTGACGAGGCGGAAGCGGTCGCCGACGGCGAGCCCAAGGTCCTGCGCGAGCTCCTTGCCGATCACCGCCTCGTTCGCCTGCACGCGGAAGGCGCCGTGCACGAGCCGCTCGGTCAGCGAGACGATGCGGTCGTAGCGCTGCGGGTCGACGCCGAACACCGCGATCGCCTTCGTCGCGTCGCCGCGCACGGCGAATCCGGGGCCGGAGACCATCGGCGAGACGCCGGTGAGCCCCGGAAGGCCGTCGAGCATGGCCACCAGCGGCTGCCACTGGTCGATCGAGCGCAGGCGCTGCGCGCGCGCCTCCACGCGCGGCAGCACGGCGCCTCCCTCCGCGGCGTCGCGCTGCGGGCGCGCGACCTCCTCGGTGGGGCGGATGACGATGTGCGCCTGCGTGCCCAGCACGCGGCGGATCGTGTTCGCCTGCAGCCCGTTGACCAGCGCCGTGATGAAGATGACCACCGCGACGCCGATGGCGGCGCCGCCGATGATGAGCAGCGACTGGAAGCGGCCCTCGCGCAGGAAGCGCAGCGCGACCGTCCACTCGAACGGCATCGCCTACTCGCGCACGCGCACGCGCGCGCCTTCGGCGATGCCGGGCGTCGCGACGACGCGATCGCCGGCGGCGAGCCCCGACACGACCTCGACGCGATCGGCGGCGCGCGCGCCGAGGCGGACGGCCTGCCTGTGCGCCACGCCGTCGCGCGCCACCAGCACCCACGGCGATGGCGTGGCGGCGTCGCGCAGCGCGCCCGCGGGCACGACGAGGGCGTCGCGGCGCTCGGCCACGCCGATGTCGATCGACACCGTCATGTCGGAGCGCAGGTAGGCGGGCGGCGAGGGGACGGCGAACTTCGCCTCGACCGTGCCGCGCTGCGCGTCCACGCCGGGCGAGAGGTACTCGAGCACCGCGTCGAAGCGGCGGTCGGGAAACGCGTCGGCCGAGGCCACGGCCTTCTGGCCGGCGACGAGCACCGCGAGGTTCTTCTCGTCGATCAGCGCCGTGAGCCGCACCGGTCCGTCGAGCGCCAGCGACAGCAGGCTGCGCCCCGGCTGGACGATGTCGCCGGGCTCGACGTTGCGGTCGAGCACGACGCCCGCAGCGGGCGCGACGATGCGCGTCTGCGCGAGCTTGGCCTGCGCGGCCTCGCGCGCGCCGCGCGCCTGCGCGAGCTGGTCGTCGAGCAGCCGGCGGTCGACGCCCTGGTCGCCCCCGGCCGCGGCGTTTGCCCGCGCCACGTCGAGCTGGCTGCGCGCAACCGCCAGTGCGCGGCGCACTTCGTCGACGCGCGCCTCGCCGACGAAGCCCTTCGCGTAGAGCTCCTCGAAGCGCTTCGCCTCGCGGTCGGCCAGCCGGAAATTGGCCTCGGCCTGCGCGAGCTGCTCGCGCACCCCGGGCCGCGCAACGGCCTTCCACTGCTCGATGCGAGTGGCGGCGGCACGCTCGGCGGCGACGGCCTGCGCCAGTGCGGCGGCGAGTTCGGCGGGCTCGAGCTCGAGCAGCGGCGCGCCCGCGGCCACCTTCGCGCCCTCGGCCGCGGCGACGCGCGCCACGCGCCCGGTGATCGTCGAGCCGATCTCCACGCGCGCAGGGGCGAGCACGCGGCCCGACACGACGACCGTCTGCGCGAGTCGCGTGGGCGCCAGCACGACGGTGTCGACCAGGGGACCCGCGCGGCGCAGGAACAGGTACGCGCCGGCGGCGATCGCCAGCACGACCAACGCGATCGCCCAGCGGGACCAGCGGGAAAGGGCCATGGCGTCGGCATTATCGCCCAGGCGGCCGATGCAAAAGGCGTTCGCACGGGAGGCGAGGACACGAGGCGTTGGAGTCGCGCCTCTTGCATCGGGTCGAAGTCAGGGCGGGCGCCTAGGGGCGGCCCGTCGGCGCCCGCCGGCAACGGCACGCAACAACACGCGTCATGCAACGCCTGGGTGCCCGCTGCGCCGTCTTCCACGACCTTTCAGTGCCGGGGCTGCTCCGTAACAAGGTCCGGGTTAGACGACTACTCCCGGGCTCTCGAGTCGAGCCAGATCGTGACCGGGCCGTCGTTGACCAGCGCCACCTGCATCATCGCGCCGAACACGCCCGTGGCCACCGGCCTGCTCGCCGCCATCGCCAGTTCCGCCACGAAAGCCTCGAACAACGGCCGCGCGACCTCGGGCGGCGCCGCGCCCGACCACGACGGCCGGTTGCCCTTCCTGGTCGAGGCGAACAGCGTGAACTGCGACACGACGAGCAGGCCGCCGGCCACGTCGAGGACCGAGCGGTTCATCACGCCTGCGTCGTCGTCGAAGATGCGCATCTGGACGACCTTGCGCGCGGTCCACGCCCTGTCCTCGGCCGTGTCGTCGGCGGCCACGCCGGCGAGCACGACGAGGCCCGGCCCGATCGCGCCTGTCACGCGGCCCTCGGCCGTGACGCTCGCCTCGCGCACCCGCTGCACCAGCGCGCGCATCAGCGCACCACGCGCCGCTCGACGGCGACCACCGCGCCGTCCTCGAAACGGACCAGCGTGATCGTCTGCGGGTCGTCCGGGGCAGGGAGGTAGGTCCAGCGCGCCTTGCGACCGGCTTTCGGCGAAGCGAAGTCGGGTGTGCCCAGCCGGGCCAGCACTTCGCCTTCGGTCATGCCTTCGCGGACGTGCCGGCGCAGCGCGGGATCGCCGGCGATGCGCGACTCCGCCCGGCGCGGCCTGGGCGAGGGTGCCTCGGCGCGCCGCGGCTTCGCCTTCGGTTCGGCTGGGCGCGCCGGCAGTTCCAGCGGCACGATCGACAACGGCGGAGGGTCGGCGGCGAGGTCCTTCTGCTGCCGCCCGGCGTCGCAGGGCCTGTCCTGGTACACGGGGGCCGCGCCGGGGACCGCGCAGCGCCAGACGCCCGGCGCGGCCGCCACGCCGGCGGCGCAGGCGAGGAGCAGGGGCGCAGCGAGCGGGACCAGGCGGGTTCCGTTGCGGGCGGGCACGGGATGCGCGGCGGTTGGCGTTAGCATGCGAGTGCGTACGTTAACGCATCGCGCCCGCCGTCCCGCATCGGCCATTCGATGGACTCCCGCCTCGCCACCGCCGCACGCGTCGCCGGCATCGCGCCGTTCCACGTGATGGAGGTGCAGACCGCCGCGCGCGCGCTCGAGGCCGCCGGCCGGTCGGTGGTGCACATGGAGATCGGCGAGCCCGACTTCCCGACGCCGCCCGCCGTGCTGGAGGCCGCGCGCGCGGCGTTGGCCGGCGGCGGGATCTACTACACCTCGGCGCTCGGCCTGCCGGAGCTGCGTCGCGCCATCGCGCGGCACTACGGCGAGCGCTACGGCGCCGACGTCGACCCCGAGCGCGTGATCGTCACCGCAGGCTCGTCGGCCGCGCTGCTGCTGGTGATGGCCCTGCTGGTCGACCGCGACGACGAGATCCTGCTGGCCGACCCCGGCTACCCGTGCAACCGCCACTTCGTGCGCGTGCTGGAAGGCGCTCCGGTCGGCATTCCGGTCGGGCCGGAGCGCGGCTACCAGCTGTCGGCCGACCTCGTCGACGCGCGCTGGAGCGCGCGCACGCGCGGCGTGCTGATCGCCTCGCCGTCGAATCCGACCGGCACGATGGTGGCGCCGGGCGCGATGCGGGACATCGCTCGCGCCGTCGCGGCGCGCGGCGGGCAGCTGGTCGTCGACGAGATCTACCTCGGCCTCGCCTACGAGGGCGAGCCGCGCTCGGTGCTCTCGTTCGCCGACGACGCCTTCGTCGTGTCGAGCTTCTCCAAGTACTTCAACATGACCGGCTGGCGGTTGGGGTGGATCGTCGCGCCGCGGCGGCACGTGCGCGACCTCGAGAAGCTCGCGCAGAACCTCTACATCTCGCCGGCCACCGTCTCGCAACGCGCCGCGCTCGCCTGCTTCCGCCCGGACACGCTCGCGCTGCTCGAGGAGCGGCGGCGCGCGTTCCGCGAGCGGCGCGACTTCCTCGTGCCGGCACTGCGCGAGCTGGGCTTCGGCGTGCCGGTCATGCCGGGCGGCGGGTTCTTCGTCTACGCCGACTGCTCGCGCTTCTCGCGCGACAGCCTCGCTTTCTGCCGCGACGTGCTCGAGCGGACCGGCGTGGCGATCACGCCGGGCGTGGACTTCGGCGAGCACCGCGCGGCGGAGCACGTGCGCTTCTCCTACACGATAGCGCTGGACAAGCTGCGCGAGGGTGTGGCGCGCCTGCGCGGCGCGCTCGTTCCCGCGTGAGGCGGGCGCTGCGCAACGCCCTGCTCGCGCCGGTCGTCGCGGCGCTGGGCGGTTGCGGGGCGCTCGACTACTACTGGCAGGGAGCCGCCGGGCAGTTCGGCCTGCTCGCCGGCGCGCGGCCGGTCGACGAGGTGATGTCGACGACCGCCGACGCGAAGCTCGCCGAGCGCCTCGCGCTCGCCCGGGAAATCCGCGCGTTCGCCAGCCGCGAGCTCGCGCTGCCCGACAACGCGAGCTACACGCGCTACGCCGACCTCGGCCGGCCGTTCGTGGCGTGGAACGTCTTCGCGGCGCCGGCGCTCTCGCTCGAGCCGCGGAAGTGGTGCTTCCCGGTCGCGGGCTGCGTCAACTACCGCGGCTACTTCAGCGAGGCGGACGCGAAGGCGGAGGCGGCGCGGCTCGCCGCAGCGGGCGACGACGTCCACGTCGCCGGCGTGCCCGCGTACTCCACGCTCGGCTGGTTCGACGACCCGCTGCTCTCGTCGTTCGTGCGCTACCCCGACACGGCGCTCGCGCGGCTCGTCTTCCACGAGCTCGCGCACCAAGTCGCCTACGTGCGCGACGACACCACCTTCAACGAGAGCTTCGCCGCCGCCGTCGAGGAGGCGGGGGTCGCGCGCTGGATCGCCGCGCGCGCCGGCACCGACGCGCACGCGCGGCTCGCCGCCGAGCAGGCGCGCGCCGATCGCCTGCGCGGCGTGTTCGTGCAACTGGTGCGCGATGCGCGGGCGGAACTCGCCGCCGTCTACGCGAGCGACGCTCCCGAGGCGGTCAAGCAGGCGCGCAAGGCCGCGGCATTCGCGTCGATGCGCGCGGCGTACGAAGCCGCCAGGGCGGGCGAGGCGGGGCTCGCGGGCTACGAGCGCTGGTTTGCCGGTCACGATGGCCGCGGGCCGAACAATGCGAGCCTCGCGTCGGTCGCGCTCTACGACGAGAAGGCGCCGGCGTTCCGCGCGCTGCTTGCGCGTTACGGCGGCGACCTGCCGCGGTTCTACGCCGAGGTGCGCTATCTGGCGAAGCGCCCCAAAGCCGAGCGCGACGCAATCCTCGGGGGCACGATGCCGCAATAGCCCTGTTCCTCGCGAGGGCGAAGGCGCGTGGCGACTGCGCTACGATGGCCGCCGGGCCACACGAGCAGGGGGCGGCATGGCGCGCCGTACCGCAGCAGCCGCGGAGATGACCGGACGCCTCGAGCGGCACGTCCCCGGCGTCGCCTACGGGGTGCTCGACGAGCTGACCGGCTACGCGATCCGCCGCGCACAGCTCGCCTCGCTGGTCGTGTTCGAGCGCGTCGTCGGGGGCACGAAGTTCACCCCGCAGCGCTTCAGCTCGCTGGTGATCGTCGAGCAGAATCCCGGACTGACGCAGACCCGGCTCGCGGAGATCCTCGGCATCGCGCGTTCGGGCGTCATGCTGCTGATCGACTTCCACGAGGCCGAGGGCTTCGTCGCGCGGGTGCCTTCGGCGACCGACGCCCGGGCCTACGGCCTGCGCATCACGCCCGCGGGCCGCCGCCGCCTGGCCGAGGTGAAGCAGCTGGTCTTGGAAGCGGACCGGCAGGTCGCTGCCTGCCTCACGGCGGCGGAGCGCCGCAAGCTCGCCGCGCTGCTGGAGAAGGTCGGCGAGCCGCCGGCGCGGCCGGCACGCCGGGGGCGGAGCGCCCCGGGCTAGCCCGCCTTGCCCGACCGGGGCCGGTCGGGCTACAATGTTGGGCTTCCTTGCCACACCCGGAAGGTACGGGGTGGCCGTCGGCGCGGCCGGGAGCGAGCTTCCGGCACGGTTCCCGCGAGGGGAACGATGCGCCCAATCGTCCGTAAGGAGAGTCTGTCTTGCGACACTACGAGATCGTCTTCATCGTCCACCCGGACCAGAGCGAGCAGGTCCCGGGGATGGTCGATCGCTACAAGGCCACGGTGACCAGCCGCGGCGGCCGGGTGCACCGGCTGGAGGACTGGGGGCGGCGCCAGCTCGCCTATCCGATCCAGAAGATGCACAAGGCGCACTACGTCATGATGAACGTCGAGATCGACCAGGAGACCCTGACCGAGCTCGAGCACGCGTTCAAGTTCAACGACGCGGTGCTGCGCCACCTCATCGTCGCCAAGCGCGTGGCGGAAGTCGCCCCGTCGCCGATGATGAAGGAGGAGAAGGCCCGCAGCCTGTCCGACCGCGGCGAGCGCGGCGAGCGCAAGGAGAGCGCGCCCGTGGCGCCGGCCGAGGGCCAGGCGCCGGCGGCGGCCTAGGCGAACGCCGGGCGCTCCGCCGTGCCCCCCGCCGGGCAAGGCTCCGCCAACCGGTTGACGCTCGACGCCACGATCGCGCATCGCGACGACCTGCGCTACACGCCCGCCGGGGTCCCGGCGCTGTCGCTGACGCTGCAGCACGCGTCGGAGCAGCCGGAGGCCGGGGGGCGACGCAAGGTCGACTGCGAGATCGCCGCCGTGGCGTTCGGGGACACCGCGCGGGGCCTGGCCGGGCTGCCGGAGGGTTCGGCGATCCGCTGCGCGGGCTTCGTCGCGCGGCGCTGGCGCACCGGAACCACGCTCGCCCTGCACATCGACCGCTTCGAGCCGCTGGACGCGCGAACGAACGAACGCATCGACCACTGAGAACGAGGAAGACACCATGCCCCGCCCGATGGGAAAAGGCAAAGGACGCAAGGACGGCAAGAAGCGCGAACGCGGCAATGCGCTGTTCAAGCGCCGCAAGTTCTGCCGCTTCACCGCCGAGAAGGTGAAGGAGATCGACTACAAGGACGTCGACGTGCTGAAGGACTTCGTGCAGGAGAACGGCAAGATCATGCCGGCGCGCATCACCGGCACGAAGGCCCGCTACCAGCGCCAGCTCGGCACGGCGATCAAGCGCGCGCAGTTCCTCGCGCTGATCCCCTACACCGACCGCCACTAGGGAGGACGCCGTGCAGATCATCCTCCTCGAGAAGGTCGGCAACGTCGGCAACCTCGGCGACGTGGTGAAGGTCAAGGACGGCTTCGCCCGCAACTACCTGATCCCGAAGGGCATGGCGAAGCGCGCCACGCCCGAGAACCTGAAGCTCCTCGAAGCGAAGCGCAGCGAGCTCGAAGCCGCCGCGGCGGAGAAGCTCGCCGCGGCGCAGGCGCTCGCCGGCAAGCTCGAAGGGCAGACGGTGCGGGTCGTGCAGAAGGCCGGCGTGGACGGCCGCCTGTTCGGCTCGGTGGGCACGATCGACATCGCCGAGGCGCTCGGGCGCGACGGCGTGAAGATCGAGAAGGCGCAGGTGCGCCTGCCCGCCGGCCCGCTCAAGACGGTCGGGGAACACCCGGTGACGATCGCGCTGCACAGCGACGTGCTCGCGCACGTCACCGTCACGGTCGTCGGCGAGACCGCGCAGAGCTGATGCGGGGCGCGGCCCGCGCGGCCGCAGCGAGCCGGCGAAGGCGCCCCCCGGGGCGCCTTCGTCCTTTTCAACGAACGCCGCGTGCGTGGCGCGGGCGCTAGTGCAGTGAGTCGGTAGTTCGTTGACGCATTCCCGCCGGGTCGAGGCGCCCCGCACAATCCGGCCGCGTTCGCTTCCGGCCGCGACGCCCCTGCGCGGCGAGGTTGGGCACCTGCCGCGCAGGGGCAACAATGGCTGGGAGCGAACTGGCCGGATTGTTCAACGAACTGCCGACTCACTGCACTAGAATGACCGTTTTCGCCGCGCTTCCCTCCCGTTCCCGCCGATGCCCGACGACCCGCAAGTCGATGCGCTGAAGCTGCCGCCGCACTCGATCGAGGCGGAGCAGTCCGTGCTCGGCGGCCTCATGCTCGACAACGACGCGGCCGACCGCATCGGCGACGTCCTAGGGCCCGAGGACTTCTACTCGGACGCGCATCGCCTGGTCTACGACGCGGCGATGCGGCTGATCGCGGAGGGCCGGCCGGCCGACGTGGTCACGGTGTCCGAGGCGCTCGACTCGACGCGCAAGCTCGACTACGTCGGCGGGCTCGCGTACCTCGGCGCGCTGGTGGGCAACGTGCCGACCGCGGCGAACATCCGCCACTACGCGGCGATCGTGCGCGAGCGCTCGATCCTGCGCCAGCTCGCCGGCACCGCGGGCGAGATCGCCGAAGCCGCCTACCGGCCGATGGGGCGCAGCGCGCGCGAGGTGCTCGATCTCGCCGAGGCGAAGGTGCTGCACATCGCCGAGCGGGGCTCGCGCGGCCAGCAGAACTTCGCCGAGATCGGGAAGCTCCTGAGCAGCGTCGTCGAGCGCATCGAGGAGCTCTACAACCGCGACGACCCCTCCGACGTGACGGGCGTGGCGACCGGCTTCACCGACCTCGACCGCCAGACTGCGGGGCTGCAGCCGGGCGACCTCGTCATCGTCGCCGGAAGACCGAGCATGGGCAAGACGTCGCTCGCGCTCAACATCGGCGAGCACGTGGCGCTGCACGTCAAGCGCCCGGTGGCGGTGTTCTCGATGGAGATGGGCGCGAACCAGCTCGCGATGCGGATGATCGGTTCGGTCGGGCGGCTGCCCGCGCAGCACCTGCGCACCGGCCGCCTGCAGCCGGAGGACTGGGAGCGCCTCTCCGCGGCGCTCGGCCACCTCAACGACGCGCGCATCCTGATCGACGAGACGCCGGCGCTCTCGGCGATCGAGGTCCGCTCGCGCGCGCGGCGGATGATGAAGCAGTACGGCGACCTCGGGCTGGTCATCGTCGACTACATCCAGCTGATGCAGGCGACCTCGCAGGGCGAGAACCGGGCGACGGAGATCTCCGAGATCTCGCGGTCGCTGAAGGCGCTGGCGAAGGAGCTCAAGGTCCCCGTCATGGCGCTCTCGCAGCTCAACCGCTCGCTGGAGCAGCGGCCGAACAAGCGGCCGGTGATGTCGGATCTTCGCGAGAGCGGAGCCATTGAACAGGATGCGGACGTGATCCTGTTCATCTACCGCGACGAGGTCTACAACCCGGACACGCAGGACAAGGGCGTGGCCGAGATCATCATCGGCAAGCAGCGCAACGGCCCGATCGGCACGGTCCGCCTCACGTTCCTCGGCGAGTACACGCGCTTCGAGAACTTCGCCCAGCCCGGCAGCTACTGAACCCCGCGTGGTCCCCGCCGCACCGTTTCCCGCGCCGGCCTCGCGCAACGCGCCGTGCCCCTGCGGCAGCGGTCGCCGCTACAAGGAGTGCCACGGCGCGATCGACGCCGCGGCCGCCGCGCTCGACGCGACGCTGCGCGATGCGCTCGCCGCGCAGCAGCAGGGACGAATCGTCGAAGCGATCGGCGCCTACGAGCGCGCGCTGGAGCTCGCGCCGGATCACTTCGACGCGCTGCACATGCTCGGCGTGGCGCACTTCCAGCGCGGCGAGTTCGAAGTCGCGCTGCGGCTCGTCGACCGCGCGCTCGCGCTGCGCCCCGGCGATGGCGGCGCGCGCTTCAACCGGCGCCTGATCGAGCAGGCGCTCGCGCGCCGGCCGGCCGAGGCCGAGCTCGTCCGGGAGGCCGTCGCGTTTGGCGCTTCGATCGACGGCGCGCACGCCGGCGACGATCGCGCGGTGCGCGTGATCGCCTTCTACCTGCCCCAGTACCACCGCATTCCCGAGAACGACGAGTGGTGGGGCGAGGGCTTCACGGAGTGGACGAACGTCCGCCGCGGGCGGGCGGTCTACGCCGGGCACGCGCAGCCGCACGTGCCGGGCGAGCTGGGGTACTACGACCTCACCGACCCGGCGGTCCGCGAGGCGCAGGCCGCGCTCGCCCGGCGCCACGGCATCGACGCGTTCTGCTACTACCACTACTGGTTCGGCGGACGCCGGCTGCTCGAGCGGCCGCTCGCTGAAGTGCTGGCCTGGGGCCGTCCCGACTTCCCGTTCTGCGTGTGCTGGGCGAACGAGAACTGGACGCGCCGCTGGGACGGCCTCGACCACGAGATCCTGGTGGCGCAGCGGTATTCGGAGGACGACGCGCGCGCGTTCATCGAGAGCCTCGTTCCCGCGTTCCGCGATCCCCGCTACGTGCGCGTCGGCGGCCGTCCGCTGCTGCTCGTCTACCGCATCGCGGACATTCCCGACGTCGCGCGCACGGTGGCGATCTGGAGGGACGCGTGCCGGGCGTGCGGCGTCGGCGAGATCCACCTGGCGGCGGTGCAGCGGCACGGGCTCGACGATCCGACGCCCTTCGGGTTCGACGCCGCCGTCGAGTTCCCGCCGATCGGCCACGCGGCGGAGAACGTCTCCGCCCGCACGCCGGCGCTCGACCCGTCGTTCCGCGGCAGCGTGTACGGCTATGCGAACCTCGCCGCCGATTACCTGCTGCGACCGCGCCCGACATTCCCGCAGTACCGCGGCGTGACGCCGATGTGGGACAACACCGCGCGGCGGCCGAGCGACGGCATGGTGGTCGATGGGGCGACGCCCGAGCTCTTCGGCGTGTGGCTCGAGCACGTGCTGCGGCAGACGCGCCGCCGGCACCGCGGCGACGCCCGGCTCGTGTTCGTGAACGCCTGGAACGAGTGGGCGGAGGGCAATCACCTCGAGCCCGATGCGCGCCATGGACGGCGCTGCCTCGAAGCCGTCCGCGCGGCGCGCGAGAGGTCCTGCAGCCCGGACCCCGGCCGGCCCCGTTTCGACGCGATCGTGCGCGCGACGCAGGCTGCCGTCGCGGACGGCTCGATCGCCGTCGAGCGCACGGATGCCGGCGCGACGATGTCGGAGCAGGCGCGCGGCGAACGCGCGGGCGAGAAGGTCTCCGTGGTGATGCCGGTGTACAACCACGCCCGCTACCTCGCTCGCGCAGTCGCGTCGCTCGCCTCGCAGACGCGGCTTCCGGACGAGCTCGTCGCGGTCGACGACGGCTCGACCGACGGCAGCGTCGACGCGATTCGCGAGTTCGCGCGGCGCGCGCCGTTCCCGGTGACGCTCGTGCGGCAGGCGAACGCAGGCGCGCACGCCGCCCTGAACCGGGGCATGGCGCTCGCCCGCGGCGAGGTCATCGCGCTCGTGAATTCGGACGATGCATTTGCGCCGGACCGGATCGCGGTCCTCGCCGGTGCGCTCGACGATGCGCACCGCCTCGCTTTCTCCGGCGTGACGCTCGTCGACGACGACGACCGGCCGGCCGACGCCCCCTACGCGCGCGAGCTCTCGGAGCGCCTGCGCGAAGCCGCGGCGGCGCCGGACCTGCTGCGCGTGCTGGTGCGTCACAACGCCGCCGTGTCGACAGGCAACCTCGTCTTCCGGCGCTCGCTCCTCGACGCCACCGGAGGATTCGCGGCGCTACGCGTCTGCCACGACTGGGACTTCCTGCTCGCGGCGAGCTTCGCCACGCGGCTTCGCCTCGTGCCGGATCCGCTCTACGTCTACCGCCTGCACGGCGGCAACACGTTCTCCGGGCTGACGCTCGCCGGCCGGCTCGAGGGCGACGCGGTGCTGTCGGCGTTCTTCGCGAGGCTCCCCGAGCATCCGGGCTTCGACGCGGCAGGCCTCGAGTCGTTCCGCGCGTTTGCGCGCGACGCCGGGCTCGGAGGCTACCTGTGACCGGGGCGTTGCCGTCGCGGAACTCGCCGTGTCCCTGCGGCAGCGGGCGGCGCTACAAGGACTGCCACGGCTCGCTCGAAGCCTCGGCGGCGCCCGAGACCCTCGAGTCCGTGCTGCTGCGGGCGCTCGGTGCGCAGCAGGCGGGGCGTCTCGACGACGCTGCCCGCGCGTACGAGCGCGCGCTCGCGCTGGCGCCCGGTCACTTCGACGCACTGCACATGCTCGGCGTCGTGCACTTCCAGCGCGGCTCGTTCGCGCGCGCGCGCGAGCTCGTGGCCCGTGCGGTGGCGATCCGGCCGGACGTCGGGATCGCGCAGCGCAACCTCCGGCTCGTCGACAGCGCGCTGCTGCGCGAGCGCTGGGAAGCGCGCTACGCGTCGTGGTTGGACTTGGTCGAGCGGCCGGACCGCGATCGCCGCGCGGCCCTGCGCGCGGCGGCCGCCGCCGAGCCGGGCGCGCCGCGCTTCTCGATCGTCACTCCCACGTACGACTCGCCGGAAGGGCCGCTGCGCGCGTGCCTCGACAGCGTGCTTGCCCAGGACTACCCGCACTGGGAGCTCTGCATCGCCGACGACGCCTCGCCGGCGCCGCACGTGAGGCGCGTGCTGTCCGAGTACGCGCAGCGCGACGCGCGCATCCGCGTGGCGATGCGCGAGCGCAACGGGCACATCTCCGCGGCCTCGAACAGCGCGCTTGCGCTCGCGACGGGCGAGTTCGTCGCGCTGCTGGACCACGACGACCTGTTGGCGCCGCACGCGCTAGGCGAGGTCGCGACGGAGATCCTCGCGCATCCCGACGCCGCGATCGTCTACAGCGACGAGGACAAGGTCGACGAGTCCGGCCGCCGGTTCGAGCCCTACTTCAAGCCCGACTGGAACCCGGCGCTGCTGACCGCGCAGAACTACGTGAGCCACCTCGGCGTGTACCGGACGTCGGTCGTCCGCGCGGTCGGCGGCTTCCGCGAGGGCGTGGAGGGCGCGCAGGACTGGGACCTGCTGCTTCGCTGCGCCGAGCGGGTCGATGCCGGGCGGATCCGCCACGTGCCGCGCGTCCTCTATCACTGGCGCGCGATCCAGGGATCGACGGCGCGCACGATGGCGAGCAAGCGCTACGCGGCCGATGCGCAGGAGCGCGTCGTCGCCGACGCGTTCGCGCGCCGCGGCGTCGCGGTGCGGATTCGCCGGGTCCTGCGGGACAACTTCCTCGAGTGCGATCCCGTGGCCGCGCCGCCACCCGGGGTGTCCGTCGTGCTGCTTGGACCGGCTGGCCCTCACGCCGAGGCGTGGCGGTCGGCGACGGGCGCTGCGGCGCGCGAGCTGAGCGCGGTCGACGTGCCTGCCGCGGCGCTCGACGGGCGGCCCCGCGCGATCGGCCGCGATGCCGCCCGCGCGATCAACGCGGCCGTGGGGGCGGCGGCAGGCGACGTGGTGCTGATCGCCGATGCCGGCTGCTCGCCCCCGCCCCCGGAGCGTCTCGCCGCGTGGATCGCCCATGCAGCGATGCCCGACGCCGGGCCCGTGGGAGCGCTGGTGGAGGACGCGAACGGCGACATCGCCGCGGGGGCCTTCATGCTGGATCCGGTCGGCATCGCGGCTGCCGCCTGGCATGGCGAAGCGGAGGGCGTCTGGGGCATGGCGGGCCGCGCTGCCCTCGTGCAGAACGTCGCCGCCGTGACGATCGAGGCGATGGCGGTGCGTCGCGACCTCTGGGCGGCGTTGGGCGGCCTCGACGCTGCGACGTTTGCCGCTCGCGGGTACGACGTCGACTTCTGCCTGCGCGCCGCCGCATCGGGCTGCCGGACGGTCTGGCACCCGGGCGTGGTGCTGCGTCACGCCGGGACGGTCCTCGGCAGTGTGGCATCCGGGCCCTCCGGGGACGCCGACGCCGTTGCCATGCGCGCCCGCTGGGGAGCGCTGCTGGCTGCCGATCCCGCCTACAATCCGAACCTCGCGCACGCGCCGAAGCTCTTCGAGCTCGCGCTGCCGGAGGTCTAGCGCTGACTCGCCTGCATGGCCACGATCACGCCCGACGACATCGTCTTCGCCGGCCCCGGGGAAACACTGCGTGCCGGGCTCGCCTGCCCGGTCTGCGGATCGCGCGATCCTGCCCGTCCGGTGGCAAGCGTCCCCGGGCTGGTCGAACCTCACGTGCCGCTGACGCTGCTGCGCTGCGCGTCGTGCGCGAGCCTCTACTACGATCCGCCCGGCATCCGCGACTTCTCCGACCTCGACCAGAGGCGCGACGACTTCTGGCGGTTCTACGTGGAGGCGGGGGGCGGCGTCTGGGAGACGATCTGGCCGATCCTCGTCGCGCGCCAGCGCGGCAGCGTTCTCGACGTCGGCTGCGGCTTCGGGTTCGCCCTCGACTTCTGGCAGCGCACCGGCCGGGGCGAGGCGATCGGCGTCGAACTCGCCGACTACGGCAGCATCGGCGCCGAGAAGCTGGGCGTCACGATCCACGGCGAGCTGCTGGAGCGCTGCGCGGCGCTCGCGGGCCGGCGGTTCGACGTCGTCTACGCATCCGAGGTGATCGAGCACGTGCCCGATCCCGGCGCGTTCGCCGCGCTCGTCGGGCGCTGGGTCGCCGACGACGGCGTCCTGATCCTGACCACGCCCGCCGCGTCGTTCGTCGCGCCGTCCAACCGCTCGACGACGCAGCTCGCGGCGCTGGCTCCGGGCTTCCACGGGTTCCTGATGTCGACGCGGGCGCTCGAGGACGCGGTTCGCGCGGCCGGCTTCGCGCACGTGCACTCGCGCGTGGCGAACGAGCGCCAGTTCGTGTGGGCGTCGCGCCGGCCACTCGCCCCCGTTGCGGACCCCGAACTGCAGCGGGCGGCGTACTTCGAGTACATGGCTGCCCGGTTCGCGCTGCCCGACGACGCATCTCCCGTCTGGATGGGCTATGCGTACCGGTACCTGCGCGACCTCGTCAACACCGCCCAGTTCGCGCTCGCGAAGCGCGTTGCGGAGCGGCTCGCCGCGGCGATCGCCTCCGTGTACGGATCCGACGCGCTCGACCCCGAGCGCACGGTCCCGCGCCTTGCCGCCTGCCAGTCGCTCACCGACGTGGGACGCATCGCGCCGTTCTTCATCCCTTGCTACTACCAGCTGGCGGCGGCGGTCGCGCAGCACGTGGACGGGGACGCGGCAGCCGCAAGAAGGCTGTATCGCGGCGCGGCGGAGGCGGCGATGGCGTGCACGCGCATCGGCGTCGTCTTCTTCCTCGAGGCCGCCGGCATGGTCTGGTCGGCCCGGCTCGGAGAGGCGCTGATCGCGCTCGCGCTGGGCGATGCGTCAGGGGCGGCGACCCTGGTCCGGCTGGCCGACGAAGGGCTCGAGTGCAGCGCCGCGAATGCGTATGCGACGGTGGCGCCCGCGCAGGTCGAGGCGCTGCTGCCGCCCGTGGCGGAGGATCTCGCCGCGCGGGGACAGTGGGCGCCGGCGGTCGCGATCGCCGCGGCTTATGCCCGGCACGTCGAGCGGCACTACGGGGCGGCGCTCGCGACGCTGCCTGGCATCGATCGCGCGCTGCGCGATCCTGCAGTGCCCCGCCCGCTGGACCCGCTGTTCCCGCCGTTCTTCGACGCGCTGGACGCCGTACGCGTGCCGGAGCGCGCGGATGCGGCGCGCGGCGCGCTCGCCGAGGTGGCGCGCATCGCCGACACGGTGAGCGACGGCTATGCGCCGCGCGCCCGCGCCGTGGCGGCGAAGGCGCGGGCCGCCGCCGGCATGCCGCCGCGACAGGCGTTCTCCTTCTCGATCGACTACGGCGTCACCCGGCACTCCCGCTGACGGGAACGCGCCAGAGGGCGCCTCGACAACCTCCGGTCCGGCGCCCGCTCAGCGGTACACGAGGACGGGAATCTTCGCCTGCACGACGACCTTGTGGGTCTGGCTGCCGAGCAGGGCGCCCGCGATGGACTGGCGCGTGTGCGGGGCGATGCAGATCAGGTCGCACTTGCGCTCGCGGGCGACTTCGAGGATCGCCTCGGCGGGGTAGTCGCTGGTCCTGTGCACGCCCGCGAACGGCACGCCGGCTTCCGCGGCGAGCTTGGCCAGCTTGCCCAGGTAGCGGTCCGTCATCTTCGCGATCATCGCCGCGTGCTCGTCGGGCGCCAGGTAGCCCTTGGGCAGGAACCTGCCGAACACGACCGGGGTGGCCGGCGGAGCGGCGAAGAAGCCGGTGACGCGACCGCCGGTCGCCTTCGCCAGCGCCATTGCGCCCGCCGCTGCGCGCAGCGACGCGGGGGAACCGTCGGTGGGAACGAGGATGTGCCGGAAAACCGGCGTCTTCGCGTTGTCAGCGGGCATAGGGGAGGACCCAGATGATCATGCCGAACGCATAGCATACGCCGGAGGCGATCAGCGTGAACGGCACGCTCCACGACAGGAACTCGCGCAGCGACACCTTGCGCTTCTCCTCGCGCTCGCAGATGTTGAGCGCGGCGAACAGCGCCGGCGCGCCGGCGACGGTGAGGTTGCTGCCGAGCGTGCCGGACCACACCATCATCCACCACAGCGGCCACGCCGGGACGCCCTCGCCGCCGAGTTCCTTGATGAGGTGCAGGAACGTGAGGATGTAGGCGTCGTGCTCGACGATGCCGACGATGGGAATCGTGACCCAGTACAGCAGCGTCGCGCCCAGCGCGTAATTCTCGGCGAAAACGGGCTTCAGCATGTGCGCGAACTTCTCGATCAGCCCGGTCTTCTCGAGCCCGCCGACCAGCGCGAACAGCGCGATGTAGAACAGGATCGCGCGCCAGTCGAGCTCGCCGAGGATCTCCTCGAACGAGGGCGGGCGCAGCTTGCTGCGGAGGACCTCGAGCAGCAGCACCAGCGAGACGGCGCCGGTGAGCGCGATGAAGCCGAGCTTGACGCCGAGGTACTCGCGCATCGCCATCCCGAACACCGTCAGGAGGAACCAGGCGACCACGAGTGTCGCGAAGGGCTTGTTCGGGATGTGCGTCTCGATCCCGAGCGCGTCGATGTCGACCGCGCGCCGCTTGTGGTCGCGGAAGCCGTAGGCGTACATCGCCGCCAGCGTGATCGCGAACGTCACCATCAGGATCGGGAACGACGACGGGCGGCCGTGCTGCCAGATGAAGTCGCCGAACTCCGCGCCCGAGACGCTGTGCAGCATCTGCGGCGGCAGGTCGCCGAGCAGCAGCGCGCTGCCCATGAAGTTGGCGGCGAAACCGATCATCAGGACGACCGGCGTGACGGGGAGGTTGAGCGCGCGCGCGAGCGGCAGGGCCACCGGAGCCATCATCAGGATGACCACGACGTTGTCGACGAACATCGAGATGACGCCGGCCAGCAAAGACAGGATCATCACCAGCAGCCCCGGGTGGCCCCCGGACAGCCGCAGCGCCTGCACGGACAGCCAGCTCGGCACCCCGGACTTGCCGAAGTACCCGGCGATGATCCAGATGCTGAGCAGGATGGCCATGACGTTCCAGTCGACCAGCCCGAAGGCCTCGGTCTCGGTCATCACGCCCAGCCAGATCATCAGCGCGACGCCGATCAGCGCGGCGATCGTGCCGTCGACGACGTTGATGATCACCAGGAAGATCGTCACGACGAAGATGGCCAGCGCCATCCAGGCGAGCGGTTCCATGCTTTCCCCTCGGCGCGCGCGGCGGGGCCGGGCGCCTCCTCCTGCTTGTTATTTGACCAGCAGCACGGGCACCTTCGAAAGGTGCACGACGCGCGTGACGGTCGACCCGATCAGCAGGTCCGCGAGCGCCGTGCGCCCGCGGGTGCCCATGACGATCTCGTCGCACTGCATTCTATCCGCAACCGCGACGATGGTCTCGGCGAGCGGACCGACCTCCGCGTGCGCCTGGTACGCGATGCCCGCCGCGTCGAGCCGCGCCCGCGCGCCGGCGAGGGCCTTGGCGCTCTCGTCGCGGTGGAAGCCGGCCACCTGCTCGCGGCTCACGAACGACGTGATGCCGCCGGGCAGCTGCGGCTGGACGTTGACGAGGTGGACCTCGCAGGCGCCGGGCCCGGCGTTCCGGATCCTGCCGACGACGTGCTCGACGGCGCGCTCGGCGTGCGGCGAGCCGTCGACGGGCAGGAGGAGGCGCTGTGGCATGGACGGGCCCCGGGTGAGCGATTCGCGATGGACCGAAGGGGCCGATTATGCCTGCGCGCGGCGCGTGCCCGGTTTGCGCCGCGTCAACCCGGCGGCCGCCACGTCGGCGCATCGAAGTGCGCGCGAGCGCCCGTGCGCCAGGCCGCAGCGAGCACCGCAGGCATGTGGGGCTTGAGGCGCAGGCGCGCGGCCTCGTCGCGCGTCACGTAGCGGCACTCGAGCGTCTCCACGCCGTCGGGACGCGGCGTGCCCGTGACGGCACGCGCGCCGAACAGCGTCGAGACCCAGGCTATGCGGTCGCCGTTGGCATAGGTCGCCCCCTGCAGCGGGCCGCCGAACACGCCGGCGACGTGCGTGAGCTCGACGGCGAGCCCGGTCTCCTCCCACGTCTCGCGCACCGCGGCGTCGGCCGGCGTCTCGAACGGCTCCACCATGCCGCCCGGCGTGGTCCAGTCGCCGCCCTCGGCGTGGCGCACGAGCAGCAGCGCTCCGGCGTCGTCCTGCACGGCGACCGCGACGGTGGGCACCTCGAGCAGCTCGCGACCCACGAGCGCGCGCAGGCCCCGGACGTAGTCGGACATCGGCACGGCGACGCTCCGGCGCCCCCCGTCGCTACAGCACCTCGGCGGCGTGGTCGGCGAGCCGCGAGCGCTCGCCGCGCGTCAGCGTCACGTGGCCCGAGTGCGACCAGCCCTTGAAGCGGTCGACGACGTAGGTGAGCCCGGAGCTGCCCTCGGTGAGGTAGGGCGTGTCGATCTGCGCGATGTTGCCGAGGCAGACCACCTTCGTGCCGGGGCCGGCGCGGGTGATCAGCGTCTTCATCTGCTTGGGCGTCAGGTTCTGCGCCTCGTCGATGATCAGGAACTTGTTGATGAACGTGCGCCCGCGCATGAAGTTGAGGCTCTTGACCTTGATGCGCGAGCGGATGAGGTCGCGCGTGGCCGCGCGCCCCCACTCGCCGGCCTCGTCGTCGGTCTTGTTGAGCACGTCGAGGTTGTCCTCGAGCGCGCCCATCCACGGGTTCATCTTCTCCTCCTCGGTGCCGGGGAGGAAGCCGATGTCCTCGCCGACGGGCACCGTGACCCGCGTCATGATGATCTCGGAGTAGACCTTGAACTCCAGCGTCAGCATCAGCCCCGCGGCGAGCGTGAGCAGCGTCTTGCCGGTGCCGGCCTGGCCGAGCAGCGTGACGAAGTCGATGTCGGGGTTCATCAGCAGGTTGAGCGCGAAGTTCTGCTCGCGGTTGCGCGCCGTGATGCCCCACACGTTGTTCTTCTGGTGCGTGTAGTCCTTGAGCGTCGACAGCACGGCGGTGCGGCCGGCGACCTCCTTGACGACCGCGTAGAACGGCGTCTCGCCGGGCCGCTCGCTGTACAGGAACTCGCTGGCGAGCAGGTCCGGCACCAGGGGCCCGGTGACGCGGTAGAGCGTGTGGCCCCCCTGCTGCCAGCTCTCCATGCCCCCGCCGTGACTGTCCCAGAAGTCGGCGGGGAGCTCCTCCATGCCGGAGTAGAGGAGGTCGGTGTCCTCGAGCGCCTTGTCGTTGTAGTAGTCCTCCGCGGGCAGGCCCAGCGCGCGGGCCTTGATGCGCATGTTGATGTCCTTCGTCACCAGCACCACGTGGCGCTTGGGGTGCAGGCGCGCGAGGTGCATGACGACGGCGAGGATCTGGTTGTCCGCCTTGCCGTTGGCCAGCGACGGCGGCAGCGTCACGGCGATCGTCTCGGTCTGCAGGTAGAGCCGCCCGGTCGCGGCGCCGTTGCTCTTCGCCGCGAGCCCGATGCCCTCCGCGATGCCCTCGTGCTCGGTCTGCGCCGTGTGCGTGGTCACCAGCTCGTCGAGGAAGCGCGAGGCTTGCCGCGCGTTGCGCGCGACCTCCGTCACGCCCTTCTTGTTCGCGTCGAGTTCCTCGAGCACGAACATGGGCACGTAGATGTCGTGCTCCTCGAAGCGGAACAGGCTCGTCGGGTCGTGCATCAGCACGTTCGTATCGAGCACGAACAGCTTCGCTGCGTCGGGACTCGTGGCCGGTGCGCGTCCGGCGGACTTGTGCGTGCGGTCGGCCTTGCGCTGGGGGAGGGAGAGGATCTGCGAGGGTGCGGGGCGCAACTTGCGTTCGACCATTTGCCTGGGCGGGGCGCTGCGGGGGAGCAGCTTGCGGCTCATGCTAGCCGGGCGGCGGGCGCGGCACAAGCCATGGGGGTCACGCGGGGTGGCGATCGCAACCGGTGTGGTGGAAAGCGCACAGCGGTCCGCCCCGGTTGACCTGGGGCAAGGCTCGGGCCGGCGGCCGTTCGCAGAATGGCCCAGTCGGCTCACGCCAGGGGTTCGTCCATGCCTGCCCTCCTGCGCCACGTCGTTGCCGCCTTGCTCGCCTGCGGCGCCTTGCTTGCCCACGCCGCCGGCGAGGAAGTGCTCGTCGGCCAGTCGGTGTCGCTGACCGGCCCGGTCGCCGAGCACGGGCAGGGCGTCGCACAGGGCGCCAAGCTCTACATCGACGCGGTCAACGCCGCCGGGGGCGTCGGCGGGCGGCGCATCGTGCTCAGCGTTCTCGACGACGCCGGCGACGCGAGGCGTTCGGGCGAGAACGCGAAGCAGCTGATCGAGCGCGACGGCGTGGTGGCGCTGTTCGCCGGCGTCGAAGGCGGGCCGTGCGTCGCGCAGCTGAAGGAGGCCGTGGCGCACAGCGTCCCGCTCGTGGCCTGCGTGGCCGGGTCGCCGGAGATGCGCGAGCCGTTCACGCGCATGAGCTTTCCGGTGCGCTCGCCGCACTTCGGCGAGTTCGCCAAGCTGCTCGACATCGCGAAGTCGTACGGGATGAAGCGCGTCGCCTTCTTCCACGCCGACTCGGACACCGGCCGGCGGCACCTTGCCAACGTCCGCAAGCTCGCCGAGGCGCGCGGGCTCGACGTCGTGCCGCTGGTCGCGGCGTCCGGCGCGAAGCCCGACGACCTGGCGCGCGCGCTCGCCGAGGCGCGCGTCGACACCGCGTTCAACCACGGCTCGTACGCAGCCTACGCGGCGCTGATCAAGGCCGCGCGCGCCCGGGGCAGCACGGTGCAGTTCATGGCCGTGAACTCCGGGGCCGCGCAGATGGCGCGGCTGCTCGGCGCGGACGCCAAGGGGCTGATCTTCACGCAGGTCGTGCCCTTCCCTTGGGCGGTGGCGGTGCCGGTGGTCAAGGAGTACCACCAGGCGCTCGCGCGCTCGGCGCCCGGGGCGCAACCGTCGTTCTCGGGCCTCGAGGGCTACGTGAGCGCGAAGGTGCTCGTCGCCGGCCTGCGCGCCGCGGGCAAGGATGCCAGCCGCGCCGGCATCGCGAAGGGGCTCGAGTCGCTCGGCACGCTCGACGTGGGCGGCATGACCGTCGCCTTCGCGCCGAACTCGCGCACCGGATCGACGTTCGTCGACACGGTGATCGTCGCCGCCGACGGGCGCTTTTCGCGCTAGTGCGGTGAGTCGGCAGTTCGTTGAAGAACGTGCGCTAGGTCGAGGCGCTCCGCACAATCCGGCCGCGCTCGGTTCCAGCCGCGACGCCCCTGCGCGGCGAGGTTGGCCACCTGCCGCAGTGGCAACAACGGCTGGGAGCGAACTGGCCGGATTGTTCGACGAACTGCCGGCTCGCTACACTAGACGAGAAGGCGCATGCCCAGCGCCACGAAGATCGCGCCGGCGGCGCGGTCGAGCCAGGTGCCGATGCGCGGACGGCGCGCGAGCCGCTCGCCGAGGCCGCCCGCGAAATAGCCGATCGCGCCGAAGACGAGCGCCGCCTGCAGCGTGAACACGACCCCGAGCTGCGCGATCTGCCAGGCGACGCTGCGCCGGGCGTCGACGAATTGCGGCAGGAACGCGAGGAAGAACAGGATCACCTTCGGATTGACGGCGTTGGCGACGAGGCCCTTGGCGAACAGCCGGCGCGCCGGCTCGGCGGGCGCGGCAGCCGCAGGCGCGTCGAGCGGTCGCGCGTGGCGGATGGCCTGGATGCCGAGCCAGACGAGGTAGGCGCCGCCCACGATCTTCAGCACGGTGAACGCGCGCGGCGAGGCGGCGATCAGCGCGCCGACGCCCAGCGACGCGAGCAGCGTGTGATTGAGGCACCCGAGCGCGCAGCCCAGCCCGAAGGCCACGCCCGCGCGGGCGCCGCGCGCCATGCCGAGGCCCAGCACCATCAGGTTGTCGGGGCCGGGCGCCAGCGTGACCAGCAGCGCGGCGGCGAGGAACGCGGCGAGCTGCGGAACCGTCAGCAGCGCGTCCATCGACTACTTGCGCAGGAGCGCGAGGTCGTAGATGCCCGGCGTGGATCCCGCGATGGGCGTCGCGCCGCACACGCGCGCGTAGAACGCCTCGGGGCCCGCGCCGCCGACGATCGCGTAGGCGTAGCCGGCGTCGCGCATCGCGGCCAGCGCGGCGAGCGTGAGCGCGGCGCCGATGCCCTTGCCCTGCTCGGCAGGTGCGACGCCCGCGGGGCCGAAGAAGTTGAGGCGCGTCGTGTCGTGGCACGCGAAGCCCAGCACGTCGCCGCCGCGCGCCGCGACGAAGCAGCGGGGCGGCACGCCGCCGAACGCGACTTCGCACTCGGCAGCCCAACCCGCGGTGAACGCGCGCTCGACGAAGCCGACGACCGCGCGCTTCTCCCACGCGTTCGCCCGCCGCACGGTGACGCCCGCCCGCGCCGAGCGCGCGATGGCCGCTGCGGGGTCGGGCAGCTCGTAGAGCCTGACCAGGAGATCGGGCATCGGTCGATCGCCGCAGTCACATGGACTGCACGAACGCCAGCACCTCGTCGACGTGCCCCGGCACCTTGACGCCGCGCCACTCCCGCGCCAGCCGCCCCTTGCCGTCGATCACGAAGGTCGAGCGCTCGATGCCGCGCACGGTTCGCCCGTACATCTTCTTGTCGCGGATGACGTCGAACTGCCGGCACAGCGCCTCGTCCGCGTCGGACAGGAGCTCGAATGGAAAGCCGAGCTTCGCCTTGAAGCTGGCGTGCGACTTGAGCGAGTCGCGCGACGCGCCGGCGACCACGGCGTTCGCCTTGACGAATTTCGCGTGCGCGTCGCGGAACGCGGCGCCCTCGGTGGTGCAGCCGGGCGTGCTGTCCTTCGGGTAGAAGTACAGCACGACGGTCCTGCCCTTGTGGTCGGCGAGGCGGAACGTGCCGGCGGTGGAGGGAACGGCGAAGTCGGCGACCTTGGGTGCGCTCATGCGGGCCTCGTGAGGTTGGGGATCAGGCGGCGCGGCGCAGCTCGACGCCGGCGAGGAACTCCTCGCCCTGCAGCAGCAGCGGCTGCGGGCGTCCGGGCAGTCGCGCAAGCGCAGTCTCGCAGCGCGGCAGCGCCAGCGGCTCCACGCTGGCGCAAAGCGCGCCGAGGCCGACGAGCTCGTAGCCTTGCGCCTTCCAGCCGGTGAACAGCTGGTCGAGGACGCGCACGAGCCGGACGCCCTCGATGCCGGCGCGCAGCGCGAACACGGGGCCGGCCGGCAGCTCGCTGCCGGTGATGCCGAGCACGTGCGACGCGAGATTGTCCTCGTCGACGCCGGGCTGCGCGAGGCACTCGTCGAGCAGCGGCAGCGTCGTCGGGAACTGCGGGCAGCGGATCAGCTCCGCGTTGGCGACCGGCAGGTGCGGCGAGCGACCGCGACCATCGCTGCAGTACGCGAAGCCCAGGCGCTGCGTCATGCGCAGAGCGTGCACGTTGGTCTGCCAGCCGGGCGCGGCGTGCGCCAGCGGCGGCTCGCCGAAGACCCGCGCGTAGGCGTCGACGGCATGCTGCATCGCCGCCTCGGTCCACGCCGCGCCTTCGCGGGCAGCGTGCCGGCGCCAGCCCGCGGGGTCCCACGCGGCCACGCCGGTCTCGAAGCCGGCGTCGCGCACGCTGCGCATGAAGTCTCCGCCGCGCCGGCCCATGTCCGGCGACGGCAGCAGCGTGCCGTAGAAGCAAGCCGGAAAGCCGCGCCGTTCGCGCACGCCGCCCGCCGCGCCCGGCGGCAGCGAACGCGAGAGGCGTCCGGAGCGGTCGGGCCCGACGGCGAAAAAGAACGTCGCGCCCGCGCCGTGGCGCCGCAACAGCTCGACGAGCGCCGGCACGCCCTCGCTCAGGCCGCGCAGCGTCGACACGTCGATCTTGAGGGCGAGCTTCATCGGGAGGCGCCGCATTCTACCGTGGCGCGGCGTCCGCGGAGACCGGGAGCGGGTCGCGCGAGCCCGTATCCGCGGCGAGCATCGCAACGTAGCCGCGCTCGAGCGCGCGCGTGAAGCGTGCCACGTCGAACAGCGCCGAGGATCCGATGCCGCGCGCGAGCGCATCGCGTTCGCGCGCGAGCGAGCGCGGATCGGCCAGCGCCACCGCTGTCGCCACGTAGGCGTCGACGTCGGAAGCGACCCACTGCGGCCGGCCGGCGGCTGCCAGCAGCGCGGCGCCCTGGCGGCCGATCATGCGGTCGCCGCGCAGCGTGACGACGGGCACGCCGTGCGCGAGCGCGTCGCAGGTGGTGACGCCGCCGGCGAACGGGAAGGTGTCGAGCGCGACATCGATGTGCTCGTATGCGCGGTGCAGCTCGCCAAGCGCAACGTGGGGCGCGAAGGCGACGCGCTCGACCGGCACGCCGAGCCGCTCCATGCGTCGGCGGACGAAAGCGACGGTCGACGGCTGGCCGTACGCCGCCGCGCGCAGCACGAGCCGCGAGCCGGGCACTGCATCGAGGACGCGCGCCCACGCCCGCGCGACTGCATCGGTGACCTTCGCGTGGCGGTTGCAGGAGCCGAACGTGACAAAGCCGTTGCGCAGCACCGGCGCGGGCGATGGCGCGACCGGGACGGGCGGGCGGTAGGCGAAGCGCGCTTCGGGGAGGAGCAGCAGACGCTCGGTGAAGCGCGCGCGCTCGGCGGCGGGCGTGTGGATGGCGTCGCTGACGAGCCAGCCGATCGCCGGCACGCCCGTGGTGTCGAACCAGTCGAGCCAGGTCGCCTGCACGGGAACGGGCGAGCGCGCGAGCAGCGGCAGGCGGTTGCCAGGCGCATGGCCGGCGAGATCGACGAGGAGGTCGAGATCGTCACCGGCGATCGCGGCGAACGCCGCGTCGTCGTCGCGCGGCAGGTCCACCCAGCGGTCGACTGCCGCGCGCACGCGCTGCGCCGCGTCGGCGGCGACCGGGTGCGCGGCGTAGGCGAGGAGTTCGAAGCGCGAACGGTCGTGCGCCTCGAGCACGGGCGTCAGCAACGCGGCGAGCGGGGCGTCGCCGAAGCGCGGCGAAAGGTAGCCGACGCGAAGGCGCTGCCTTGCGGCGCGCGGCCTGCGGGAGATCGCGGGAACGGCCGCGTGACGCGCGGCCCACGCGAGGTGCTCGCCGAAGAGTTGTTCCGGTGTTGCCAGCGCGTCATCGTAGTGCAGCTCGACGAGCAGCGCCGATCCGCCCGCCGCGTCCCGCGGGGCGAGCCCGTTCGCCACGCGCAGGTCGTCGAGTGCGTCCGCGTGCAGCGCCAGGCTCGAGCGGTGTGCCGCGCGGGCGAAGCGCAGCGCCGGATCGCGCGGGGCGACGGCGATGGCGCGGTCGAGCCGCTCGATGGCCTCCGGCAGCGCGGCGCGCTCGCCGAGGATCGCGGCGGCCCGCGCGAGGGGGACGGGGTTGTGCGGATCGAGCGCCGCCGCGCGATCCAGCGCGGCCACGGCGTCGTCGCGGCCGAGCGCCGCGCGCGCGAGCCCGAGGTTCAGCCACGCGGCGGCCACGCGCGGCGCGCGGGTGACGAACGCCTCCCAGCGCGCGCAAGCGTCGGCGTGCCGGCCCAGCGCCACGTCTGCGAGCGCGGCGGCGTGCAGGAGGGGCAGCACGTCCGGCAGCGCGGCGCAGGCTCGCGCGAACAGCGGCGCGGCCTCCGCCTCGCGGCGCGCGCGCCGCATGGCCTCCGCTTGCAGGGCAATGGCGTGCGGCGATGCCGGGTCGAGTCCCGCACGCGCAGCCTCGAGCCGCGCGGTGTCGCGGTCGCTCAGCAATCGGGCGAGGGCGGCCGGCGTCAAGCGTGCGCTGCCATGGCGCGAGCCGGCCGCGGTCCCGTGCACGGCGCGCCGACGCCTGCCCCGCGCGGCAGCCGCGCCACGGCCTGCAAGGGCAAGACACCGAAGCGGCGGCCGGGAGAGTCAGGTGGCATAGTGGCGGCTCGCGTGGGGTCCGCGGCGATGATCGCACAGGTGGATGGCGACAGCGGCCGTGCGCCCGCTCCGCTCCACGAGGGAGGGGCGCCGCATTTGCGATAATGACGCCTTTCCGCTTCCCGCCGGGAACGTGATGGGCAAGCCGCTCTCGCTCTACGACAACTACACGCGCAGCCTGCGGGTCTTCGAGCCGCTCGACCCCGGCGGCGAAGTGGGGCTGTACACCTGCGGGCCGACGGTCTACGACTACCAGCACATCGGCAACTTCCGCACGTTCCTGTTCGAGGACGTGCTCAAGCGCGCGCTGCGCTGGAACGGCTACCGCGTCCGCCACGTGATGAACATCACCGACGTGGGCCACCTCGTCTCCGACGCCGACACCGGCGAGGACAAGATGGAGAAGGGCTCGCGGCGCACCGGGAAGACGGCGTGGGAGATCGCGGCGCTCTACACCGAGGCGTTCCTCGCGGAGATGCGGCTGCTCAACATCGAGGATCCGACGATCCTCTGTCGCGCCACCGATCACATCGGCGAGCAGATCGCGTTCATCGCCGCGATCGAGGCCAACGGCTTCACCTACCGCACCTCCGACGGCATCTACTTCGACACGTCGAAGCAGCCCGGCTACGGACACCTGGCGCGGCTCGACAAGGAGGGGCTGGAGGCCGGCAAGCGGGTCGACCTGGGCGAGAAGCGCAATCCGACCGACTTCGCGCTGTGGAAGTTCTCGCCCGAGGGCGAGAAGCGGCAGATGGAGTGGGATAGCCCCTGGGGCCGGGGCTTCCCCGGCTGGCACATCGAGTGCTCGGCGATGGCGGAGCGCTACCTCGGGCCGTGGTTCGACATCCACTGCGGCGGCGAGGATCACATCAGCGTGCACCACACCAACGAGATCGCGCAGACCGAGGCGAAGGCCGGCACGCGGCTGGCGAACTTCTGGATGCACGGCTACTTCCTGCTGATGAACGACGCGAAGATGGCGAAGTCGGCCGGCGGCTTCCTGCGCGTGGCCTCGCTCGTCGACGAGGGCTACGACCCGCTCGCGTACCGCTACCTCTGCCTCACCGGCCACTACCGCAGCCAGCTCAACTTCACGTGGGACGCGCTCGCCGCCGCGCAGACCGGGCTCGAGCGCATGCGGCAGGGCTTCCACGCGCTGCCGCGCGAGGCGCTTGCGCAGGCGGACGCGGCGCTGGTCGAGCGCTTCGGCGACGAGTTGAACGACGACCTCAACGTGCCGCGCGCGCTTGCCGTCGCGTGGGAAGCGCTGCGCGGCGACCGCCCGCCCGCGGTGCGCCGCGCGACGCTGGCGAAGCTCGACGAGGTGCTGGGGCTGGGCCTGGAAGCGTGGACGCCGAAGGCGGTCGAGGTGCCCGACGCGGTCCGCGCGCTCGCCGAAGCCCGCGCAGCCGCGCGCAAGGCGAAGCAGTGGGCCGAGGCCGACCGGCTGCGCGGGGAGCTGGCCACGGCGGGCTGGGAGATGGAAGACCGCGCCGACGGCTACGCCCTGAAACGCAAGTGATGCGCGCAAGCCGGATGGGAGACCTGCGATGAAGCTCGCGACGCTGCGCGACGGCACGCGCGACGGCCGCCTGGTCGTCGTCGACCGCGACCTCGGTCGCTGCGTCGCAGTCCCCGAGATCGCGCGCACGCTGCAGCACGCGCTCGACGACTGGACGCGCTGCGCGCCGGCGCTGCTCGCATTGTCGGACGAGCTGTGCGCCGGCCGCCTGCCCGACGCCGTGCCTTTCGACGTGCGCGAGGCGCTGGCGCCGCTGCCGCGCGCCTATCAGTGGGCCGACGGCTCGGCGTACGTCAACCACGTGGAGCTGGTGCGGCGCGCGCGCGGCGCGACGATGCCGCCCGAGTTCTGGACCGATCCGCTCATGTACCAGGGCGCGTCCGACCACATGCTCGGCGCGACCGAGGACGTCGAGCTCGCCGACGAGGCGTGGGGCATCGACTTCGAAGGCGAGGTCGCGGTCGTCAGCGGCGACGTGCCGATGGGGGTGGCGCCCGACGCCGCGCTGCGCCACGTGCGGCTGCTGATGCTGGTCAACGACGTGAGCCTGCGCAACCTGATTCCCGCCGAGCTGGGCAAGGGCTTCGGCTTCTTACAGAGCAAGCCGGCCTCGGCGTTCTCGCCGGTCGCCGTCACGCCCGACGAGCTGGGCGCGGCGTGGCGCGACGGGAAGGTCCACCTGCCGCTGGTCTCGCACCTCAACGGCGAGTTGTTCGGACGGCCGGACGCCGGCGTGGACATGACGTTCCACTTCGGGCAGCTGATCGCGCACGTTGCCAAGACCCGCACGCTGGCGGCCGGCAGCATCGTCGGCTCCGGTACGGTGTCGAACCGCGAGAACGGCGGGCCGGGCCGGCCGGCTGCGCAGGGCGGCGTGGGCTACTCCTGCATCGCCGAGCAGCGCACCGTCGAGACGATCGAGCGCGGCAAGCCGGTCACGCCGTTCCTGCGCTTCGGCGACCGCGTGCGCATCGAGATGCTCGACGCGGACGGGCGCAGCGTGTTCGGCGCGATCGACCAGCGGATCACGAAGCTCCGTTAGAGGAAATCGAATGTCCCTCGCAGGCCGCGCGCGCGTCGCCGTGAATCGCTTGGCGCTCAAGTTCCTGCAGTTCCCGCGCCCGTTCATCCTCACGGGGGCAGGCTCGTCGCTGGCGCTGTGCCGCGAGATCGCCAACACGGGCGCGCGGCGGGTCATGGTGATCACCGACAGGCCGCTCTTCGACCTCGGCCTGGTCGCGCCCGCGTGCAAGGCGCTCGCCGACGCGGGCGTCGCCGTCGAGGTCTTCCACGACGTGGTGCCCGATCCGGCCTACGAGGTCGTGCTCGGCGGCGTGGAGCGCCTCAAGCGCTTTCGCGCCGACGCGGTGCTGGCGGTCGGCGGCGGCTCGTCGATCGACTGCGCGAAGGCGATCCTCCACTGCCACGCCAACGACGCGCACCCGGCGCGGCTCACCGGCGTGTGGCTGTACGCGCTGCCGCGCAGGCGCGGGCTGCCGTTGTACGCGGTGCCCACCACGGCGGGCACCGGATCCGAGGTCACCATCGTCTCGGTGGTGTCCGACGTCCAGTCGCGGACGAAGCGGCCGATCATCGATCCCAAGCTGGTGCCGGCCATGGTCGCGCTCGACCCCGAGCTGATGGCGGGATTGCCGCCGCACATCACCGCCGCCACCGGGATGGACGCGCTCACGCACGCGGTGGAGGCGTACGTGTCCTCGCTGGCGGACGAGCAGACCGACGTGCTCGCGCGCGCGGCCACCGCGACCATCCTCAGCCAGCTGCCGGTGGCCTACGCCAACGGCCGCGACCTCGCGGCGCGCGAGCGCATGGCGATCGCCTCGAGCATGGCGGGGCTCGCGTTCACCCGGGCCGGGGTGGGCTACGTGCACGCCATCGCCCACCAGCTCGGCGCGCTCTACCATTTGCCGCACGGGCTCGCCAACGCGATCGTGATGCCGCACGTGCTCGACGTCTCCAAGGGCCACTGCGCGGTACGGCTGGCGGACCTCGCGCGCACGGCGGGCCTCGCGCGCGAAGGCGCGACGGATGCCGCGCTCGCCGACGCCTTCATCGCGCGCATCCGCGCGATGAACGAGGCGATGGGCATCCCCTCCAGGGTGAAGGAACTGCGCCGCGAGGACTTCGGCACCATCGTGCGCAACGCCTTCGCCGAAGCGCACGGCACCTACGGCGTGCCGCGCTACCTCGGCAAGGCGGAGGCGCGCGCGCTGCTCGAGGGCATGCTCCCCTAGCAGGCCGATGCAAAAGGCGTTCGCAGGGCAGGTGAGGATCCGGGGGCTTGGTGCTGCGCCTTTTGCATCGGGTCGACGCCAGGGCGGGCGCCTAGGGGCGGCCCGTCGGCGCCCGCCTCGAACGGCACGCAACACCGCGTGTCGTGCGACGCGCGGCGCTCATTGGCGGCGCCGCCTCGCTCAGCGCCTGCGCACGAGCAGGCCCTTGAGGTAGTCGCCTTCGGGAAACGCGAGCGCGACCGGGTGGTCCGCGCTCGCCGACATGCGTCCCACGATCGCCGCGTCGGCCTTCGCGTCGAGCGCGGCGCCGGCGACGATCTTCTGGAACAGGTCGGCAGTGATGCCGCCCGAGCAGGAGAACGTCGCGAGCAGGCCGCCGGGCCGCAGCAGCTTCAGCGCCCACAGGTTGACGTCCTTGTAGGCGCGCGCGGCCTTCGGGGCGTGCTTCGCGGTTGGCGCGAACTTCGGCGGGTCGAGCACGACGAGGTCGAACGCGCGGCCCGCCGCGCGCAGGTTGCGCAACTCGGCGAACACGTCGCCCTCCTGCCAGTGCGCGCTGCCGGAGAGCGCCGGATTGCGCGCGAGGTTCGTCCGCGCCAGCGCCAGCGCTTCCGCCGAGCTGTCGATCGACAGGGCCGAGCTCGCACGCCCGGCCAGCGCCGCGAGCGAGAAGCCGCCGGTGTAGCAGAACGCGTTCAGCACCTCGGCGCCGCGCGCGCGCTCGCGCACCAGCCGGCGGTTGTCGCGCTGGTCGAGGTAGAAGCCCGTCTTCTGCCCGTGCAGGACGTCGACCTCGTACGCGATGCCGTCCTCGACGAACGTCACCGGCTCGCGCAGCGATCCGCGCAGCACGCCGCTGCGCGGATCGAGCCCCTCGAGTGCCCGCACTTCGGCGTCGGAGCGCTCGACGACGCATGCCGCACCCGTGTGCGCGACGAGCGCATCGGCGATGACCTCGCGCCACGCGTCCGCGCCGGCGGCCAGCAGTTGAAGCACGACGGTGTCGCCGTAGCGGTCGGCGATGACGCCCGGCAGGCCGTCCGACTCGCCGTGCACGAGCCGGCAGCCGGAGTGGCGCGCATCGAGCATCGCCGCGCGCGCGGCGACGGCCCGCCGGACGCGCTCGCCGAGGAACGCGGCGTCGACCGTGGCCGGTTCGAACGACCAGACGCGCGCGCGGATCTGCGACCGGGGCGAATACGCGGCGAGCGCGAGCACGCTGCCGTCGTGCGCGCGCACCTCGACGGTCGCGCCGGCCGCGGGCGCGCCCTCGACGCGCGCCACGGCGCCGGAAAAGATCCACGGGTGCCGGTGGCGCAGCGACCTGTCGCGCCCGGGCGCGAGGCGCAGCACCGCGACCGGCGCCACCGTCAGCCGCCCGCCATCGCCGCGCGCAACGCCTCGACGCGCGCGCGGTTGACGCCGAGATCGCTGCGGCCGAGCCGCGCGGCCGAGCGCACGTGCAGGACCCCGGAAGCGTCGGGCACGACCTCGAGGTCGTCCACGAAGCCCCAGAACCGCGAGGCGACCTCGACGTGCAGGTAGTCGGGACGCGAGGTCGCCACGCGCGCACCCGGAAGGCTCGCGGCCGCCTCGGCGAGGCGCCTCATCGCTGCCGCGGGGTCGCCGCGAAACGCGATTGGCGCGACCTTGTGCTCGTCGTCGGTGGCGCGGCTCGCGACGCAGTTCGGCGTGGCAGGGCAGGGCGCCAGCGTCCCGGTCCCGACGGTGGCCGGCCGCTCGCCAGCGAACAGCGACCCGAACGGGGAAGCGGTCGCCGCGGCCGATGCCATGAGGAGCGCGAGGAGCGCGAGGCTGCGCACGGCGCGCATCACACGGATCGCGTGAGTCCGCCGTCCGCGCGCAGGTTCTGCCCGGTGACGTAGCCGGCGTCGGCGGAGAGCAGGAATGCCGCCGTCTTCGCGATCTCCTCGACGCGGGCGTAGCGCCGCATCGGGATCGCGGGCAGATTCTCGGGCTTCACCGGCAGCGAGTCGACGAAGCCGGGCAGGAGGTTGTTCATGCGCACGCCGTGCTTCGCCTCGGCGTCGGCGTACAGCTTGCAGTACGAGGCCAGCGCCGCGCGCAGCGCCGAGCTCACGGGGAACCGCGCGTCCGGTTCGAACGCCGCGAACGACGATATGTTGACGATGGCGCCGTGGCGCTCGCGCAGCGCGGGCGTGATGCGCCGCGCGATGCGCACTACGGGCAGCAGCACGAGGTCGAGCCCCGCGCGCCAGTCGTCGTCGGCGAGGTCGAGCAGCGCGCCCTTGGGCGGGTGGCCGGTCGACAGCACCGCGCCGTCGATGCGGCCCCAGTCGCGCAGCGTCTCGTCGACGAGGCGGTCGAGGTCCACGGCCGCCGCGATGTCGCCCCGGGTCGCGCGGCCGCCCAGTTCGCCGGCCAGCGCATCCACCGCCGCCGAGCGCGCGAACAGCGCCACCCGCCAGCCGCGCGCGGCCAGCTCGCGGGCGCAGGCCGCGCCGATGCCCTTGCTGGCGGCAGTGACGAGGACGACGGGCCGTTCGCTCACGTCAGGCCGCCAGCGCCGCGTCGATGCGCGCCATGACTTCGGGGGTCAGCTTCGGCACGACGTCGAGCGCCTTCATGTTCTCCTGCACCTGCGCGACGCGGCTCGCACCGGTGATCACCGTCGACACGCGCGGGTTCTTCAGGCACCAGGCGATGGCCAGCTGCGCCATCGTGCAGCCGAGGTCGCGGGCGACGGGCACGAGGCGGCGGACCTGCGCGAGCTTGGCCTCGTCGGTCAGCCGGTCGGCGAGCCACTCGTAGCCCTTGACCGCGCCGCGGGAATCCGGCGGGATCCCCTTGTCGTACTTGCCGGTCAGCAGTCCCGACGCGAGCGGGCTCCAGGTCGTCGTGCCGAGCCCGATGTCCTCGTACAGCCGCGCGTACTCGCGCTCGACGCGGTCGCGACAGAGCAGGTTGTACTGCGGCTGCTCCATGGCCGGCTTGTGGAGGTGATGGCGCTCGGCGATCTCCCACGCGCGCGCGATATCGGCTGCGCTCCACTCGGAGGTGCCCCAGTAGAGCGCCTTGCCCTGCGCGACCATGTCGTGCATCGCCCACACGGTCTCCTCGATCGGCGTGTCGGGGTCCGGCCGGTGGCAGAACACGAGGTCGACGTAGTCGAGCTGCAGGCGCGCGAGCGAGGCGTCGATCGCCCCGCGCAGGTACTTGCGGTTGAGCGTGTTCTTCTCGTTGGGCCCGTCGTGGAGGCCCCAGAAGAACTTGGTGGAGACGACGTACGAGCTGCGTCGCCAGCCGAGCTTGCGCAGGGCCTCGCCCATGATCGTCTCGGACGCGCCCTTCGCGTACACCTCGGCGTTGTCGATGAAGTTGACGCCGGCCGCGTAGGCGGCGCGCATGCAATCGAGCGCGGCTTCGCTGCCGAGCTGGTTGCCGTACGTGACCCAGGAGCCGAAGGAGAGCTCGCTGACCTTGAGGCCGGAGCGGCCGAGCCGGCGGTAGTTCATCGGGGAAGACCTTCCTTTCGGGAGGGGATGGGAGCGGCGGCGCGCCGCGCCCGGCCGCCGCGGTTAGAATCGCGCGTCCTTCATTCTAAGCCAGCCGGAGCGCACCGATGCCCGCACGCAGCCGCAGCAAGCGAACGCCGCTGACCGTCGAGGCGCTGTGGGCGATCCGGCGCGTGGGCTCGCCCACGCTCTCGCCCGACGGTGCGCACGCCTGCGCGTCCGTGACGAGCTACGACATGGAGCGCAACGAGGGCGAGACCGCGCTGTGGCTGTTCCCGACGCACCTCGCAGCCTCCGGCGGCGGCCGGCCGCGCAAGCTCACCGCCGGCGACAAGGACAGCGAGCCCGCGTGGTCGCCGGACGGGCGCCACATCGCGTTCGCGGCGAAGCGCCACGGCGACGAGGAGCCGCAGCTCTACGTGATCGCGCCCGATGGCGGCGAGGCGCGTCGCGTGACGAAGCTGGCCAACGGCGTGGCGGCGCTGAAGTGGTTTCCCGACGGCAGGCGGATCGCCTTCATCTCGTGGGTGTGGCCGGAGCTCGCCACCGAGGCACAGCAGGCGAAGCGGAAGAAGGACCGCGCCGGGGACAAGGTCAAGGCGCACGTGACCGAGCGCGGCGAGTTCCGCTACTGGGACCACTGGCTCGCCGACGGGCGCGAGCCGCATCTCTTCGCGTGCGACGTCGCCACCGGCCGGTGCCGGGACCTCCTCGCGGGCACGGGCCTGCGGCTGCGCCCGTGGCAGCCGGGCGCGGACGAGTACGACATCTCGCCCGACGGGCGCGAGGTCGCGCTCACGTTCGATCCGGGCGACGAGCCGCGGATGATGACGCAGACCGACGTGGTCGTGCTCGACCTCGCCAGCGGCAAGTGGCGCAACCTCACCGCCGACAGCGGCATGTCGGACGAGCACCCGCGCTACTCGCCCGACGGCCGCCACATCGCCTACCACGCCTACGATACGAAGCGGGCATTCAACGACCAGGGCCACCTGCGACTTCTGGATCGGCGCGCCGGCGCGTGGTCGCGGCTCGCCCCCGCGCTCGACCGCGCCACCACGCACGTCCGGTGGAGCGCGGACGGCGCCGCGCTCCTGTTCCTCTGCGAGGACCGCGGCCGCGTGGAGCTGCACCGCCTGCCGCTGGGTGCGGCGACCTCCGAGCGCATCGTCGCCGGCGGCACGCTGGGCGGCTTCGCGCGCTCGCGCGACGGCGCAGTCATTGCGTTCGACCGCTCGACCTCCCACCACCCCCCGCAGCTCTTCGCGGTGCGCGCCGATGGCGGCGGCGAGCGCGCGATCGAACGCCTCAACGAGGGGCTGCTCGCCCGTCACGCGCTGGGCGAGACGCGCGAGTTCACGGTCAAGGGGTGGAAGGGCGAGCCGGTGCAGGTCTTCGTCACCTATCCGCCGGGGTTCGATCCCGCCAGGAAGTGGCCGCTGATGCACTCGATCCACGGCGGTCCGCACAACGCGCACCACGACGCGTGGCACTTCCGCTGGAACACGCAGGTGTTCGCCGGCGCGGGCCGCATCGTCGCCTGCGTCAACTACCACGGCTCGTCGGGCTTCGGGCAGGCGTTCCTCGAGACGATCACCGGGCGCTACGGGGAGAAGGAGCTCGCCGACCACGAGGCGGCGACCGACTTCCTGGTGGCGCAGGGATACGTCGACCGCGAGCGGCTCACCGCCACCGGGGGCAGCTACGGCGGGTTCATGGTCGCGTTCATGAACGGCCACGTCGATCGCTACAAGGCGTTCGTCTGCCACGCCGGCTGCTACGACTGGGTGAGCATGATGGCCACCGACGGCTACCGCTTCTTCGCCTCGGAACTCGGCGCGTTCCACTGGGAGGACGAGGCGCGGGTGCTGCGCCAGTCGCCGCATCACTACGTGCGCAACGCGAAGACGCCGACGCTCGTCGTGCACGGCGAGCAGGACTTCCGCGTGCCGGCGACGCAGGCGCTGCAGTACTACGACACGCTGAAGGCGAAGGACGTGCCCGCGCGGCTCGTGTACTTCCCCGACGAGAACCACTGGATCCTCAAGCCGCAGAACTCGCGGCTGTGGTACCGGGAGTTCTTCGCGTGGCTCGAGCGCTGGGACGGCAAGCGTGCGGCGAAGCCTGCGCGCGGCAAGGCGAAGCGCGCGAGGAAGCGGGGCGCCGCTCGGTCTCGCTAGTCTTGAAGTGTCAGAAGGTTCTTGCGCTGGAGCATGAGTCTGGATCATCCGTCGTCCCCGCGCAGGCGGGGACCCAGTGTCTTTGAACGCCGGCATCGGCAGGCAATTCGAAAGTCGCTGGGTCCCCGCCTGCGCGGGGACGACGAACGAAACGAACGCGCGCGCCCTGAAGATCGCGTGGGGAGCGCGGCGATCTAGACCGCGGTCAGCGGCGGCCCCGCCTCGCGCTTCTCCAGCGCGCCCTGGCAGGCGACGCAGCGCGTCGCGGCCGGGTAGGCGCGAAGGCGCGCGGGCGCGATGCGCTCGCCGCAGTCGACGCACTCGCCGTAGGTGCCGGCCCGCAGGCGGCCCAGCGCGGCCTCGACGTCCGCCAGCTCGGAGAGCAGCTGGTGCGCCTCGGCGATGTCGCGCGCCGCCATCTCGTCGCCCACGCCCCAGTCGTCCGTCTCCGCGGGCACGCTCGACAAGCCGACCACGCCCTCGTCCCCGGTGCCGCGCAGGTGCGCCTTGATCTCGCCGCGCAGACGCTGCTGGCGGTCGGCGAGCCGCTTCTCGAGGTCGGCGAGGTCGGTTGCGCTTGGGCGTGCGGTGGACGACATGATCACGATCTCCCCTGCGGGCGCGGAGCAGCCCGCCTGCGGACACTCGCAGCATCACAGGAGCGCCGCCGGCGGCGCTTGATCCCGGTCAAGCGTTTTTCCTGCGCAGGCGCCGGTTCCCGACCCCGGTCAGCGAACCCGCTTCGCGGCGTACTCCTCCTCGACGTTGTCGCGGAAGTAGCTCCACGGCGACGACGAGGTCGACAGGCGCCGCCACACCTCCGGCGACACCCCGGCATACTCGAACGTGCCCGCCGTGAGCTCCACGCGCAGCGTCTTGGTGCGCTCGTCGTAGCCCGCCGCGCGCAGGCTGCCTCCGGTCATCCGCTTCATCTCCACGCGCGCCTCCGCGGTCAGGGGCGGGTTTCGAGGAAGCGCCGCACCCTGGCCGGGTCGAGCTTCGCGCCCTCGTGGAACTCGGTCGACGGCGCGGACCGCACCACGCGCCCTTCGCCGTCGAGCACGAACAGCGTGGGCAGCCAGCTGAGCTTGGGGAACGCCGCGAGCGCGGCCTCGTTGCGGTTCTCGCTGCCGACGAACACCTTCACCGGGACGTAACGCGCGTCGCGCAGGGCGGCGAGCGCGGGATCGGCGGCGAACAGGCGGTCGAGCTCGCGGCAGTCCTTGCACCAGTCGCCGCCGGTGAGGACCAGCACCTGACGGTGGGCGCGCGGCGCCGCGGCGATCGCCGCGGCGAGGTCGGCGGGCGCGTCGCGCGTCGCGTCGTAGCGGTCGACCGCCGGCAGCGGCCCCGCGGCGTGCGCCGGGACGGCGAGCGCCAGCGAGGCGGCGAGTCCGGCGAGCAGGTGCCTGAGGTTCATGCTGGGCGAGTATCGCAAACGGGCGGGGAGGGGGTCAACGAACGTCGCGTCCGGACGCCTGGCGCCGCGCGCGGCGATATACTGGCCCATGAGCCTCTGGCGCCGCCTGCTGTGGCTGATCGTGAGACCCGGGGAAGCCTGGGAGGCGATCCGCGACGAGCCGATCGGTGTGGACACGCTGCTCGCCCGCTACATCGTGCCGCTGTCGCTGATCCCTCCCGTGGCGTCGGTGATCGGCATGCGGACCTTCAACCGCGAGTGGGACGCGGCGAGCGGCTATCTCGTCCCCGAGCACGAGATCTTCGCGGCAGGCGGCACGACGCTGTTCGGCACGATCTTCTCGATCCTCGCGCTGGCCGGCATCTTCCGCCTGATCGCGCCGATGTACGGCAGCTCGCGCGACTTCCGGGCGGCGCTCAAGGTGGCGACGTTCGGCGCCGTTCCCGTGCTGCTCGCCGGCGCGACGCTGCTCATGCCGGCGATGGTGATCGTGCCGGTGGTCGCGCTGTGCCACACGTGCTACCTCTACTGGGTCGGCGTGGGGCGCGTGCTCGGCGTCGAACCCGGATCGCAGACCGAGTTCATCGGCATCTCGATCACGCTGCTCGGCGCGGCGTCCACGCTCGCCGGCGGCTTCGCCTCGAGCCTCGGCCTGTTCTGAATCCGCGCGCGGCGCTACTTCCCTCCGCCGGCCGCGGCGCCCCAAAGTTGCTTCAGGCGGGCGTCGCGCCCGCAGCCGTTGCGGTAGTACTGGTACTTGAGCGGGTTCTTCAGGTAGTAGTCCTGGTGGTAGTCCTCGGCCGGCCAGAACTCGCTGGCGGCGACCACGGGCGTGACGATCGGCTCGCGGAACGGCTTCGACTTCTCCAGCGCCGCCCTCGACGCCTCGGCGAGGCGCTTCTGCTCGTCGGTGTGCGCGAAGATCGCCGTTCGGTACATCGACCCCATGTCGCAGAACTGCCCGTCCTTCACCGTCGGGTCGATGTTCTTCCAGAACACGTCGAGCAGCTTCTCGTAGCTCACCCGCTTCGGGTCGTAGACGACCTGCACGACCTCGGCGTGTCCGGTGACGCCGCGCGAGACCTCCTCGTAGGTCGGGTGGCGCTTGAAGCCGCCCATGTAGCCCGAAGTCGTCGAGATCACGCCGTCGAGCTTGTCGTAGGGCGGCTCCATGCACCAGAAGCAGCCGCCGGCGAACGTGGCGATCGCGCGCTCCGGTGCGTTCGCCTGGGCGTGGGCGAGCGCCGCGCAGGCGGTGGCGAGAACGAGGACGGCGAGGCGGGCGATGCGCATGCGGAAGCTCCCCTTGAGGGCGGTTGCGGGCCGATTATGCCAACGATTGGTCGAGCGACCCGGTGCTAGGATTACACGGTGATCGTCACGGACATCGGGCGGCCTGTTTGGCGATGAACTTCAGCAGCCGTCCTTTGCGGCGCGGTCTCGCCCCAATCCTCTCTCCCGGTACCGGGGGAGAGGGGCACCGCACCCTCTCCCGCTTGCGGGAGAGGCTCGGGGTGAGGGGGCCGAGTTCGCCACCAGGACAGCGGCTCAGGCTCATCCCTAGTCAGGTCAGTCGATGAGACCGGGCAGGCGCAGATTCGTGCGGGCCGGCGGCGGCGCGCTCGCGCTGGGCGGTGCCCTGCGCTGGCCGGGGCCCGCCGCGGCGCAGTCGGGCGCCGGGCCGGGAACGTTGCGCGTGGCGTTCTCGATCGCCGAGACCAGCTTCGATCCGGCGTTTGCTTCCGACGCGGCGTCGGACAGCATCATCGCCAACGTTTTCGACACGATGCTCGACTACGACTTCCTCGCGCGGCCGGTCAAGGTCGTGCCGCGCGCGCTCGAGGCGCTGCCCGTGGTCGAGGACGGCGGCCGCGCGTACGTCTGCCGGCTGCGCAAGGGTGTCCGCTTCACGCCCGACCCCGCGTTCAAGGGCGCGCCGCGCGAGCTTGTCGCCGAGGACTTCGCCTACTCGTTCAAGCGCCACCTCGACCCGGCGAGGCGCTCGCCGTGGGCCTGGCTGCTCGAAGGCAAGCTCGTCGGCGGCGACGAAGCGCAGGAGGCGGCCCGGCGCAGCGGCCGCTTCGACTACGACGCGAAGCTGCCCGGCCTCGAGGTCGTCGACCGCCACACGCTGCGCATCCGCCTGAAGGCGCCGGACTACCGCTTCGCGTACGTGCTGGCGATGCCCTACCTGTGCGCCGTGGCGCGCGAGGTCGTCGAGGCGTACGGCAACGACATCGGCGCGCACCCGGTGGGCACCGGCCCGTACCTGCTCGCCGAGTACAAGCGCAGCTCGCGCATCGTGCTCGAGGCGAATCCCGGGTTCCGCCGCACGACCTACGCGCCCGCGGGCCCGGTGCCCGCGGAGTTCGCCGGCGTCGCGGCCTCGCTCAAGGACCGGCCGCTGCCGCTCAACCGGCGCGTCGAGATCTCGGTCATCGAGGAGGGGCAGGCGCGCTGGCTCGCGTTCCTCAACGGCGAGATCGACGTGCTGGACAGCCCGGGCGTGCCGAGCGAGTTCGTCGAGCAGGCGGTGCCGGGCGGCAGGCTCAAGCCCGAACTCGCGGCGAAGGGCATCCGCCACCAGGTGCTGCTGAGGCCGAACGTCTACTTCACGTACTTCAACATGGAGGACCCCGTCGTCGGCGGCTACACGCCCGAGAAGATCGCGCTGCGCCGCGCGATCGGCATGGGCTACGACGTCGACGAGAACATCCGCGTGCTGCAGAAGGGCCGTGCGGCGCCCGCGCACAGCCCGATCCCGCCCGGCATCGAGGGAGCGGACGCCCGCAAGACCAGTGCACAGCTCCACGACCCCGCCGCGGCGCGCGCGCTGCTCGACCGCTTCGGCTACAAGGACCGCAACGGCGACGGCTTCCGCGAGGCGCCCGACGGCAGGCCCCTGGTGCTCGAGCGCTGGTCGCCGCCGACCTCGGCGCAGCGCCAGGCCGACGAACTGTGGAAGAAGAACATGGAGGCGATCGGCCTCAGGATCGAGTTCCGCAAGGAGAAGCTGCCGGAGCTGCGCAAGATGGCGCGGCTCGGCAAGATCGGCATGCGCGGCGACGGCTGGAACGGCGACTACCCGGATGCCGAGAACTTCATGCAGCTGCTCTATGGACCCAACAAGGGGCAGGAGAACAACGCCCGCTTCGACCTGCCGGAGTTCAACAGGCTCTACGAAGCCGCGCGCGCGCTTCCCGACGGCCGCGAGCGCAACGCGCTGTTCGCGAAGATGACCGACCTCGTCCTCGCCTACGCGCCGTGGCGCCTCACGGTGCACGCGCTCGAGGACCAGCTGGCGCACCGCTGGGTGCGCAACCACGTGCCGCACCCGATCCGCTCGCAGGAGTGGATGTACTTCGAGGTCGTCGGCCGCTGACGGCTCAGCGTCGCGCGGCGAAGAAGCGCAAGAGCGCGGCGTCGTCCTCCTCGCCGTACCCGGCCGCGACCGCACCGCGGAACGCTTCCACCGCGGCGCGGGCGAAGCTGTCCGGCGCGCCCACCCGCTGCGCGAGCGCGGCGGCGATGGCGACGTCCTTGGCGAGGACCTTCGTGGCGGCGCGCACGCCGCGGTCGCCGGCGAGCTCGCGCGCCATGCGCTCCGCGACGATCCAGCTCGCGCCCGAGCTCGCGTCGATGACTTCGAGCGCCTGCGCCGGGTCGATGCCGGCGCGCTGCGCGAGCACCAGCGCCTGCGCTCCCGCGGCGAGGTTGGCGGCAGCCAGCAGGTTGTTGACGATCTTGTACGTCATCGCCTGTCCGGGCCGCTCGCCGACCGCGAAGACGTTGCCCGCGATGGCGGCGAACACGCCGGCACAGCGCTCGCGCGCCGCCGCCGCGCCCGAAACCATCAGCGTCATCGTCCCCGCGTGCGCCTTCGCCGGGCCGCCGGAAACCGGCGCGTCGAGGACGTGGATGCCGTGGCCCAGCCGCTGGGGCAGCGCCGCGACGTACTGCGGGTCGACGGTCGACGACACGACGAGGATCGCGCCTTGGCGCAGCGCCTTGGCCATGCCCTCGGCGAAAAGCACCTCGTCGATCTGGACATCGTCGACGACGAGCAGGATCACGACGTCGGACTGCCGCGCGACCTCGGGCGACGAGGCAGCGACGGCGGCGCCCAGCGATGCGGCCTCGGCCATCTTCGCCGCGTCGATGTCGCGGGCGAACGTCAAGACCCCGTGGCGCCGCAGCGAGCGCACCACCCCCATCCCCATCAGGCCGGTGCCTACGACGCCGACCGCAGGATGGCCCTCCGGGCTCGCGGCGTCCGCCGCGGCGCTCACGCCAGCGTCGACGCCGTCATTTCCCCAGCGGCGCGGGCGGCGGCGGCTGCCACATGCGCAGCCAGGGGTTCGGGTCTTCCTTCGGGATCATCATCGGCTTGCAGCCCTCGAGGCGCCGCGCGACGCCTTCGCTGGTGAGCGTGAGGTCGAGCTCCCGGCCGCGCAGCTCCTGCAGGCCGTTCGTGTAGCGGACGCCGGACGCCGTGGCGACCTGGTAGAGGTTGGTCCGCGCGCCGTCCGGCGCAAGAAGCCGCGCCTCGCCGTCGGTGAAGCGCAGCAGCCAGCGTGCGCCCTCGATGCGGCACTCGTAGGTGTCGGGCGACGGAACTTCCTCCTTGGTGCCGCCGCCGCAGCCGGCGAGCAGCGCGGCGGCGAGCGCGAGCGGGACGAGCTTGGCGCGTGGCATGGGCGGGCCTGGCGGTGGGATGACTCGCGCCGAGGATAGCACCCACCCGCCTCCTGTACGTCGTTGCCCGCACTGCTCCGGGCGCTGCCACATGAGCGGCAGGCGCAGGACTCGCGGTTCTTCGTGCCTTTTCCGAGCGGCGGCGCACGGCCGCCCGAAGCCGCCGCTCTGATACCCCTCGTCGCAAATTGCGGGAGCGCAGTTCTCCCGCAATTTTCGGCGAACGCTAGCAGTCGGCGACGTTGACCGCGATGCCGCCCAGCGACGCCTGCTTGTAGCGCCCGGCCATCTGCCGGCCGCGTTCGATCATCGAGCGCGCCAGCGCGTCGACAGCGGAGCGCGGCGCGGGCGAGCGCACGGCGTTCTGCGCCGCAGTGACGGCGCGCCCGGCGGCCGCCGCGTTGCGCTCGATGCACGGCTGCTGGATGCGCGCACCTTCGGGGTCGCAGGCGAGCCCGAGATGCGGCTCGAGGGCGAGCTCGGCCGCGAGCAGCACGTGCTCGTTCGCGCCGCCGAGCGCAGCGGCATAGCCCGCGGCGGCCATGGCGGCGGCGAGGCCGACTTCGCTCTGACAGCCGGCCTGTGCGAGCCCCTGCGCGCGCAGCGCGCCGTGGATAGCCGCAGCCGCGAGCAGGAACTCGGCGACGCCCTTGTCCCCGGCGAGCGGCGTCGACTCGCGAAAGTGCGTGAGCACCGCGGCGACCGGACCCGCGGCGCCGTTCGACGGCGCGGCGACGATGCGCCCGCCGGCGGCGTTTTCCTCGGCGACCGCGGTGGCGAATGCCGCGCACCACTGCGTCGCGGATGCCTGCGTCGCGCGCAGGGCGTCGGCATGCGCAGGCGCACGGCGCACGCGCCCGCCGGGCAGCATGCCGTCGGTCGCGAGCCCGCGCTCGATCGACGCGCGCATCGCGTCGGCCACCCGCGCGAGCGTCGCCTGCACCTCCCCCGGGCTCTGCACGACGCACTCGTTGGCGAGCGCCACGTCGGCGATGCGCTTGCCGTGCCGCCGCGCCACCTCCAGCAGCGTGGCGGCCGACGAGTAGGCGTAGGGCACGCGCAGCGGCCCCCTTCGCGCGCCGACCTCGTCCTGCGCGACGATCGCGCCGTCGCCCGTGGAGAAGTAGACGCGCGCGGCGATCCTCTCGCCGGCTGCGTCGTGCGCGACGTAGCGCAGCGCGTTGCCGTCGTAGGCGAGCGTCTGGTCGACGCGGAAGACGACGTCGCGCGCGGGGTGGAAGTCGATGCGGTGGCGCCCGCCGAGCGCGATCGCGCGGTCGTTGTCGGCGTCGGCCGTGCAGCGCGCGAGCAGCGGAGCGTCGCAGGACGCCGCCTGGATGCCGGCGAGGCCGGCGACGACGGCGCGCTGGGCTCCCAGGTCGCGGCCGGTGCAGGCGAGGCCGCCGAACAGCTCGACGCGCACCCGCGCCGTCCGTCCGATCAGCCCGTCCGCGGCGAGTTCGTGCACGAACCGCCGCGACGCCTCGAGCGGGGCGACCGTCTGGGACGACGACGGCCCCGGGCCGATGCGATACAGCGTGGCGACGTTCAGGTACAAGCCTGCTTCCCCCGTCTGCGGACAGCGCGATGCGTCGTCGCGCTGCGTTCTCGTCCGGCCCGGGTGCGGGTCGGCGACGACATCCTGCCACTAGCATAGGACGTTCGCGGCGGCGAGGCGAGGGTCGGCTCTCCGGCCCCGCCGAACGGCGCGTGCGCCGCCGACAATGTCGGCGCGCTTGACAGTGCTGCTGTCGTGGACAGGCGCTAGCGCGCGGAAGGCGGCTGCCCGCCGGCCGCGTCGCGCCCGTGGTAGAGCCGCGAGACTTTCGCCGCAGCGGCGGCCGACTCGCACATCGCGCACGCGCGCGAAGTGCCGTACAGCGCGCAGCCGGAGAGATCGCGGCGGCCGAGCCGCGCCATCGCGAGCCGCAGCGCCTGCATCTCAGCATGCGCCATGGGGTCGGCGTTCGTCACCACGGCCGACACGCCGTCGGCGACGACTTCCCCGTCGCACACCAGGACCGCGCCATAGGCCTGGTCGCCCGCGGCGATCGCGCGGTCGCGATTGGCGAACGCGCGCGCCACGAAGCGCTCGTGCCCCGCCGCGGGGCTCGCGCCGACCGCGCGCGCGAGGGGCGCGAGCAGAATCGCGGCGGCGGCGCGCAGGCGGCCGCGGGACGGCGGTGCGCTCACGGGCCGCCTGCCGTGGCCGGGACGCCGCCGGGCCGGGCGGGCACCTCGCCGTCGGCCGCGCCCCGGAAGCGCACGCTTTCGGGATACGAGAGCACTTCGGGCACGTCGCCGCGCGCGATCGTCGCCTGCGTCGCCTGCCACCACGCCGCGTCGAGCAGCTGTCCGTGGTGGCGCATGAACGCCTCGCGGATCGCCGGGTCGGTGAGGAGGAACGTGGCGAACTCCTCCGGGAAGACGTCGCGCGGGCCCACCGAGTACCAGACTTCGCCCGACATCTCGTCGTGGCCGGGCGGCGGCGGCGGGATGCGGCGGAAGCGGCAGTCGGTCAGGTACTCGATCTCGTCGTAGTCGTAGAACACGACGCGGCCGAAGCGGGTGACGCCGAAGTTCTTGAACAGCAGGTCGCCGGCGAAGATGTTGGCCCGCGCGAGCTGGGCGATGGCGTCGCCGTACTCGCGCAGCGCGCGGGCGCGCTCCCACGCGTCGGCCTTCGCGAGGTAGAGGTTGAGGGGCGTCAGGCGCCGCTCGATGTAGACGTGGCGCACGATGACGTGCTCGCCCGCGCGCTCGATCTGCGAGGGCGCCTCGGCCTCGAGCTCGGCGAGCAGCTCGTCCGAGAAGCGCTCGCGCGGGAACGCCACGTCCGAGTACTCGAGCGTGTCGGTCATGCGACCGACGCGGTCGTGGTGCTTCACCAGCGCGTACTTCTCCTGCACGCGGCGGCGGTCGGTGTCCTTGGACGCCGCGATGCGGTCCTTGATCACCTTGAACACGTAGGGGTACGACGGCAGCGTGAACACGCTCATCACCAGCCCCCTGATGCCGGGCGCGACGACGAAGCGGTCGGTCGAGTGCCGCAGGTGGTGCAGCAAGTCGCGGTAGAAGAGGTTCTTGCCGTGCTTCTGCAGGCCGACCATCGTGTAGAGCTCCGAGGGCGTCTTGTCGGGCACCACCGAGGCGAGGAAGTCGACGTACGCCGCCGGCACCTCCATGTCGACGAGGAAGTACGCGCGGTTCGCCGAGAACAGCAGCGCGAGCTCGGTGGGCTCCATCAGCAGCGCGTCGACGCGCAGCTTCCCGGCGGCGTCGTGCTGCACCGGCACGGCGAACGGCTGCACGACGAGGCCGTTGATCACGCGGCCGACGACGTACGCGGTGCGGTTGCGGAAGAACAGGCTGCCGAGAACCTGGATCTGCAGGCTCTGCGCGGCCTCGAAGGGGCGCGGGTGGCGCCGGCGGAACGCCGCGAGCAGGTTGCGCAGGTCGCGGCGGAAGTCGGCGAACCGGCGCGTGAAGCCGAAGTCGAGGACGATGTCGATCAGCGCGGCGCGCAGCCCGTTGCGGCGCGGGTAGTAGCTGCGGTAGGTCGGCGGGTCGGCGTCGAGGTACTCGGTGGACACCGCCGGGCGCACGAAGATGAAGCGGTTGTTGTAGTAGGCGCGGTGCAGGATCTTGCACGACACCGAGTTGAAGAACGTCTCCGCGCACTCCGGCTGCCGGTGCTCGATCAGCAGGCCGATGTAGTGCAGCTTGACCCGCGCCCACAGCGCGTCCGCGGCGCCGACGCCGGAGGCGGCGAACTCGCGCGCGATGCGCGCCGCGGTCTCGGCCACGCGGCGGTCGTAGAAGTCGATGCGCTCGCGGGCGATGTGGCCGATCGCGCGGAAGTTGCCGTCCTCGAAGTGGCGCTGCGCGGCGCGCGCGCAGTCGCGGAACAGCGCGTAGTGCTTGTCGAAGCCCTCGAGCAGTGCTGCGGCGATGGCGCGCGCCGTCGCGTCGACCGCGGGGTCGATCGCCTCACGGGAGAGCGCGCGGGCGGGCATGGGGAGATGCGAATGCGGACGCTTGGCCTGCGGGCGATGATAGCGTAGGCTCGGCGTTGTCCGGACCGACCGCGTCATGCCGCTCCCGCCTGCCTCCACGCCGCTTGCGCGCCTCGCTTTGCCGCTCGCCGTCGCGCTCCTGCCGGCCGCGGGCGCGGCGCAGGTCTACAAGTGCGTCGACCGCGCCGGGCACACCACCTACCAGCAGTCGCCGTGCACCGGCAGCCAGAGCGGCGCGGCGATCGAACTTTCCGATCCCGTGCTCGCGCGTCCCGGCGCTCCGTCGAGCGAGAAGGCGGAGGCGATGTGGCAGGCCGCGGCGCGCGAGGGCCGTGCGGTGGTCGGCATGCCCAAGCCGTTCGTCACGCAGGGAATGGGCGCGCCCGCGGAGATCCGCGCCCCGCGCAACGGCGAGGGCGGCGGCGAAGTGTGGGTCTATCCGAAGGGCGCGCAGGTGACGCGCATCGGCTTCCTCGACAACGTGGTCGCGTGGATGCGCACCGACGCGACGGCGCCGGAGAAGCCGGCCGCCACGCCCGCCACGCCCGCGTCCGCAGCGCTGGCCGACCGCGAGACGCGCGTGCGCGAGGCGCTGACCGTCGGCAAGACCTGCACCGCCGCGCTGCAGGACGCCGGTCCTCCGGACCGCGACGAGTCGCTCGTCGTGGGGCAGGGTGCGAGCTCGGCCTCGCGCTACGTCTACGTGTTCGACAGCGGCGACGCCAACGCCTACGCGGCGTTCGTCTGCGTCAACGGGCGCGTGACCAGCGTCGAGCGATTCCTGCCGGAACGCGTGGCGCCGGTCGCGCCCAAGGCTGTTCCCCGCTGAAGGGGGTGAAGGGCGGCGCGAGCCGGCGTCAGTTCTCCGCCGCGGCCTTGAACGCCGCCACCGCCTTGTTGTACTCCTCGATGGCGCCATTGGCGGCGTCGAGGTGCGGCTTCGCCTTGTCCACGTAGGAGTTGTAGGCAGACTGCTGCTCGCCGATGTACTTCTTGAGGCAGTCGAGGTAGGCGTTCGCGTTCCGGGTCCAGCTGCGGCGCATCGTGTCGGTGGCGAGCCGGCCGGGGTGGTCTCCGGGTTTCTCGCAGGTGGCCGGGGCGATCGGGGTGGCCGGGGCGGCGGGGGGCGTCGCCTGCTGGGCGGAGGCCGACGCGGCGAGCGTCGCGAAGGCGGCGGCGAGAAGGAAGCGGATCATGGCGTC
>JAOUIA010000037.1 GCA_029884335.1 Betaproteobacteria bacterium
AGCGTGCCGGACTCGTCTCGGCGATGGGCGCCAACGGCAACCGCGAGGTGCTGGTGCCGGCTGGGAAGGGCGAGGGGTAGTGCGCCGGGTCGCCGCGCTCGCGGCCACGATCATGGACGGCGTCGTTCCCGCGAAGCCTGCCCCCGAGGACTGCAGTCGGGGGGCGGGAACCCAGTGTCGTTGCGCAATTGAGGCGCAAGACACTGGGCCCCTGCCTGCGCGGGGGCGACGAAGTGCGGTTATGGCGGCCCTGCTTGTGGCAGCCCCCGCGCTGGCCGGCCCCATCGAGGTCACGCTCGACGGGCCGCGCTTCTGCCCGCGCGACCGCCCGGCCGGCGCGAAGCCGCTCACCGCCACGGTGGCGATGGCGCGCGCGCGGGAGCTGCTTCCCGACGGCTTCTGCGGGCCTTCGCGCGAGGTCGACGGCTGCGACGTCGACGCCGAGGAGATCGACGGGACGTTTCGCGTCTACGCGCACCAGTACAAGCTGCGCGGCGGGCGCCACGACTGGACGCTGCTCGCGCACACCTACGTGATCCTGGACAGCGCCGGCAACTGCCTCGCGCACATTCCCGGCACCGAGGGCTTCGGACGCCCGTAGCCGGGCGCGCCGGCCACCGGTCCCCGCTTCCCCCGCCTCCCACGATGCCCGCTTTCCATCTCGCGCTCGCCTCGCTGCTCGCCGCGTTCCCGCTCGCCGCGGCGTCGGCATCGCTCGACGCGCTGCGCTCGTTCCTGCGCGACACGCGCGAGGCGCGCGTCGCGTTCACGCAGACCGTGACGGACAAGGCGGGACGCAAGGGCCAGCCCTCGCGCGGCGAGCTGGCGCTGTCGCGTCCCGGCAAGTTCCGCTGGAGCGTGGAGAAGCCCTACCGCCAGCTGGTGGTCGGCGACGGCGAGCGCGTGTGGATCTTCGACGAGGACCTGAACCAGGTCGTCGTGCGCCGCATGGGTGCGGCGCTGGGCAGCACGCCCGCGGCGCTGCTCGCGGGCCGCGAGGACGTCGAGAAGGCGTTCCGCTGGCGCGAGCTCGGCAGCGCCGACGGGCTCGACTGGCTCGAGGCGGTGCCCACCGCGAGCGACGCCGCGTTCACGCAGATCAGGCTGGGCTTCGCCGGCCGCGAACTCGCCGCGCTCGCGCTCACCGACACGTTCGGGCAGACGACGCGCGTCGACTTCGGCGCCATGCAGCGCAACCCGCCGCTTCCGCCCGACACGTTCCGCTTCGTGCCGCCGAAGGGCGCCGACGTCATCGGCGAACGGTAGCTGTGCGCTGCGCAACGGTCCTGCTGCTGCCCTGGCTCGCGGCCGCCGCGTGGGCCCAGCCCGCGAGCGTGACGTTCGACGGCGAGCGCTACGCGAAGCGATTCGACAATCGCACGGCGGCCGGGCGCGTGGTCGAGTACACGCGCGAGGGCGAGTCGCTCGCGGACTGGACGCGGCTCGTCGCCGTGCGCCACTTCCCGCAGCAGTCCGATCCGAGGGCGGCGGCGGCGCAGCTCGCGCAGACCGTGCGCCAGCACAATCCGCAGGCGCGCGCCGAGGTGATCGCGCGTCCCGACGGCAGCGAAGCGATCGTCGACTTCCTCACGTGGGCGCCCGGCGACGACCGCCTCGAGTTCAACGTGCACCGCTATCGCCGCGAGCCGGGCACGGCCGGCCTCGTGGCGTGGCAGTTCGCGTGGCGCTTCCGTTCGGCGGAGCTCGCCGATCCGACGGCCACCGTGCGCGCCCATCGCAAGCGCTTCGTCGACGCGATGGCGAACGCGCAGTGGCCCTCCGCGTTCGCACGCCCCCTCGCCCCCGGCCCCGCTCCCCGCTGACGCGGGGCGAGTAGAGGAGTGCACGGCGGCGAGCTCGCACGACTCCCCTCTCCCGCCGTCAGGTGGGAGAGGGGCTCGGGGTGAGGGTTCAGGGCAGCGGCAGCCCGCGCTCCGCCATCACCTTGCGCGCGCGGTCGGGATAGTCGGTGATCAGCCCGTCGGCGCCGGTGTCGATCGCCGCGAGCATCTCGTCGCGCTCGTTCACCGTCCAGAGGACGACGCGCAGCCCGAGCGCCTTCGCCTCGGCGACGCGCTCGCGCGTGACGTCGCGCCAGAATGCCGACCAGACGTCGCAGCCCGCCTCCTTCGCCATCTTCGGCACGCTCGCCGGCGCGATGCCGCCGAGCCACGGGGAGCGCCCCGACGCGTCCGGCTTCACGTTGTCGCCCGCGCCGCGCTCGATGGTGAGGCACACGGTGCCGATCGCGGGGAGGAGCTTCTTCGCCTCGATGACCACGCGCCAGTCGAACGACTGGATCGTCGTGCGCTCGGCGAGGCCCGCGCGCTTGACCGCGTCGACGATCGTCCGGGCGAACGTGGCCGGATCGACCGTCTCGTCGGGGGCGAGCGGCGAGAGCTTGGCCTCGATGTTGAGCCGTACGGGCTTCGGCGCCTTGCGCGCCAGGTCGAGGAACTCCTCGAGCGAGGGAATGCGCTCGCCGTCAGCCGCCCACTGCAGCGGCCACTGCTTCGCGTAGCCCGACTTCGCGTCGAGGCGCCCGACGTCGTAGGTGCGCAGTTCGGCGAACGAGAGCTCGCGCAGCAGCTTGCCTGGCGCCTCGATCCACCTGCCACCGGCGTCGCGCGTGAGCGCCGGGTTGAGCCGGCGGTCGTGGTAGATGACGGCCACGCCGTCGCGCGTCACGCCGACGTCGGTCTCCAGCGTGGTGACGCCGATTTCCAGTGCCTTGCGGAAGCCGGCGAGCGTGTTCTCCGGCAGCAGGCCGCGCGCACCGCGGTGGCCCTGCAGGTCGAAAGCGCCGGCGGCGGCGGGGAAGAGAGCGACGGCAAGGAGGAGGGCGCGCATGCCGCGCACTCTACCGCAGGCTCCGGCCGTACAGGCAAGCGGGCACCCTTGACGCCGGTCACACGCTCGCCGCGGGCGCGGAGTACCTTGGCAGGCATCGGAGTGGCATGCGGAAGCGTGATGCCGTTTCCCTACGAACTCGTCGCCGCCTCGGCCGACTGCCAGCTGCTCGCCGCGCAGATGCGACTGGAACGCGCCGCAGGCAGGGCGTGGATCGAGGCGACGGCGCGCCGTCGCGCGGAGGCGCTGGTGGCGCACGCCCGCGAGCGCTCGCCGTACTACCGGGAGCGCTACCGCGAGCTTGCGCCCGACGCGCCGCTGGCCGAGCTGCCGCCGGTGCGCAAGCGCGAACTGATGTCGCGCTTCGACGACTGGGCGACCGATCGCCGCATCACCCGCGCGAAGGTCGAGCGCTTCCTCGCCGAGCCGGGCAACATCGGCGAGCCTTTCCTTCGCGACTACGTCGTGTGGACCAGTTCGGGGACGACCGGCGAGCCGGGCGTGTTCGTGCAGGAAGCGGCGGCGATGGCGGCGTACGACGCGCTGATCGCCGCGCAGGCCGACGTGCGCGAGTGGGGGCCGCGCGAGGTCGGGCGCTGGGCGCGCTCGTCGGGCGGCGGCGCGCTCGTCGTTGCGACCGGTGCGCCGTATCCGGCGATCGTGGCGTGGCGGCGGCTTGCCCGCATCAATCCGTTGCTCGGCGGCGGTGCGTACCCGATCACGCTGCCGCTGCACGAACTGGCTGCCGCCCTGGAGCGCGACCGTCCCGCGTTCCTCTCGACGTATCCGACGATGGCGCTGCTGCTCGCGCTCGAGCGCAACGCGCGACGGCTCGCGATCGAACCCGCGGCGGTCTGGTGCGGCGGCGAGTGCCTGTCGCCGTTCGCGCGCGAGGCGATCGAGCAGGCGTTCGACTGCCGCGTGCACGACGAGTATGGCGCCGCCGAATGCTTCGCGATCGGATCGGCGTGCGCTCTGGGCGCCATGCACTGCCACGCCGACTGGGCGATCCTCGAGCCGGTCGACCGCGCCGGGCGGCCGGTGCCTCCGGGCGAGCCCTCGCACACGGTGCTGCTGACCAACCTCGCGAACCACCTGCAGCCGTTGATCCGCTACGATCTCGGCGACAGCATCCGCGTGCTGGCCGAGCCCTGCGCGTGCGGCAGCCCGCTGCCCGTCATCGAGGTTCAGGGGCGAAGCGACGACGTGATCGCGCTGGCCGCACCCGGTGGCGCAACCGTTGCCATCGTGCCGCTCGCCCTCGAGGCGGTCGTGGAGGCGGCGGTGGGCGCCGTGCCTTTCCAGGTCGTCGCCGCAGGGCCCGCCGAATTGCGCCTGCGCCTGCGGCACGGCGGCGACGGCGCGCCGGGAGCGCGCGCGCGGTCGGCCTGCCGCAAAGCTTTGCGCGAGTTCCTCGCCGCGCAGGGGGCGCCGGACGTGCGCGTGATGGACGACGCGCAGGATCCGGTCGTCGACGCGCGCAGCGGCAAGCTGCGGCGGGTGCTCGCCGCGGCGCCGTGATCAGGCGAACGCGGAGCGAAGCGCGGCGATGAACTCGTCGAGCCGCTCGCGCGGCAGGCGGTCGATTCCCGCGGCTCCGGCGCGTCCGTCGCCGCCGGGGAAGCGCCGGCAGAGCGCATCGGCGCCGCGGCGGGCGACAAGCGGCGCGCGCACGCTGACGACGTAGTCGCCGCTCGCGCTCGGCGTCAGCACTGCGCAACCGCGTTCAGGGTACCGCTGCGCGAGGCCGTGCGCGAGCGTGCCGCGGATGCGTCGCGCCCACGGCTCGCCCGGCAGCAGGCAGGCGAGCGCGCGCTCGCCGATCGGATCGACGCGCTGCGCGCGGGCGAGCGCTTCGTCGGCGTGCCGCGTCGCCCGGATGCGCGCCAGCGTGCCATCGTCGGCAAGCGTCAGCGGGTCGGGCTGGCCCCGCAGCAGCGCCTGCACGCGCGCAGGGTGCGCTATCAGGTCGTCGTCGCTGTCGCCGTAGGCGTTGTAGTTGAGGTCCGTCCCCAGTTCGCGCAAAGCGCTCCGCGCCTCCTCGCCGAGGCCGTGTTCCGCGGCGAGGCGGTCGGCTTCCGCGACGAGCCCGTCGCCGTACGCGCCGACCAGCGCCCAGCGGCGGTGCGCGCCGCGCAGCGTCGCGTCGACGATGAGGCTCGTGCAGACGTCGGGCCGCACGTCGATGTGCAGCGCGAGTCGCGGGTGGCTCGGGACCTCGCCGGCGTGGTGGTGGTCGTACCAGGCAATGCGGGCGCCGCGTTCCAGCAGGCGCCCGAGCGCGGCGCGGTTGGCGGCGAGCGCGATGTCGAGCACCGTGACGACGTCACCGGCGGCCGCGTCGACGCGTTCGAGCAGCGCGATCTCGCGCTTGCGTCCGGTCACGAGCCGCGCCGCAACGGGTTCGGCCAGCCGCAGCTGCTGCAGCGCGCACAGGCCGTCGGCGTCGCCGTTGCAGACGTCGTGGCGCGTCACGGCGGTGCGGACTTCGCGCGTGCCGCGGCGACCGCGTCCAGCATCGCGGCGAAACTCGGGTCGTCGGGCGGGAGCGTGCCGTCGAGCACGACCGCGTGAGGGCGCTCGTCGGCGGCGAGCGGCTCGCGCTGCGCGAGCTGCCGCTCGAGCACTTCGACCGTTGCCTCGGAAGCGTCGCGGCCCTCGCTCGCCCGCGCGGCGACGCGCCTGCGCAGGATCGCCTCCGGCACCTCGACGGCTACGATGACGAACGGCACGCCCAGCCGCGCGGCCGGCTCGCGCATGCGGTCGCGCTGCCAGCGGCGCAGGAACGTCCCGTCGAGCAGGGCGGTGTAGCCCGCGGCGGCGATCGTCTGCGCATGCGCGGCCAGTTGGTCGTACGTGCGCCGGGTCGCATCCGCGGCGTAAATGGCGGAGTCGACGGCCGATCCCGTCGCGGCATCGGGCGCGTAGCCGTGCAGCCTCTTGCGCTCGACGTCGGTGCGGATGCGCACTGCCGGGAGCTTCTCGAGCAGCCGCTGCGAGAGCGTGGTCTTGCCGGTGCCCGAGGGGCCGTGCATGACGACCAGCGCCGGCGCGACCGCGCCGGCGAGGCTTCCTGCGAGAGCGACGTAGTCCTCCGCCTCGGCGCGCGCCTTCGCGCAGTCGGCCGCGCCCGCCTGCGCCGCGCGCAGGTAGCGCACCTTGGCGCGCACCATCGCGCGGTAGACGAGGTGGAAGCGCAACACCGCGACGCTGCCGTAGTCGCCGGTGTCCTCCAGCCACGCGTTGAGGAAGCGCCACGCGTAGTCGTCGCGGCCGCGGGCGGCGAGGTCCATCGCGGCGAACGCCGCCTCGCCGGCCACGTCGATCCAGCGCAGGCGCGGGCTGAACTCGATGCCGTCGAAGACCGTGACGCGGCCGTCGACGAGCGCGACGTTGCGCAGGTGGAGGTCGCCGTGGCACTCGCGCACGCGCCCGTCGCGGCGGCGCCGCGCCATCGCGGCCTCGCAGCGGGCGAACTCGGCGATCGTCCAGTCGCGCAGCCGCGCGACGACGCCGCGCTGCTTCGCTTCGGCGAGCGGCGCGATCGCGTCGAAGTTCGCCAGCGCGTCGGCGAGCGCCTGCGCTGGCGTTCCGTGCCGCGAGCGCGGCGACGCCGGGGGAAGGCCTGCGTGGAACGCCGCGACTTCGCGAGCAAACTCGTCGATGCGCGACGGCGCGAGCTCGCCGCGGGCGAGGCACTCGGAGAGCAGCGCGTCCTGCGCGAAGGCGCGCATGCGCACCGCGTACTCGATCGCGCGACCTTCGCCGCCGAGACTCGGCGCGTCGGGCGTGCCGGTGATCGCGACGACGTCGCGGTAGAGCTGCGGTGCGAGGCGCCGGTTGAGCCGCAGCTCCTCGCCGCAGAAGCGGCGGCGGCGCGCCAGCGTCGAGTAGTCGACGAACGGCAGGCGCAGCGCCTTCTTGATCTTGTAGGCGCAATCGCCTGCGATCAGCACGTGCGAGATGTGCGTCTCGAGCGTCGTGACCGCGCCGTGCGCTCGCTCGAGCTCGCGGGCGAGTGCGGCCACCAGCCGACGCTGATCGGCTGCGGCGCTGCCGGTTTCCGTGCGCGAGCCCGCTGCCGACCTTGCCATCGCCGCCTCCGTGTCTTCCGCCCGGCCGCCACGTGACCTTTACAGCCTAGCGCGCCAGTCGCGGGGCGCCTTGCCCCACGTCAACGCCCCCGGCGCCCGCCACCGCACCGGTAGAATCCTCGCATGAGCGACCTCTTCGCCGCCGCGCCGCGCAACGAGGGCGTGCCGCTTGCCGAGCGGCTGCGGCCGCGGCGCATCGACGAGGTCATCGGCCAGCGCCACCTGCTCGGCCCCGGCAAGCCGCTCGCCGTCGCGTTCCACTCGGGCCGCCTGCACTCGATGATCCTGTGGGGGCCGCCGGGGGTGGGCAAGACGACGCTCGCGCGGCTGATGGCGGACGCGTTCAACGCCGAGTTCATCGCGATCTCGGCGGTGCTCGCCGGCGTCAAGGAGATCCGCGACGCGGTCGCGCGGGCCGAGATCGTGCGCGCGCAGTCCGGGCGGCCGACGATCCTGTTCGTCGACGAAGTGCACCGCTTCAACAAGGCCCAGCAGGACGCCTTCCTGCCCTACGTGGAGCAGGGCCTGCTGACGTTCATCGGCGCTACCACCGAGAACCCGTCTTTCGAGGTCAACAGCGCGCTGTTGTCGCGCGCGGCGGTCTACGTGCTCGAGCCGCTGTCCGGCGACGAGCTGGCGCAGCTGTTCGAGCGCGCGCTCGCCGCGGCGATGCCGGGCATGGCCGTGGATGCCGGCGCGAAGGACGCGCTCGTCGCCTACGCGGACGGCGACGGCCGGCGGCTGATCAACCTCGTCGAGCAGCTCGCGATCGCCGCCGCGGACGGCCACGTGCGCCACGTCGATGTCGGCTTCGTCGAGCGCACGATCGCGCGCAGCCTGCGTCGCTTCGACAAGGGCGGCGAGGCGTTCTACGACCAGATCTCGGCGCTGCACAAGGCGGTTCGCGGCTCGGACCCCGACGCGGCGCTCTACTGGATGTGCCGGATGCTCGACGGCGGCGCCGACCCGCTGTACGTCGGCCGGCGCATGATCCGCATGGCCACCGAGGACGTCGGGCTCGCCGACCCGCGCGCGCTGGCGATCGCGCTCGACGCGGTGGCCACCTACGAGCGCCTCGGCAGCCCCGAGGGCGAGCTGGCGCTCGCCGAGTGCGTGCTCTACCTCGCCGTCACGCCCAAGAGCAACGCCGTCTACGTCGCCTACGGCGCGGCGCGCTCGTTCATCCGCGAGGACGGCTCGCGCCCGGTGCCGCTGCGCCTGCGCAACGCGCCGACCAGGCTGATGAAGGAGCTGGGCTACGGCCAGGGCTACCGCTACGCGCACGACGAGCCGGAGGCCTTCGCGGCGGGCGAGCGCTACCTGCCCGACGCGATGCCCGACGTGCGCTTCTACGAGCCGACCGACCGCGGGCTCGAGCAGCGCATCCGCGACAGGCTGGCTGCGCTCCGCGCCAGGGCGGACCGGGAGCAGGACGAGACGTAGCCGACGCACGCTGCGCGGCAGCAGTGCGCGGCGGCGCGTTCAGGGCCCGTTCACGCTATGGCCGCGTGCGCGAGCGGGCCCATGGGCGTGTCCATCGCGGCGCTCGCCGCCGCGAAGACCGGGCGTCTTCGCAAGGCGAGCAACAATGAGGGGCGCGCCCAGGGGCCCGCTCCCTTCGGGTTGCGGCCGGAAATGCCATGCGCGGTGTTGCGAAGCCTCGCCGGGTTCCCGACCCGCCTTCGGCTCCGCGCCTGCTTGCACGGCCCCCACGCTCCCTTCGTTCGCTGCCCCCCCGGGGGGGCTGGTCAGTCCCGCGGGGCGGCCCTTCGGGACTGGCATGACCTTTCCGGCTTCGCAACGCGCACGAGTCCATAGCGTGAACGGGCCCTAGTAGAATCGGCCCCATGCTCGACATCAACCAGCTCCGCGCCGACCTCGCGGGCGTGGCCGCCGGCCTCGCGAAGCGCGGCGTCGCCCTCGACGCGGCGGCGTTCGAGGCGCTCGAAGCGCGCCGCAAGGACATCCAGACGCGCACGCAGAGCGTGCAGCAGCGCCGCAACGCGCTGTCGAAGCAGGTGGGCATCGCGAAGTCGAAGGGCGAGGACGCCGCGCCGATCCTCGCCGAGGTCGCGGGCCTCGGCGACGAAGCGAAGCGCCTCGAAGGGGAGCTCGATGCCGTGCAGGCCAGCTTGCGCGACTTCCTGCTCGACCTGCCCAACCTCACCCACCCGAGCGTGCCCGCCGGGCGCTCGAGCGAGGACAACGTCGAGGTGCGCCGCTGGGGGAGCCCGCGCGAGTTCGCGTTCGCGCCGCAGGACCACACCGCGCTCGGCGAGGCGCTGGGGCTGCTCGACTTCGCCACGGCGGCCAAGCTCTCCGGCGCGCGCTTCTCGTTCCTGCGGGGGGGGCTGGCCGCGCTGCACCGCGCGCTCGCGCAGTTCATGCTCGACACGCACACGCGCGAGCACGGCTACGTCGAGTGCTACACGCCCTACATCGTCAACGCCGAGACGCTGGTCGGCACCACGCAGCTGCCGAAGTTCGAGCAGGACATGTTCGCGGCGGTGAAGGGCGGCGCCGAGGGCGACGAGCGGCTGTACCTCATCTCGACCTCCGAGATCACGCTGACGAACACCGTGCGCGGCGAGATCCTGCCGGCGGAGGCGCTCCCGATCCGCCTCACCGCGCACACGCCGTGCTTCCGCTCCGAGGCGGGCAGCTACGGCAAGGACACGCGCGGCATGATCCGCCAGCACCAGTTCGACAAGGTCGAGATGGTGCAGATCGTCCACCCCGAGCGGTCCTACGCGGCGCTCGAGGAGCTGACCGGCCACGCCGAGACGATCCTCCGGCGCCTGGAGCTCCCGTACCGCGTGATGGCGCTGTGCGCCGGCGACATCGGCTTCGCGTCGGCGAAGACCTACGACCTCGAGGTCTGGCTGCCGGGGCAGAATGCGTACCGCGAGATCAGCTCGTGCAGCAACTGCGAGGCGTTCCAGGCGCGGCGCATGCAGGCGCGCTTCCGCAACGCGCAGGGCAAGCCCGAGCTCGTGCACACGCTGAACGGCTCGGGGCTCGCGGTCGGCCGCACGCTGGTCGCGGTGCTGGAGAACTACCAGCGGGCGGACGGCTCGATCGAGGTGCCCGCGGCGCTGCGTCCCTACATGGGCGGGCTGGAGGTCGTTCGTCGTCCTGACTGAGCTGGAGGCGTCAAGGCGTCGTTGCCGCGTTGCACGCAACGCCTGCATGCCAAACGTCGTCGTCCCCGCGAAGGCAGGGACCCGGCGTCCTTGCATCGGCACCCCGAGCGCGCAACAACAGACGCTGGGTTCCCGCCTTCGCGGGAACGACACAATACCTAGCGCATGTTGCCGGTGTGGCCCAGTGAGTAGCGGCCGGGCTGCGGCCACACGGTCAGGCCGTGCGGCTCCTTGCCGACCGGGATGCTCGTGACTTCGCCGCTCGTCGTGTCGACCGCATAGACGACGTCGTCGTAGCGCGCCGACAGCCACAGCCAGCGACCGTCGGCGCTGACGTTGCCCATGTCCGGGCTGCCGCCGCCCTTCAGCATCCACGTCGTCTCGACCTTCCCCGTCGCGAAGTCGACCACGCTCACGCTGCCCTTGCCCTTGGGCTTGCCCTGGATGACGTTCGAGCCGCGGTTGGCCACGTAGAGCTTGCGCCCGTCGCGGCTCGGGTACAGGCCGTGCGCGCCCACTCCCGTCGGCAGGAAGCCGACCTCCTTGAACGCGTCGCCGTCGACGACCCACAGCCCGTCGGCCTTCATGTCGGCGATGTAGAACAGCTTGCCGTCGGGCGAGATGCGGATGTCCTGGGGCATCTTCGCCTTCGCGAGCCGCAGCATCCCCGCGAGCCTGCGCCCGACCAGGTCGATCTTCGCGAGCCGGCCCGCGAACTCGCAGGTGAAGATCGCGTAGCGGCCGTCGATGGAGAAGTCCGCATGGTTGATGCCGCCGCACTCGGGCACCTCGATCGAGTACTGCAGCTTGAACGTCTGCGGGTCGCGGAAGTCGAGCCGCTTGTACGCCTCCGCGACGACGATGGCCGAGCGCCCGTCGGGAGTGAAATACATGTTGTAGGGATCGTCGACCGGGATCGCCTTGCCGGCCTTGCCGGTCTTCGGGTCGATCGGCGTGAGGCTGCCGTCCTTGCGGCCTTCCGCGGTGTTCGCGACCCACAGCGTCCTCATGTCCCACGACGGGACGATGTGGTGCGGATTGATGCCGACCTTGAACTTGTCGACGACCTTCATCGTCGCCGGGTCGATGACCCAGACGTCGTTCGACTTCACGTGCGGCACGTAGACGCGCGGCAGGTCGTTGGCCACCGCCGGCAGCACCTTGCCTGCCATCTGCTCGCTGTAGAGGTTCGCGGGGTCCGGGACGCCCGGCATGCCCGGAATCGTGGCGACGGCGCTCGCGGCGGTCGGCGCCTGGGGCGCGGGGCTCTGCGCGACGGCGGCGAGCGGGAACAGGAGGGCGAGCAGCGCGGCGGCGCGCGGCGCGCGGTGTTGCGAGGCGGGATCGATCACGGCGGGTCTCGATTCGATGCGGTCGGTGGAGGAAGGAAGGGGCGCGGGTTACGGACGCGATTCGGCTCGGCGGATTGCACGCACCGTCGCCGCGACGATGAGGTCGACGCCGAGCGCGCCGGTGCGGGCGTCGGCGCGCCGCGGGTCGCCGGCCACGCTCCCCGGCGGCGGCGCCGACTGCAGCCGGTCGATGCGCACGTACGACGGGTCGAGCGCCAGCATCAGCGCGGTGTCGGCGAGGCCGGCGTGACGGCCGATCTCGGCGTCCGCGAAGCCCTGCCGGCGCAGCAACTCGGGAAAGCCGACGTCGACGGCGCGATAGTACTCGGGCACGGCGTGCGCCCGCGCCGGCAGCGCGGACCACGCGCGGTTGAGCAGCTCGGCGGCGCGGCGCAGGTCCTGCTGGTAGCCCCCGTGGTCGCCGAGGAACACGACGTCGCGGAAGCCGTGGCGCCGGAAGCTCTGCCCCGCCGCTTCGAGCGTGCGCACGAACGTCGCGGAGGGCAGAGTGACCGTGCCGGCGTAGCGCATGTGCGCCGTGGGCGGGTCGACGTCGCCCTCCGGGACGTAGGCGATGACCGGGGCGACCAGCGCGTTGCCCAGCGCAAGCGCGATCTTCTCGGCCAGCAGCGCGACGCGACGGTTGTGCTTGCCGAGCGCCATGTGCGCCCCGTTCTGCTCGGTCCCGCCGATCGGGACGATGATCGTCGTGTGCCCCTCGCGCACCATCGCGCTCAGCTCGGTCGAGGTCAGCGCTTCGAGCAGGACCGTCGCCGCGCCGGCGCGGGCGGGCAGCGCGGCGGCGACGAGCAGGCAGGCAACGGCCAGGCGGAGACCGCGCGGAAACATGGCGCGCATGATATGCGAACCGGCCGGCGGCCGGTCGCGAGCGGAAACGAGGGTCAGAGTCGCATTTCCGCTCGGAAAGAAGGCCCCCGGAAATGCCGCTCTGCGAAATGCGAGTCTGACCCTCGTCTCCGCTAGTTGCCGGAGCGGAGGCGCGGCTGCTGCGGCGCCTCGTGGCGCAGCAGGATGTCGTAGTAGGTGCGCACGCGGTCGACGAACGCGACCGGCATGCCGCCGCGCGCGTAGCCCAGCTTCGCCTGCTCGTGGAACTCCGGCTGCGCGAGCAGCGGCAGCGCCTGCTTGACGTCGCGCCAGTGGTCCGGGTCGAGCTTCTGCCTCTGCGCCAGCACCCGCGCGTCCTCGAGGTGTCCCAGCCCGATGTTGAACGCCGCCAGCGCGAGCCAAGTGCGGTCGGGCTCCTCGATGCGGGGAGGCAGCTTCTCCTTGAGGTCGCGCAGGTAGCGCGCCGCGGCCATCACGCTCTGCCGCGGGTCGAGGCGGTCGGTCACGCCCAGGTGCCGCGCAGTGTCCTCAGTGAGCTGCATGAATCCGCGCACTCCGGTCTCGCTGGTGGCGAGCGGATCCCACTGCGACTCCTGGTAGGCCACCGCGGCGATCAGCCGCCAGTCGAGGCCGCTCTCCGCCTGCGCTTCCTGGAACAGCCGGCGGAACCCGGGAAGCTGGCTGCGGATGCGCTCCTGGAACACGCCCGCGTCGACGCGCTGCACCTCCCGCCCGTGGCCGAAGTAGCGGTCGGCGAGGCGTGCGAGGAAGCCGTCGCGCTTCGCCTTCGCGATGAACGCGTCGAGCCTGGCGCGCAGGTCGGCGTGCGCGTCGGGCACGAGCCAGGCGAGCTCGTGGCCCGGCCCCGCGCGGAACGCCACCTCGAAGTTGAGGTAGACGTTGCGCGCGATCGCAGCCTGCATCGAGCTCACGATCGCGTAGTCGAGGCGGCCGTCGCTCACGCCCGCGATCAGCGCGTCGGCGCCAGGCAGGTCGACCCGCTCGAAGCGTACGCCAGGGTGCGCCAAGGCGAGCGCGTCGATGCCGGCGTCGAAGCCCGCGACCGGGAGGTAGGCGACGCTCGTCCCGTCGAGATCCGCCCAGCTGCGCGGCTTGAAGCCGTCGCCAGGATGGACGACGACCGGCTCGACCGGATGGAATCCGGCCGTCCAGGCGAGCGCCAGCGCCTGCGCGTTCGCACCCGTCGGCGGCTTGCCGTCGCGCGTGCGGTAGAGCCCGCCGACGCCCAGGTGCGCCTTGCCGCGGGCGAGGAGGGTCGCCAGCTCTTCTGCGCTGCGGGCAGGCACGACGGCCACGGGGAGGCCGGCTTCCTCGGCGAAGTGCGCCACGAGGTCGTGCTCGAAGCCCGTCGCGCGGCCGTCGGGGCCGTTGCTCCACGTGGCGGGGCCCGGACGCACGGCGACGACTAGGCGGTCGGTGGGCAGGGACTCGGGCGGGGCGGGCGAGCCGCAGCCCGCCAGCAGCGCTGCGCAGGCGAGGAACAGTAAGGCAAGGCGGGCGACCGGCGCCGGCAGAAGCCACGCCAGGCGCGGGCTTGCTGCAGGAGGCTTGCGCAAGGGTCGCGTCGGGGAAGGGCCCGGTCTATTGCCGGCTGCGTGCAGCGCCGGTGCGGTCTACGACATTGTCATTATATGGGCCGGATCGCCGCGCTCCGGGGCGTGACCCGCACGAGCGGCAGGCGCGGGCCGCTTTCCGGCTATAATCCTCCCTCGCACCTTACGGTGCCCGTTCCACGGCGGGTCGCCCCGCATTGCATGGTCGTGAACCTGGTCAGGTCCGGAAGGAAGCAGCCACAGCGGCTCTCTGCAAGTGCCGGGGGAACGGCTCGCCACCCCCTCTTCGCCCCGCAGTCCGGGCCGTGCCGCGGCGGCGCTCGCCGCCGCGCGGGCCCGCTCTGACGGCAAGCAGCCTGCGCGCCTTCCCGGCGTCGGTCCGCGCATGACCTACCAGGCGCTGGCGCGCAAGTGGCGCCCGAAGACTTTCGCCGAGCTGGTCGGGCAGGAGCACGTCGTCACGGCGCTGACCAACGCGCTCACGCGCGGCCGGCTGCACCACGCCTACCTGCTGACCGGCACGCGCGGCGTGGGCAAGACGACGATCGCCCGCATCCTCGCCAAGAGCCTCAACTGCGCGACCGGCGTCACCGCGACGCCCTGCGGCGCGTGCGACGCCTGCCGCGACATCGACGCCGGGCGCTTCGTCGACCTGCTCGAGCTCGACGCGGCGTCGAACACCGGCGTCGACAACATGCGCGAGATCCTCGACAACGCGCGCTACGCGCCGACGACGGGCCGCTACAAGGTCTACCTGATCGACGAAGTCCACATGCTGTCGAAGGGCGCGTTCAACTCGATGCTGAAGACGCTCGAGGAGCCGCCCGAGCACGTCAAGTTCGTGCTGGCGACCACCGATCCGCAGAAGATCCCGGTGACGGTGCTGTCGCGCTGCCTGCAGTTCAACCTGAAGCCGCTGCCGGCGGGCGACATCGCCGCGCGCGTCGAGGCGATCCTCGGCCAGGAAGGCGTTGAGCACGACGCGGGCGCAGTGGCGCTGCTCGCCGGCGCGGCGCGCGGCAGCCTGCGCGACGCGCTGTCGCTGCTCGACCAGGCGATCGCCTACGGCGGCGGCGAGGTGCGCGAGTCGGCGGTGCGCGCGATGCTCGGCGTGGTCGATCGCGACGCCGTCTACCGCATCGTCGCGGCGCTGGCCGCCGGCGACGGCCCGGCGATGCTCGCCGAGGTGGACGCGCTCGGCGCGCGGGGGCTGTCGCCGGCCGCGGCGCTCGACGAACTGGCCGCGCTGTTCCACCGCATCGCGGTAGCGCAAGTCGTGCCGGAGGCCGCCAGGAACTTCGAGGATGCCGGACAGGTGGAGGCGTTCGCGGCGCGGTTCGCTGCCGAAGACGTGCAGCTCGCCTACCAGATCGCCACACAGGGACGCGCCGACCTCGCCGTCGCGCCCGACGAGTCGATCGGGCTCGCGATGACGCTCCTGCGCTTGCTCGCCTTCGACGTGCGGAGCACGACCGGCAGTTCGCCGGCCGGGCGCGAGGCCGACGGCCGGACCGCGGCGCCGGCAGCCAACGTCGGCAGCGTGCGATCCGCGCGCCCGGCCGCGGTGCCGGCGCCTCCCGCCGCGGCGCCGCGCGCGGCGGCGCCCGCAGGCGACGGGCGGCCGCTACCCGACGACCCCGGACAGTGGCCTGCCTACGTCGCGGCGCTGCGCCTGACCGGCATGGCCGCCCAGCTCGCCGCGCAGACCGAGCTGCGCGCCGTCGAGGGCCACGTGGTGAACCTGCGGCTGCCGGCGTCGCACAAGCACCTGGCCGACCGCGCCTATGCCGACAAGCTGAAGGCTGCGCTGGAGCAGGCGTGCGGCCGCAAGCTCATGCTGGCCTTCGAGGTCGGCGAAGCCGCGCCGGCGTCGCTCGCCGCACAGGAGAAGCGCGAGCGCGACGAGGTCCGCGAGCGCAACGAAGCCGCCTTCCGCGCCGAGCCGTTCGTCCGCGACCTGGTCGAGCAGTTCGACGCGCGCATCCGCCCCGACTCGATCAAGCCCCTCTGAAGGAAGGACCCCGCCGTGATGAAGAACCAGCTCGCCGGGCTGATGAAGCAGGCGCAGGCCATGCAGGACAACCTGAAGCGCGCGCAGGAGGAACTCGCGCGCGTGGAGGTCGAGGGGCAGGCGGGCGCGGGGCTGGTCAAGGTCACGATGACCTGCCGCCACGACGTCCGGCGCGTGACCATCGACCCCTCGCTCACCGGCGAGGACCGCGACATGCTCGAGGACCTCGTGGCCGCGGCATTCAACGACGCGGTCCGCCGTGTCGAGTCGACCACCCAGGAGCGGATGTCCGGCCTGATGGGCGGCATGGCCGTGCCGCCCGGCTTCAAGATGCCGTTCTGAAGCCGCCGATGCCCCCGCGCAGCGACACGCCTCGGGCCGCCCCGGCGAGCGAGTCGCTCACCTCGCTCGACGCGCTGGCCAAGGCGTTGCGCTGCCTGCCCGGCGTCGGCCCCCGCGCCGCACAGCGCATGGCGCTGCACCTGCTGCAGCACGACCGCCCGGGCGCGCTGGCGCTGGCGGAGGCGCTGGTGCACGCGACGCAGGCCGTGCGCCACTGCGAGCGCTGCAACACGTTCACCGAGGAACCCGTCTGCGCGCTGTGCCGCTCCGCCAGGCGCGACGCCTCGCTGCTGTGCGTCGTCGAGACGCCGGCGGACCTCGTCACCGTCGAGCAGACGCACGCCTACCAGGGGCTGTACTTCGTCCTGATGGGACGGCTGTCGCCCCTCGACGGCATCGGACCGAAGGAGATACGCCTCGACCGGCTGCTCAGGAGGGCGGCCGACGGCGTCGTTCGCGAAGTGATCCTGGCGACCAACTTCACGAACGAAGGCGAGGCCACCGCGCACTACCTCGCGGAACTGCTGGTGGCCCGCGGGCTTGCCGTTTCCCGGCTCGCGCGGGGGGTGCCGGTGGGGGGTGAGCTCGAATACGTCGATCCGGGTACGCTGGCGCAGGCTCTGCGCGACCGGCGGCCGGTCGCCGCGAGCGGCTGACGCACCGCGGGCCGGACCGCGCCCGACGGGGAGATCCACCGCCGAGCGGCCGCGCGACTATAATGGTCCGGGCATGGAGCACGGCAGCAGCCTGTCGGCGGTTCTGGGCGGGACAAGAACAACAACCGACCCGCAGTCGAAGCGTCACAACCGGTCGTTTTCCTCGGAGGACTCATGACCAGCAAGACCCCCTCGCCGGCGTCAGCCGGCACGCGCCGCAAGTTCCTCAAGGCCTCCTCGGGCGTCGCCGCCGCCGGTGCCGCGCTCGGCTTCCCGATGATCGCCAAGGGCCAGACCGGCCCCATCTCCCTGCGCTGGCAGTCGACCTGGCCCGCCAAGGACATCTTCCACGAGTTCGCGCTCGATTACGCCAAGAAGGTCAACGACATGACCGGCGGCGACCTCAAGATCGAGGTGCTGCCCGCCGGCGCGGTCGTGCCGGCATTCGGGCTGCTCGACGCCGTGTCCAAGGGCACGCTGGACGGCGGGCACGGGGTGCTCGTCTACCACTACGGCAAGCAGAACGCGCTGGCGCTGTGGGGCTCGGGCCCGGCCTACGGCCTCGACGGCAACATGCTGCTCGCCTGGCACAAGTACGGCGGCGGGCGCGAACTGCTGAACAAGCTCTACGCGTCGATCGGCGCTAACGTGGTTTCGTTCCCCTACGGCCCGCATCCGACGCAGCCGCTCGGCTGGTTCAAGAAGCCGATCACCAAGCTCAGCGACTTCAAGGGGATGAAGTTCCGCACGGTCGGCATCTCGATCGACATGTACACGGGCCTGGGCGCAGCGGTGAATGCGCTGCCCGGCGGCGAGATCGTCCCCGCGATGGACCGCGGCCTGCTCGACGGCGCCGAGTTCAACAACGCGTCGTCCGACCGGCTGCTGGGGTTCCCCGACGTGTCGAAGGTCTGCATGCTGCAGAGCTTCCACCAGAACGCCGAGCAGTTCGAGATCACCTTCAACAAGACGAAGTACGACGCACTGCCCGAAAAGATGAAGGCCATCATCAGCAACGCCGTGGAAGCGGCGTCGGCGGACATGTCGTGGAAGGCGATCGACCGCTACTCGCAGGACTACATCGAGCTGCAGACCAAGCAGGGCGTGAAGTTCTACAAGACGCCCGACGCGGTGCTCAGGGAGCAGCTGACAGTCATGGATTCGATCATCACCAAGAAGTCGGCGGAAAACCCGCTGTTCAAGGAGATCAACGAATCGCAGAAGAAGTTCGCCGAGCGCGCGGTCAAGTGGGACCTCGACACCTACGCCAACCGCCGGATGGCGTACGACTACTACTTCGCCAAGGCGGCGGCGGCCAAGGCGGCGCCGGCGAAGAAGGGCTGACCACGCGGCAGGCGGTGCCGACTGCCATCCGGCCCCCGGCCGGATGGCAGTTACGTTCGATGGCGCGCGCCCGTCCCGGCGCGGCGCGCGACGGGGGATCGGGTCCATGCAACGCTTCCTGCTGTCGGTCGACAAGTTCTCCACCTTCGTCGGCCACGCGTTCTCGTTCCTGATCGTCCTGCTCACGCTGCAGGTGAGCTGGGAGGTCTTCGCGCGCTACGCGCTCGACAACCCGCACGCCTGGGCGTTCGACGCGATGATCATCCAGTACGGCACGCTGTTCATGATGGCGGGCGCGTACACGCTGGCGAAGAACGGCCACGTGCGCGGCGACGTGCTGTACGGCTTCTTCGCCCCGCGGACCCAGGCGACGATCGACCTCGTCCTGTACGTCCTCTTCTTCATCCCCGGCGTGATCGCGCTGACCTACGCCGGCTACTATTACGCCGCCGAGTCCTGGGCGATCCGCGAGCACAGCAACATCACCGCCGAGGGTCCGCCGATCTACCCGTTCAAGGCCGTGATTCCGGTCGCCGGGGCGATCCTGCTGCTGCAGGGCATCGTCGAGATCATCCGCTGCGCCATCTGCCTGCGCGAGGGCGCCTGGCCATCGCGCGAGGAGGACGTCGAGGAGGTCGACGTCGACAAGCTGAAAGAGATGGTGCACGTCGACGAGGCTGCGATCAAAGACCCCGCGTACGTCGACGACGGGGGGGCGGCGCGATGAAGATCCGCAAGGAATTGTGGTTCGGCTTCGGCCTGATGGCGCTGATCCTGACGCCGATCGCGCTGCTGACGCCCTGGGGCAACCTCACCAATGGCCACCTCGGCCTGCTGATGCTCGCGCTTATCGTCGTCGCGATCATGCTCGGGTTCCCGACGGCGTTCACGCTGATGGGCATGGGGGTGATGTTCGGCTGGCTCGCCTACCGCAGCGTCGACCCGGACACCGCGGTGCGGCAGGTGCTCGACCTCATGGTGCAGCGCGCCTACTCGGTCATGTCGAACGACGTGCTGATAGCCGTCCCGCTGTTCGTGTTCATGGGTTACCTCGTCGAGCGCGCTGCCCTGATCGAGCGGCTGTTCAAGAGCCTGCACCTGGCTCTGTCGCGCCTCCCGGGCTCGCTCGCCGTGGCGACCATCGTCACCTGCGCGATCTTCGCCACCGCCACCGGCATCGTGGGCGCCGTGGTGACGCTGATGGGGCTGCTCGCGTTTCCCGCGATGCTGCGCGCAGGCTACGACGTCAGGCTGTCCGCCGGTTCCATTACGGCCGGCGGCTGCCTCGGCATCCTCATCCCGCCGTCGGTGCTGCTGATCGTCTACGGCGCCACTGCGGGCGTGTCGGTGGTCCAGCTCTACGCGGGCGCGTTCTTCCCCGGCGTCATGCTGGCCGGGCTGTACGTGGGATGGGTGATCCTCGTCGCCAAGGTGTGGCCCGATCGCGCGCCGCCGCTGTCCAAGGAGGACGCGCGAGTCGAACTGCCGGGGAAGATCGCCCCGCTGGCCGCGGCGGGTCGCAATGCTTTCACCGGCCTGCTCGCGGCTGCCGGAGGGCGCAGCCTCGGCGTACCGGCGCGAACGGTGCTTGGGCAGCTGCTCGTGACAATGATCCCGGCGGTCGCGATCGCCGGCATGGTGGCGCTCACGTGGCTGGGCGCGACCCGTCCCGCGGAAGTGGTCGACACTTCGGGCCTGCAGGCCGCCGGTTTCGCGGCAGACGAACTCGCGGCCGGCCAGGGGCTCGCCGAGCCCGAGGACGAGGGCAGGACCGGGCTCGCCGAGCCGCCCGCGGCCGAAGGAGACGCCGAGCCGAAATCGGCGGCGCCAGGGGTGGCGGAGCCGCCGGGCGCGGAGCCCGACGCCAAGGCGGCTCCCGGAGGCAAGGATGCGCCTGCCGCGCAGGAGGCCGCGGCGCCCGAGGTGCAGGAGAGGCTGGACACGCCGACGTGGTTCTGGATCGTCGCCGCGCTCGCCGCGGCGGCGGCCGTGCTCACCTACGTGCTGTGGACCTGGGAGCGGCTCGAGATCTTCAAGATGCTGCTGTCGTCGTTCTTCCCGCTCGCGATCATGATCCTCGCGGTGCTGGGGTCGATCGTGTTCGGGTTCGCGACGCCGACCGAGGCTGCCGCGGTCGGCGCGTTCGGCGGCTTCGTCCTCGCCGCGGCCTACCGCTACCTCAGCAACGTGCGCGGGGCCCGGCGCGGCGCGAAGGGCTCGCCCGCGGCGAGCACGCTCGTCGACATGTGGGGCATCACCAAGGAGTCCTCGTTCCTCGCGGCGAAGACCAGCGCGATGGTCTGCTGGCTCTTCGTCGGCTCGTCGATCTTCTCCGCGTCATTCGCGCTGCTCGGCGGGCAGGAGATCATCAACCGCTGGGTGCTGTCGATGGACCTCACGCCCATCCAGTTCCTGCTGCTCGCCCAGTTCATCATCTTCATCCTCGGCTGGCCGCTCGAGTGGACGGAGATCATCGTCATCTTCATGCCGATCTTCATCCCGCTGCTCGCGCACTTCCAGATCGACCCGCTGTTCTTCGGCCTGCTGGTCGCGCTCAACCTGCAGACGGCATTCCTCTCGCCCCCGGTCGCGATGGCGGCCTTCTATCTCAAGGGCGTGTCGCCGCCGCACGTGACGCTGAACCAGATCTTCGGCGGCATGCTGCCGTTCATGGGCATCCAGTTGGTCGCGCTCGCGCTGCTGTACCTGTTCCCCGCGATCGGGCTGTGGCTGCCGTCGGTGCTCTACAAGTGATGCTGGCATTGCCGGCACGCCGCGCGGAGAGGTAATCTGCGCGGCATCGGGGTGGCCCGGTAGGGAGGTCCGTCATGCGCGTCGCCGAGATCCTGCGCATCAAGGGGCACACGCTGCACACGGCCGCGCCGGGCGACCGGGTCGTCGACGCCGTCAAGGTCATGGCGCAGCAGGACATCGGTTCGCTGATCGTCATGGACCAGGGGCGCCTGGTGGGCATGCTGACGTTCCGCGAGGTGCTCGACGCGCTGGCGCAGCGCGACGGCGGGCTGGGCGATCTCGCCATCGACGCGATCTACGAGCGCGACCCGCTGACGGCGACGCCTTCGCTCGACGTCATGGAACTGCGCCGCGCGATGCTCGAGCGCCACTCGCGGTACGTGCCGGTGACGGACGGCTCCACGCTGCTCGGCGTCGTCTCGTTCCACGACGTCGCCAAGGCCGTCTACGAGGAGCAGTCGTTCGAGAACCGGATGCTCAAGACGTACATCCAGAGCTGAAAGGCGGGGCAGAGGGTGCGCACGACGGCGTCGCGCTCCTGCCCGGCCCCCAAGCGCGTTCCCGAGAGCAGATGGCGAGTGGGCGTTGGCGAGCCGCGGTCGCGGCGCTGGGCATGAGCTGCGGGGTGGCGCTCGGCGCCGCGGTGGGCGACGACGAGCGCCGCGACGAGCGCGAGGCGATGGTGCGCGAGATCGTCGCGATGACGCGCGAGACGGCGTCGACGACGGGCCGGCGCGAACTGGCTCCACGCACGGTGGAGGCGATGAGCGCCGTTCCGCGGCACCGCTTCGTCCCGCCTTCGCTGCAGCGCGAGGCCTACGACAACCGGCCGCTGCCGATCGGGGAGGGCCAGACGATCTCGCAGCCCTACATCGTCGCGCTGATGACCGACCTCGCGGCCGTCGGGCCGGGCGACGTGGTGCTGGAGGTCGGCGCCGGCTCGGGCTACCAGGCCGCGGTGCTGGCGAAGCTGGCTGCCAGGGTGCACACGATCGAGATCGTCGAGCCGCTCGGGCGCGAGGCGGCCGCGCGGCTGGCCGCGCTCGGCTACACCAACGTCGAGGTGACGATCGGCGACGGCTACCGCGGCAAGCCGGAGCGCGCGCCGTTCGACGCCATCGTCGTGACCGCGGGTGCGCCGCACGTGCCCCAGCCGCTCGTCGACCAGCTGAAGAAGGGCGGCAGGATGGTGATCCCGGTCGACCGCGCGTTCGGGCAGGAGCTCATGCTGTTCGTCAAGCGCGACGACGGCACGCTGACCCGCACCGCGGTGCTGCCGGTGCGCTTCGTGCCGCTGACGGGGCCCGGCGTGCGCGGGCGCCGGCCGTGAACTGGCGACAGGTTGCGTTCGCGCTGACACGCGTCGTCAATCCCGTCGTCCCCGCGCAGGCGGGGATCCAGTGTCTTCCGGCAACCGCAGCCGTCTGCTGGTCCAACGACGCTGGGTCCCCGCCTGCGCGGGGACGACGAGGACAAGGGGGTGCCAGCGCCCAAAGCGCGTGGACGCGAGGGCTTGCCGAGTCGGGCCTAGCTCACCAGCGCGCGCTCGAGCACGCGCACGAGGTGGACGGCCTCGCGGGCGCCGCGCGTTCCGTCGGCGATCTGGTGGCGGCAGCTCGTGCCGCCGGCGACGATCAGCGTGTCGGTCCCGGCGCCGCGCACGGCGGGCAGCAGCGCCGCCTCCGCCATTCGCATCGAGACGTCGTAGTGCCGCGCCTCGTAGCCGAAGCTGCCGGCCATTCCGCAGCAGCTCGACTCGACGACTTCGACGGCGAGCTCCGGCACCATCCGCAGCGCGTCGACGGCGCTGCCCATGGTGTCGAACGCCTTCTGGTGGCAGTGGCCGTGCAGCAGCGCACGCCGCTGCGGCAGGGCGCGCAGCCGCAGCGCTAGGCGCCCCGCGCGACGCTCGCGCGCGAGGAACTCCTCGAGCAGCAGCGCGCGCGACGCCAGCGCGCTGGCGCGCCCGCCGAGGCCCATCGCCAGGTACTCGTCGCGCAGGCCGAGCAGGCACGACGGCTCGAGCCCGACGATCGTCGCGCCGCGGTCGACGTGCGGGGCAAGTGCGTCGATGAGCCGCCGCGCCTCGCGCTTCGCCTCGTCGACGAGGCCCGCCCCCAGGTACGTGCGGCCGCAGCAGAGCGGCCTCGACGGCTCCGCATCGGTGGCGGACGCGCGAGCGACGGCGACGCGCAAACCCGCGGCGCGCAGCACAGCGAGCGCGGCGTGCGCGTTCTCCGGCTCGAAGTAGTTGGTGAACGTGTCGACCAGCAGGACGACGTCGGCGCCGGCGTCGCTCGCGGCCGCGGCCGATGCGCCGCCGAGGAACGTGTCGCGCCGCCAGCGCGGCAGCGAGCGGCGCGCGTCGAACCCCGACGGCCCCTGCGTCAGGCGGGCGAGCCCGGGCACCGCGTCGCGCAGGTTCGCGAGCCACGGCAGCCGCGCGGCCCACGGCGCCCAGCGCGGCAGGCCGGCGACCGCACGCTCGCGCCACGCGAGCCCGTGGCGCTTCTGCCAGTGCGCGTTGAACTCGATCTTCATGCGCGCCATGTCCACGCCGGTGGGGCAGTCGCGCCGGCAGCCCTTGCAGCTCACGCACAGGTCGAGCGCCTCGCGCACCTCGTCGCTCGCCACTTCGGGCCCGAAGCGGCCGGCGAGCGCGAGGCGCAGCGTGTTCGCGCGCCCGCGCGTGGAGTGCACCTCGTCGCGCGTGGCGCGGTAGCTCGGGCACATCGTCCCGGCGTCGAACTTGCGGCAGTGGCCGTTGTTGTTGCACATCTCGACGGCCTTGGCGAAGCCCTGCGCCGGGTCGCCGCCGGTGCCGGGGGCGGTGAGCGCGCCGCTTGCCGCATCGCCGTGCACGTTCCACGCCGACCAGTCGAGCGCGGTGGCCACGGGGAGCACGCGGTGGCCGGGCGGGAAGCGGAACAGCGACGCGTCGTCCATGCGCGTGCCGTGGACGATCTTGCCCGGGTTCATCAGGCCGTCGGGGTCGAACAGCGCCTTCACCTCGCCGAACGCGCGCGTCAGGCGCGCGCCGAACTGCCACTCGACGCGCTCGGTGCGCACCAGCCCGTCGCCGTGCTCGCCGGAGAACGCGCCCTTGTACTCGCGCACCATCGCCGCGGCCTCCTCGGCGATCGCGCGCATCTTCGCGGCGCCGTCGCGGCGCATGTCGAGGATCGGCCGCACGTGCAGCGTCCCCACCGACGCGTGCGCGTACCACGTGCCGCGCGTGCCGTGGCGCGCGAACACCTGCGTCAGCCGGTCGACGTACTCGGCGAGGTGTTGCAGCGGCACCGCGCAGTCCTCGATGAACGAGACCGGCTTGCCGTCGCCCTTCATGCTCATCATGATGTTGAGGCCGGCCTTGCGCACCTCCCAGAGCGCCTTCTGCGCGGCGGCGTCGGTCATCGGCACGACGGATCCCGGCAGCCCGCGCTCGCCGAGGACGTCCGCGAGGCGCGCGAGCTGCCGCCGCGGTCCCTCCGGCTCGTCGCCGGTGAACTCGCAGAGCAGGATCGCGTCGGGCTCGCCGACGAGTGCCGCGTCGATCACCGGCCGGAACGCGGGGTTGCCGCGCGCGAGCTCGATCATCGTGCGGTCGACCAGCTCGACCGCCGAGGGCCCGAGCGTGACGATGTGCTGGGCGCACTCCATCGCGCGGTACAGCGACGGAAAGTTCGCGACCCCCAGCGCGCGGTGGCGGGGCAGCGGCGCCACCGGCAGCACGAGCGACTTCGTCCACGCCAGGGTTCCCTCGCTGCCCACCAGCAGGTGCGCGAGGTTGACGCTGCCGTCGGCGGTGTACGCCCGCTCGCTCTGCGGATGGTAGACGTCGAGGTTGTAGCCGCCCACGCGGCGCAGGACCTTGGGCACGCGCAGCGCGACTTCGGCGCGCTCGCGCTCGCCGATCGCGCGCAGGGCCAGCGCGAGCGCGCGCAGCTTCGGCGGCCCCGCGAGCGCGTCGGCCTCCGGGCCGAGGCGCGCCTCGCTGCCGTCGGGCAGCAGTGCGTCGATCGCCGCGACGTTGTGCACCATGTTGCCGTACGCGATCGAGCGCGAGCCGCAGGAATTGTTGCCCGCCATGCCGCCGAGCGTGCACTGCGCCGAGGTGCTGACGTCGACCGGGAACCAGACGCCGTGGGGCTTCAGCCACGCGTTGAGCGCGTCGAGCACCACGCCGGGCTCGACGGTCACCGTCATCGCGTCGCGGTCGAAAGCGAGCACGCGATCGAGGCGCTTGCTGTGATCGATCACCAGCGCGGCGCCCACGGTCTGGCCGCATTGCGAGCTGCCGGCGCCGCGCGGGAGCACCGGCACGCGCAGGCTGCGGCAGACGTCGATCGCCGCGCGGACGTCGTCGTGGGAGGCGGGCACGAGCACGCCGACCGGCTCGACCTGGTAGATCGAGGCGTCGGTGGCGTAGCGCCCCCGGGAGGCGGCGTCGAACAGCACTTCGCCGCGCACCGCCTGCGCGAGGCAGCGCGCCAGCTCGGAGTCCTGCGCGTGGCGGCCGGGGCCGGAGGCGTTCATCGGGCTTGTGCGCTTCGTGGCGGACCAGTACGATCGTTTGTATACGAATCGCGGTGGCTTGTCAGCAGCGGCCGCTCCGGAGCCCTTTCGATGATCGCGCTCGACCGCCACCCTTCCGGACGCCACTTCCTGCAGATCCCGGGCCCGACGAACGTGCCCGAGCGCGTGCTGCGCGCGATCGACCGGCCGACGATCGATCATCGCGGCCCCGAGTTCGGCGAGCTCGGCAAGGCGGTGATCGCCGGGATGAAGCGCGTGTTCGCCACGCAGGCGGACGTCGTCATCTACCCGGCCTCGGGCACCGGGGCGTGGGAAGCGGCGCTGGTCAACACGCTTTCGCCGGGCGACCGCGTCCTCATGGCCGAGACGGGCCAGTTCGCCGCGCTGTGGCGCAGGCTCGCCGAGCGGCTGTCGCTGGTCGTCGACTTCATCCCCGGCGACTGGCGCCGGGGCGTCGACGCCGGCGAGGTCGAGGCGCGCCTGCGCGCGGACGCCGCGCACGCGATCAAGGCCGTGTGCGTCGTGCACAACGAGACCTCGACCGGCGTCACCAGCCGCATCCCGCCGGTGCGCGCCGCGCTCGACCGCGCCGTCCACCCGGCGCTACTGATGGTCGACACGATCAGCTCGCTCGCGTCGATCGACTACCGCCATGACGAGTGGGGCGTGGACGTGACCGTCGGCGGCTCGCAGAAGGGGCTCATGCTGCCGCCGGGCCTGTCGTTCAATGCGATCTCGGCAAAGGCGCTCGCGGCGTCCCAGTCTTCGAAGCTCCCGCGCTCGTACTGGGACTGGAAGGAGATGCTCGCGGTCAACGCGAAGGGCTACTTCCCCTACACGCCGGCCACGAACCTGCTCTACGGGCTGGCCGAGGCGCTCGACATGCTGTCCGAGGAGGGGCTGCCGGCGGTGTTCGCACGCCACGACCGTCTCGCCGAGGCGGCGCGGCGCGCAGCGCGCGCGTGGGGGCTCGAGATCCTCTGCGCGGACCCGGCCGAGTACAGCTCGACGCTGACCGCGCTGGTCATGCCCGAGGGCCACGACGCGGACGCGTTCCGCCGCGTCGTGCTCGACCGCTTCGACATGTCGCTGGGCCAGGGGCTGGGCAAGGTCGCGGGGCGCGTGTTCCGCATCGGCCACCTCGGCTGGTTCAACGACCTCATGCTGTGCGGCACGCTGGCCGGCGTCGAGATGGGCCTTGCGGCCGCCGGGGTGCCGCACCGCAGGGGCGGCGTGGACGCCGCGATGGCGTACCTCGCCGAGGCGAAGGCGGCAACGCTGCCGCGCGCGGCCTGATCCGACGATCCAGGGCGGCGCGCGAATCGTCCGTGCGCGCATCCGCCCCGCAACGCGCACGGACGCAAGACCGGAGGAGGCTTGCCATGTCCCGTTCCAACGCAGTAGATCGCCGCACGATCGCCCGTGCGCTCGCCGCCCTCGCGGGGGCCGCGTTCCTGGCGTTCGGAGCCGCGGCGCAGGCCCAGCTCGAGATCAAGATCGGCCACGTCGGCGAGCCCGGCTCGCTGTTCCAGCAGAGCGCCGACGAGTTCGCCAAGCGAGCCAACGCGAAGCTGGGCGGCAAGGCGAAGGTCGTCGTGTTCGGCTCGAGCCAGCTGGGCGGCGACCGCGAGCTGATCCAGAAGCTCAAGCTGGGCACCGTCGAGATGGCGGTCCCCTCCACCGTGATGAGCTCGGAGGTCGACCTGATCGGCATCTTCGAGATGCCCTACATCGTCAAGGACCGCGCGCACATGGGGCGCATCGAGAAGGAGATCTTCTGGCCGAGGATCAACCCCGAGGCCGAGAAGAAGGGCCTGCGCGTGATCGCGGTGTGGGAGAACGGCTACCGCCACATCACCAACAGCAAGCGCCCGATCAGGGGGCCGGCGGACCTGGCCGGCATCAAGCTGCGCGTGCCGGAAGGGAAGTGGCGCGTGAAGATGTTCCAGGCCTACGGTGCCAATCCCAGCCCGATGAAGTTCTCCGAGCTCTTCACCGCGCTGCAGACCGGCGTGATGGACGGCCAGGAGAACCCGTTCACGCAGATCTACTCGGCGAAGCTGCACGAGGTGCAGAAGTTCCTCTCGCTCTCGGGCCACGTCTACACGCCGGCCTACGTCACGGTCGGCACGAAGAAGTGGGAGTCGCTGCCCGCCGACGTGCGCAGGATCCTCGAGGACACGGCGAAGGAGACGCAGGCGTTCGTCTACGCGCTCGCCGCGAAGGAGGAGGCCGAGCTGCTCGGCAAGATCAAGGCGGCCGGTGTTGCGGTCAACGAGGTCGACAAGGACGCGTTCGTCAAGGCGAGCGGCCCGATCTACGAGGAGTTCGGCAAGGAAGTCGCCGGCGCGAAGGAGCTGATCGACCGCGCCGTCGCGTTGGGCAAGTAGCTTGGCAGCCGCACGGGAAGGCGGGCGCGGCGCGGGGCGGCTGCAGCGCTTCCGCGCGCGCTACGGCCGCGCGCTCGAGTGGATCGTCGGCGCGCTGATGGTGGTCCTCGCCGTCGAGGTGACGCTCGGCGTCGTGTTCCGCACGCTGGGCCGCTCGCTGTCCTGGTACGACGAGGTGGCCTCGGTGCTGCTCGCCTGGCTCACGTTCTACGGCTCGGCGCTGGCCTCGGTGAAGCGCGCCCACATCGGCTGCCCGGAGGTGCTGGACCAGATGGGCTGGCGGGCGCGGCGCGGCTTCAACATCCTGGCCCAGATACTGGTGATCGCGTTCTTCGCGCTGCTGGGATGGGTGGGCTTCGCGATCCTCCCCGTGCTGCACACCGAGGCGCTGGTCAGCCTGCCGTGGGTGCCGATGAGCTTCGTCCAGTCGGTGATCCCGGTGACGTCGCTGCTGATCGTCGTGGCGGAAGTTGCGCATCTCGCGGACCTCCTCGCGGCGGGCGAACCCCCGGCGCCCTCCGCGGGCGCGCCGGCGCCCGCCGACGCGCTTCACTGAAGGAGGAGCCATGGGAACGATGCTCCTCCTCTTCGGCGCGGTGCTGGCGCTGGTCCTGATCAACGTGCCGATCGCGGTGTCGCTCGGCGTCGTCGCGCTGGTCGCGATGGTGGCAAGCCACGGCACTGCGATCCTGCCGAACCTGGCGCTCGTCACCTACAGCGGCGCGACGAACTTCCCGCTGCTCGCCATCCCGCTGTTCATCCTCGCCGGCGCGATCATGAACGCATCGGGGATCTCGCAGCGGCTCATCGCGTTCGCCTCGTCGCTGTTCGGCTGGGTCCGCGGCGGGCTCGCGCACGTGTCGATCGGCGCGTCGTTGTTCTTCGCCGAGATCTCGGGATCGGCGGTCGCCGACGTCGCCGCGCTGGGCTCGATCATGATCCCCGGCATGAAGGCGAAAGGCTATCCCGCTCCGCTGGCCGCCGCGGTCATGTCCTCCGCCGCCACGCTCGCCGTCATCATCCCGCCGTCGATCCCGATGATCCTCTACGCGGTGATGGCGGAGACCTCGGTCGTGCAGCTGTTCGTCGCCGGCATCGTGCCGGGCATCATCGGCGGCTTCGGGCTGATGGGCATGGCCTACTGGTTCGCGCGCCGCTACGACCTGCCGCGCGAGGCGGCGTTCTCCGGGGCCCGCGTGCTGCGGACCGCGCGCGAGGCGCTGTGGGCGTTCCTGCTGCCGATCATCATCCTCGGCGGCATCTTCGGCGGCGTGGTCACGGCGACCGAGGGCGCGGCCCTGGCCGTGGTCGCCGCGCTGTTCGTCGGGCTGGTGATCTACCGCGAGCTCAACGTCCGCGAGCTCGTCAAGGCGGTCCTCGAAGGCGGCGTGCAGACCGCGGTCGTGATGCTGCTGGTGGCGACGAGCGCGCTGTTGGGAACCTACCTGACCGAAGTGCAGGCGCCGCAGGCGCTCGCCAAGGCCGTCGGCGACTTCACGCAGAACAAGTGGGTGGTGCTGGCGCTGCTCAACGTGCTGTTCCTGCTGCTCGGCATGTTCCTGCACTCGGCAGCCGCGATCATCCTCGTGGTGCCGATCGTCATGCCGCTGGTGCGCGCGGTGGGCATCGACCCCGTGCACTTCGGCCTCGTCGTCACCATCAATCTCGGCATCGGCCAGCAGACGCCGCCGGTGGCGAGCGTGCTGATGGTCGCGTGCTCGATCGCGAAGGAGTCGGTCTGGTCGGTGAGCCGGGTCAACGTCTGGTTCATCGGCGTGCTCGTCGCGGTGCTCCTGCTGGTCACCTACGTGCCCGTCGTCGGCCTCGGGCTCGTCGAATACTTCTACCGCTGACGGCAATGTCGATCCTCGTGGAGCGCGACGGGCCGCTCGCCACTGTCGTACTGAACCGTCCGGAGAAGCTCAACGCGCTCACGCGCGCGATGTGGGGCGCGCTGGGCGACGCGATCGCGGCGCTATCCGCCGACGACACGGTGCGCTGCGTCGTCGTGCGCGGCGCCGGCGAGCGTGCGTTCTCGCCGGGCAACGACATCGGCGAATTCGCCGTACAGCGCTCGAACAAGGCTCAGGCCCGCGAGTACGGCAAGGTCATGCACGCCACGGCCGCGGCGCTCGCGGGCTGCCGCCACCCGCTGGTGGCGCAGATCCACGGCCTGTGCGTCGGCGGCGGGCTCGAGATCGCGGCGCTGTGCGACCTGCGCATCTGCGGCGAGTCGAGCCGCTTCGGCGCGCCGATCAAGAACCTCGGCCTGGTGATGGCCTACGCGGAGATGGCGCCGCTGGTCGACCTGGCGGGAAGGGCCGTCGCGCTCGAGATCCTGCTCGAAGGGCGCATCTTCGACGCCGCCGAGGCGAAGTCCAAGGGGCTGGTGACCCGCGTGGTGCCGGATGCCGAGGTTGCCGCGGAGGCGCGCGCGACCGCGCAGCGCATCGCGGAGGGCGCGCCGCTCGCCGCGCGCTGGCACAAGAAGTTCGCCCGCCGGCTCGCGCAGGGGACGCCCCTGACCGCCGCCGAGCTCGACGAGTGCTTCGACTGCTTCGACACCGCGGACTTCCGCGAGGGCTACGAGGCTTTCCTCGCCAAGCGCAAGCCGCGCTTCGCCGGCCGCTGACCATGGGCGGCACTGCGAAGGGCCCGCTCGCCGGCATGCGCGTGCTGGAGCTCGCGCAGATCATGGCGGGGCCGACGGCGGGGATGATGCTCGCCGACCTGGGCGCGGACGTGATCAAGGTCGAGAAGCTGCCCGGCGGCGACGACTCGCGCGGCTACCGCGAGCCGCGGATCAACGGCGTCTCCGCGCCGTTCCTCATCATGAACCGCAGCAAGCGCGGCATCGCCGTCGACCTCAAGCGCCCCGCGGGGCGCGACGTGCTGCTGCGCCTCGTGCGCGACGCCGACGTGCTGACCGAGAACTACCGCCGCGGCACGCTGGAGAAGCTGGGGCTCGGCTACGACGTCCTCGCGGCCGTCAATCCCGGCCTCATCTACTGCGCGATCTCCGGCTATGGCCGCGACGGGCCGTGGGGCGACAAGGGCGGCTTCGACCTCGTCGCGCAGGGCTTCGCCGGGCTCATGTCGATCACCGGCGAGCCGGGCGGGCCCCCGGCGAAGACCGGCAACCCCGTCGCGGACATCAACGCCGGCCTGCTCGCCGTGTCCGGCATCCTCGCGGCGTACGCGCACCGGCAGCGCACCGGGCAGGGGCAGGTGGTGGACACGTCGCTGATGGAGGCGGCGCTGCAGCAGACCTACTGGCACGCGGCGATCGCCTTCGCGACCGGCGCCTCGCCGGGGCCGACCGGCTCGGCGCATGTCCTCACCGCGCCCTACCAGGCGTTCCGCGCGAAGGACGGGTGGATCAACGTGGGCGGCGCCAACCAGGCGAACTGGGAGCGCATCTGCGACGTGCTGGAGCGCTCGCAGTGGCGCGACGACCCGCGCTTCCGCACCAACGCCGACCGCATGGCGAACCGCGACGCGCTGGTCGACGCGATGACGCAAGTGCTCGCCGGGCGCACCTGCGCCGAGTGGCTCGCGGCGTTCGACGCCGCCGGCGTGCCGGCCGGGCCCGTGCACTCGATCGGCGAGGCGCTCGCGCACCCGCAGACGCTCGCGCGCGGCATGGTGGTCGACCTCGTCCACCCGCAGGCGGGCGCGACGAAGGCGCTCGGCTGCCCGCTGCACTTCTCGGCGACGCCGGCGAGCGTCACGCGGCCCGCGCCGCTGCTCGGCGAGCACACGCGGGAGGTGCTCGGCGAGCACGGCTTCGCCGCCGCCGAGATCGACGCGCTGGTCGCCGACGGCACGGTCGCTCAGGCCTGACGCGACTTCGCGAGTTCGGCAAACGCCTCGTCGGCGATCGCCAGCGTGGCGTCGACGTCGGCGTGCGTGTGGGCGATCGAAATGTAGAACTTCTCGTTCGGGTTGACCAGCAGGCCGCGGTCGAGCAGCGCCATCGCCCAGCGCCAGCCCAGTTGCTTGTCGGCCGTCGTGAGGTCCGTCCAGTTGGAGAGCGGCCGCCGGCCGGTGAAGCGCACGCCGAACACCGCGTCCTCGCCGGGCGCCTGCACCTCGAAGCCGTGGCGCTCGCCGGCGGCGACGATGCCCTCGCGCAGCCGCGAGCCGACGGCGGCGAGGCGCGCGTAGGTGCCGGGCTGCGCGAGCACGTCGAGCGCGGCGACGCCCGCTGCCGCGCAGACCGGATTGCCGTTGAGCGTGTTCGTCGCCCACACCACCTGCTCGCGGGGACGCGAGCGCGCGTCGAGCACCGCCATCACCTCGGCGCGGCCGGCGATCGCGGCGAGCGGGAAGCCGCCGGAGATCGCCTTGCCGTAGCAGGCGAGGTCGGGGACGACGCCGTACTTCTCCTGCGCGCCGCCCCAGGCGATGCGGAAGCCGGTGACGATCTCGTCGAACACCAGCACGATGCCGAGGCGGCGCGTCGCCTCGCGCAGCGCCTCGAGGAAGCCCGGCGCGGGCAGCAGCACGCGCTGCAGCGGCTCGACGATCACCGCGGCGATGTCGCGCGCGTGCTCCTCGAGGATGGCGAGCGTGCGCTGCACGTCGTTGAACGGCGCGACGAGCACGGTCTCGCCCGCCTGCCCGGGGACGCCCACCGAATCCGGCTTCGCGGTCGGATAGGCGGAAGGCTGCGCGGGCACCGTGCCCCACAGCCCGTAGTCGTGCATGCCGTGCCAGCCGCCCTCGAACTTGAGCACCTTGCTGCGCCCGGTGAACGCGCGCGCGATGCGCAGCGCGTACAGCGTCGCCTCGGTGCCCGAGCCGGCGTAGTGCACGACCTCGGCGCAGGGGATCGCCTCGACCAGCCGCTTCGCCAGCGCGATCTCCGGCTCGTTCAGAAAGTAGTACGTCGTCCCTTTCGGCAGCTGCTGCGCGACGGCGGCCATGACCGCCGGGTGCGCGTGGCCGAGCAGCGCCGGGCCGGAGGAGAGGTGGTAGTCGAGGTACTCGCGGCCGGCGACGTCCCACACGCGCGCGCCTTCGCCCCGCGCGACGACGAGGTTGCGCTCGGGCGGCAGCACGAACAGGCCCAGGCCGCCGCCGGCGAGGTAGCGCCCCGCGTCGGCGAGGAGCGCGGCCTGCTTGCGCGACAGCGCGTCGTCGACACGCCGGTCCATCACGCGCCCTGCCGCGTCGCGCGCCAGCGCCCGCCGTCAGTGGCGCCTTCGAGGACGTTGCCGCTGGCCTTGCCCTGCAGCGTCACCGGCTTCGGTCCGGCCACGCCGGCCGGCAGCGTGATGCGCACGTCGGCGCCGTGCACGGCGATCTCGGTGACGTCCACCATGCGCTCGGCGGTTCCGGCGCGCGCCGTCGCTCCCGTCGCCTGCTGCGTGACCGCGAGCCGCAGCGGCGCCTTCGGCGACGCTCCGGGCAGCTGCAGCTCCCACGTGCCGGCAATGCGCGCGGGCACGACGTAGAGGTAGAGCGCGGTGCGCGTCGTGCCCGAGATCGCGATCTTCTCCTGCACGTCCATCTTCACGGAGCGCTCGTGCGGCCAGTTCGGGAACGGGTAGTCGTGCGAGACGACGCGCGCGCCGGCCGGCAGCTGCGCGAGCAGGCGGACCTCGAGCTTGGGGATCGACGTCGGCAGGAGGTAGAGCGTGACCACGCTCGCCTCGCCCACGTTCGTCTCGAACAGGTCGCGCACGTGGAACTGCACGCGGTCGGCCACGCCTTCCTTGCGCGCGGACTCGTTCGCCTGCGCGACGAGCGGAGCCTCGATGTCGACGCCGAAGCCGCCTTTCGCCTTGTAGCGGGTGACCGCGGTGAGCACGAGCCGGCCGTCGCCGGATCCCAGGTCGACGACGTAGTCGCCCGGGCCGATGCCGGCGAGCTTCATGATCTCGTCGACGATCACCCACGGCGTCGGCACGTACGGGCCTGCGCTCTCGGCCTTCTTCTCCTGCGCGGGCGCAGGAAGCGAAGCCGCGGCGAGGCAGGCGGCGAGGAGTACGGAAGCGAGTCGGGCGGTCATCGGCGATGCTCGGGGAGTGAAGTGACGGGTTCCAGCGCGAAGTGTCCGGCGGCGCTGCGCCAGCGGGCGAGCGCGTCGTCGTCGCCGCGCGCCGCTGCGGCGACGAACTCGACGCCGAGGCGGCGGATGCGCGCCTGCGCCTCGTCGCGCTTCGCGCCGCTGTCGGTCGCAAGGCAGGCGACGCGGCAGAAGCGGTCGCCGGGCCACTCGAAGTCGCAGTGCGACGCGTTCGCGATGCGCACCGTGGCCGCGTTGCCCAGCGAGCGCAGCGCGGGGTCGATGTTGCCCCATGCGTTGCACGCCTGCGGTTTCGCGACGAGGGCGGCCACCGGCGCGCGCACCTTCCCGGCGGCGCTGCGCGCCTGGCCGCCGGCATTGACCGGGTCGAGCAGCAGCAGGGCCCGCGTGCCTTCGCGATCGTTGCTCGCGGCGATGAGCGCGGCGAGGCCGCCCGCCGAGACGCCGACGTACACGGCCTCGCGCGCCCCGAGCGCGCGACGCAGCGCGACCATGTCGGCGCCGTTGTCGGCGTGGCGGCCGTCGGCCGCGCTCGACGCGCACAAATCGACCGTCACCGCAGTGACGCCGGCCGCCGCGAACGCCTCGGCCCATCCCGCCATGTAGGAGCCGTCGCGCATGAACCCGTGGGCGACGATCGCCACCGGATCCGTCGCGATCGCGGGGCCGCGCACGGCGTAGTGCACGTCGCAGCCGCGCACCGACGCGATCGTTCCGCGCTGCGCGGACGCCGAAGCGGCCTGGCGCTGCGGGCTGGCGCAAGCCGCGAGCAAGGCGCCGAGGACGATCGGCAGGATGCGGAAGAAGGACATCGGGGCCGGGCGCGCGTGGGCAGGCCGCATCATACTGCCCGCGGCCCGCGGCGAGTTGCAACCGTCAATCCGTTCGCTACAAGTCGCGTACAATGCGGACTCCGCCGGAAGGAGCGAAGCGCAGGATGCAGGCAGGCGAAGTCGAACGGATGCAGGACGCGCCAGGGCACACGCCGCCGCGCGGCGTCGAGGACCTGGACAGCGCGACGATCCGCCTGCCGGGGCAGGCGGGCGAGGCCGAGGACAGGGTCGTGCGCCCCGCGCTGGCCGTGCTGTTCCGCCTTGCCGTGGGACCCCGGGCCGACTACTACGGCCCGCGCTTCATCGCATTCGAGCGGGCCGGCCACGGGTTGGCGGCCTGGCACTGGCCGGCGCTGTTCCTGCCGGCGATCTGGGCGTTCTACCGCCGCTTGTGGGGTGCCGGCGTCGCGTTCACGCTGCTGCCGCTGGCCGGCGCCGTCGCGGTCGCGTGGGTGGCGCCTTGGCTCGACGACGCGACCTGGCTGTGGGTCGCGTGCGCCGCGCTGCTCGTGTTCGTGCTGCCGGGCGTCACCGGCGCGTCGCTCGCCAACGCGCTGCTTTATCGGCGCGTGCGAGCGCGCATCGAGCGCGCCGAGGCGCGCGCGGCGAATCCCTCCCACGCGGCGAGCGAAGTGAGCGGTGCCGACCCCGTGTCGCCGTTCGGCGCGGCGGTGTTCGGCGCCTTGGCGGTCTCGGTGTGGATCGCGGCGATCGGCCCGCTGCTGGCGACGGCCTACGACGAG
>JAOUIA010000100.1 GCA_029884335.1 Betaproteobacteria bacterium
CGCCGCGGTGTTCACGCGCCACGGGCTCGACGACGTCGAGATCGGCCGCCTGCCGCGGCGCGACTTCTACCAGCACGCGCGCGAGGCGTTCGCGATCGTGCGCACCGGCGAGCTGCGTCCCTACGGGAACATCCTGCTCGTCAAGGGCGTGGTGAACCGCTACGACGGCTCGTGATCGTCGTCTTCGGCTCGCTCAACGTCGACATCGCCGCGCGCGTCGACGCGCTGCCGCGGCGCGGCGAGACGGTTCCGGGCCGCGACCTCGCCGTCGGCCCCGGCGGCAAGGGCGCCAACCAGGCGCTCGCCGCGCGGCGCGCTGGCGCGCGGGTCGCGATGGCGGGCGCGGTCGGGCGCGACGCGTTCGCCGAAGTGGCGCTCGCGCCGCTGCGCGCCGCCGGCATCGACGTCTCCCGCGTCGAGGCGGTCGAAGCACCCACCGGGACGGCGCTGATCCACGTCGACGCGAGCGGCGACAATGCGATCACCGTCGTCGCCGGCGCCAATGGGCGCGCCGACGCCGGGCGGGTGCCCGACGAACTCGTGGCGGCCGCGTCGCTCGTGGTCCTGCAACTCGAGACGCCGGCGGAGGAGTCGCTTGCGCTGGCCCGGCGCACGCGCCGGCTCGGCCGCCGCGTGATGCTCAACGCTGCGCCGGTGCTGCCGCTCTCGCCCGGGTGGCTCGATGCGCTCGACGTGCTGGTCGTCAACGCCATCGAGGCCGCCGCGCTCGCGCCGGCGTTCGGGGCGCCTTCCCCGCCTGATGCGTTCGCGGTCCACCTCGCCCGTCGCCACGGCGTCGCGGTCGTCGTCACGCTGGGCGCGCAGGGCGCCTGTGCGGCGGCAGATGAGGCGATCCATCGCGTGCCTTCGCTCCCCGTCGACGTCGTCGACACGGTCGGCGCGGGGGACGCCTTCGTCGGCGCGCTCGCCGCCGCCCTCGATCGGGAAGATCCGTTGCGGCGCGCCCTCGCCTGCGCGGCGGCCGCGGGCGCGCTGGCGTGCACCGGCCGCGGCGCACAGGCGTCGCTCCCCGACGCCGCGTCGATCGCGCGCCACGCCGGCCCGCTCGAATCCGCCATAGTCACCGGGAGGCTCGCCCCATGAAGCTCATCCGCACCCTGTTCGCCGCGGCCGCGCTCGCCGCCTCCGCGACGGCTCACGCCGCCGTCGACTACACGGACACGTGGTGGCAGCCGAGCGAACCCGGCTGGGGCGCGAGCCTGACGCACGTCGCCAACACCATCAACGGCGCGTTCTACGTCTACGGCGCCGATGGCCGCGCGACCTGGTTCGCCACGCTGATGACCCGCGACGGGACGGCCGAGCGCTTCACTGGCCCCGTCATGCGCGTCACCGGCACGTGGTACGGCGCGCCCGTGTGGGGCGGCTCGCAGGTGACCGTGGTGGGCACGGCGACGTTCACGCCGTCGTCGGCGCACGCCGCCACGCTGGTCTACAGCGTCGACGGACTGACGCTCAACAAGAGCATCGAGCGCACGTTCCTCGCCGCCACCGGCGTGGCCGGCACGTACATCGGCGGCACGTCGGGCCGGCGCGCCGGCTGCAGCGCCAACGGCACGATCGTCGACCCGATGCAGTTCGAGGTGCTGCATTCGACGGTGACCGGGTCGATCCGCATCGACCATATCTCGACGTTCACCGGCGCGCGGATCTGCCGCATGGAGGGCACCGCGGTGCAGCGCGGCAAGCTGCTGCTCGTCGAAGGGGCGGCCTACACCTGCGCGGGCGGCTGGACCAGCACGGCGCGCATCTACAACCTGCGCCAGACGGCGGCAGGATTCGAGGGCCAGTACGTCGCCGACGCCGGCGGCGGCTGCACCGAGAGCGGCCAGTTCTCGGGCGTCACGCAGTACCCCTGACGCGGCGCGCCGCCTCGAACAGCAGCACGGCCGCGGCGGCCGCCGCGTTGAGCGACTCCACGCCGCCGGGCATGGGAATGGAGACGCGCTCGGACGCCGCCGCGAGCAGCGCCGGCGCGATTCCCGCGCCCTCGTTGCCAATCGCGATGGCAAGCGGGCGCCCGAGCCTGGCCGCATACACGTCCTCACCGCCGCGCCCGACGGCGGCGGCGACCGTGCCGCCCCGCGCCCGGTAGGCGGCAGCCCACTCCGGAAGGTCGACGTCCTCGTGGATCGCGAGGTGGAAGTGCGCTCCCATCCCGGCGCGCAGCACCTTGGGCGACCACGCGAACGCGCAGGCGCGCGAAAGGTAGACGTCCTCGACGCCGGCGGCGGCGGCGCTGCGCAGGATCGAGCCGACGTTGCCGGGGTCCTGCAGGTCGTCGAGCAGCAGGCAGAACGCGCGGCCGGGCGTGGCCGCGAGCCGCGGTGAGGGCACGACGGCGAGCACGCCGACCTCCGCCGGGAGCACGGCCATCTCGTGGAACAGCGCGGCCGGCACGACCAGCGCGCGATCGTCGAAGCGACGGGCCAGCGCCGCGACGCCGGGACGGTCGAGGAAAGGCTCGGCAACGACCAGCGTCTCGGGCGCGCCGACGCGCTCGCCGTACACCTCGACGAGATGCTCGCCCTCGAGCACGCAGCGCCCGGCCTTGCGGCGGTCGCGCGCCGAAGCGACGAGGCGGGCGGCTTCCTTGAGGCGGGGGTTCTGGCGCGACGTGATGCGCAGCATGCGCGCCGCGCTGCGCGCTACTTCGCGACCTGCGCCTGCTGGATCGGCGCGGCCTTGCCGCGGCTCCCGGCCGGCTGCAGCTGGAAGAAGACCTCGTCGGCACGCACCATCCCGAGCCCCGCGCGGGCGCGCTCCTCGATGGCCTCGTTGCCGGTCTTGAGGTCGCGCACGTCGGCCTCCAGCGCCTCGTTGCGCAGGCGGAGCTTCGCGTTGGCCTCCTTCTGCGCGCCCACCTGGCGGTCGAGGTGCCTGACCTCGAGCCAGCCGCCCTTCCCCAGCCACATCGGGAATTGCAGCGCGGCGATCAGGCCGGCGAAGACGAGGGCGAGGACGCGCACGGCGAGGTCAGGGGAGATTGAAGAAGGCGGCGCGGCCGGCATAGCGGGCGGCATCGCCCAGGTCCTCCTCGATGCGGAGGAGCTGGTTGTACTTCGCGACCCGGTCGGAGCGCGACAGCGAGCCGGTCTTGATCTGGCCGGCGTTCGTGCCCACGGCGATGTCGGCGATCATGCTGTCCTCGGTCTCCCCCGAGCGGTGCGAGACGACCGCAGTGTAGCCCGCGCGATTCGCCATCGTGATCGCAGCGAAGGTTTCCGTCAACGTCCCGATCTGGTTGATCTTGATCAGGATCGAGTTGGCGACCCCCTTCGCGATCCCCTGCCTCAGGATCTTCGTGTTGGTCACGAACAGGTCGTCGCCCACCAGCTGGACGTTGCGACCCAGCCGTTCGGTCAGCAGCTTCCAGCCGTCCCAGTCGTGCTCGGACATGCCGTCCTCGATCGAGACGATCGGGTAGCGGTCGCACCAGGCGGCCAGCACGTCGGCCATTTCCGCCGGGCCGTGACTGCGCCCTTCGCCCTCGAGCGCGTAGCGGCCGTCCTTGTAGTACTCCGAGGCCGCGCAGTCCAGCGCCAGCGCAATGTCGCTGCCGGGCGTGTAGCCGGCCTTGTCGATCGCCTCGACCAGGAGCTGCAGCGCCTCCTCGTTCGACTTGAGGTCGGGGGCGAAGCCGCCCTCGTCGCCCACGGTCGTGGGCATGCCGCGGCCGTCGATGATCTTCTTCAGCGCGTGGAACACCTCGGCGCCGTAGCGCAGCGCCTCGCGGAACGAGGGCGCGCCGAGCGGCACCAGCATGAACTCCTGCAGGTCGATCTTGTTGTTCGCGTGGGCGCCGCCGTTGATCACGTTCATCAGCGGCACCGGGAGCTGCATCTCGCCCGCCCCGCCGAGGTAGCGGTACAGCGGCAACCCCGACTCCTCGGCGGCCGCCTTCGCCACCGCGCAGGACACCGCGAGCAGCGCGTTCGCGCCCAGCCGCGACTTGTTCTCCGTGCCGTCGAGGTCGATCAGCGTGCGGTCGATCAGCGACTGCTCGCTGGCGTCGAGCCCGAGGATCGCCTCGCAGATCTCGGTGTTGACGTGCTCGACGGCCTTCGTCACGCCCTTGCCGAGGTAGCGCTTGGGGTCGCCGTCGCGCAGTTCGATCGCTTCCTTCGAGCCGGTCGAGGCGCCGGAGGGCACCGCGGCACGGCCGGAAGCGCCGGAGTCGAGGACCACGTCGGCCTCGATGGTGGGGTTGCCGCGCGAGTCGAGGATCTCGCGGGCGATGACGTCGACGATGGAGCTCATTGTCAGGGATCGGTAGTCAGCGGACAGTGATCAGGGGCGGGGAGTCGGTTTCGCGCGGTGGCGGGGCATCAAAGCCGCGGCCCCCCGCTCCCGCGTGCGGCAGAGGGGCCGGAGGTGAGCGCAAGCTCGGGAAAGCCGCGGCGCTTCGCGACGGCGTCGAGCTCGACGAGCGTCTCGAGCAGCTCGCGCATGCGCGGCAGCGGCCACGCATTCGGCCCGTCGGAGAGCGCCTTCGCGGGTTCGGGGTGCGTCTCCATGAACACGCCGGCCACGCCGGCGGCGACGGCGGCGCGCGCGAGCACGGGAACGAACTCGCGCTGGCCGCCGGAGGAGGTGCCCTGCCCGCCCGGCAGCTGCACCGAGTGCGTGGCGTCGAACACGACCGGGCAGCCGGTGGCGCGCATGATCGCGAGCGAGCGCATGTCGGAGACGAGGTTGTGGTAGCCGAACGACGCCCCGCGCTCGCAGACCATGACGTTTTCCGCGCGGCTGGCGGCCTTCGCCTTCGTCACCACCTGGACCATGTCGTCGGGCGCGAGGAACTGGCCCTTCTTGATGTTGACCGGCTTGCCCGCGGAGGCCGCGGCCTGGATGAAGTCGGTCTGGCGGCAGAGGAACGCCGGCGTCTGCAGCACGTCGACCACGGCGGCCGCGGCCGCAATCTCGTCGATGGCGTGGACGTCGGTCAGCACCGGCACGCCGACCTGCCGGCGGACCTCGGCGAGGATGCGCAGGCCCTCGTCCATGCCGGGGCCGCGGAAGCTCGCGTGCGAGCTGCGGTTCGCCTTGTCGTAGCTCGACTTGAAGACGAAGGGGACGCGCAGGCCGGCGGCGATCTCCTTCAGCGTTCCGGCGACGTCGACCTGCAGCGCCTCGCTCTCGACGACGCAGGGGCCCGCGATCAGGAACAGCGGCCGGTCGAGCCCGACCTCGAAGCCGCAGAGATTCATCGCTTCGAAGTCAGCGAAAGCACTAGATCGAGGCGACCAGCTCGGCGACCGCGCCGGCGCCGCCTTGGGAGCGCCGCTGCTGATCGAGCGCGGCGCGCACGAAGCTGGTGAACAGCGGATGGCCGCGGCGCGGGCTCGAGGTGAACTCGGGGTGGAACTGGCAGCCGAAGAACCACGGGTGCCCCGGCAGCTCGACCATCTCGCAGAGGTCGCCGGCCGTCGCGCTCTTCGCCCAAGCGCTCACCAGCAGGCCCGCGGCCTCGATGCGCGGCAGGTAGTGGTTGTTGACCTCGTACCGGTGGCGGTGCCGCTCGGCGACGCCCGTCGCGCCGTAGATGCGGTGGGCGAGCGTGCCGGGGACGATGTCGCAGGGCTGCGCACCCAGGCGCATCGTGCCGCCCAGGTCCGACCTCTCGCTGCGCCGCTCGATCGAGCCGTCGCGGTTCTGCCACTCGGTGATCAGCGCGACCACGGGGTGCGGCGTGGCGGGGTCGAATTCCGTGCTGTTCGCCCCGTCGAGCCCGGCCGCATCGCGCGCGAACTCGATCACGGCGAGCTGCATGCCGAGGCAGATGCCGAGGTAGGGGATGCGCTGCTCGCGGGCGTAGCGGATCGCGGCGATCTTGCCCTCGACCCCGCGCTTGCCGAAGCCTCCGGGCACGAGGATCGCGTCCATGCCGGACAGCGCCTCCACGCCGTCGCGCTCGATCGCCTCGGAGTCGACGTAGTGGATGCGCACCTTGCTGCGCGTGTGGATGCCGGCGTGGACGAGCGCCTCGGAGAGCGACTTGTACGACTCGGTGAGGTCGACGTACTTGCCGACCATCGCGATGTGCACTTCCTGCTGCGGGTGCTCGAGCGCGTCGACCAGCGCGTTCCACTGGGCGAGGTCGGCGGCCGGCGCGGCGAGGCCCAGCTTGCGGCAGACGATCTCGTCGAGGCCTTCCTTGTGCAGCGCCGCCGGGATCTTGTAGATCGAGTCGGCGTCCAGCGCCGGGATCACGGCCTCTGCAGGCACGTTGGTGAACAGCGCGATCTTGCGGCGGTCGCCGTCGGGGATCGGCCGGTCGGCGCGGCACAGCACGACGTCGGGCTGGATGCCGATCTCGCGCAGCTCCTTGACCGAATGCTGCGTCGGCTTGGTCTTCATCTCGCCGGCCGCCGGAATGTAGGGAACCAGCGTGAGGTGGACGTAGCAGACGTTCTCGCGCCCCAGCGTGATGCCCATCTGCCGGATCGCCTCGAGGAACGGCAGCGACTCGATGTCGCCGACGGTGCCGCCGACCTCGACCACCGCGACCTCCGCGTCCCCCGCGCCCGACGCGATCCACGCCTTGATCTCGTCGGTGATGTGCGGGATGACCTGCACGGTGCCGCCGAGGTAGTCGCCGCGGCGCTCCTTGCGGATGACGCTCTCGTAGATCTGGCCGGTGGTGAAGTTGTTGCGCTTCCCCATCCGCACGTCGGTGAAGCGCTCGTAGTGGCCGAGGTCGAGGTCCGTCTCGGCGCCGTCGTCGGTCACGAACACCTCGCCGTGCTGGAACGGCGACATCGTGCCCGGGTCGACGTTGATGTACGGGTCGAGCTTGAGGTTGGTGACGCGGACGCCGCGGGTTGCGAGGATCGCGGAGAGTGACGCGGCGGCGATGCCCTTGCCCAGCGAGGAGACCACCCCGCCGGTCACGAAGACGAACTTGGTCATGGGGACAAGTTCTCTTGGAAATTCCCGATTCTACCGGAAAGGCCGGCCGCAGCCGGCGGCGGAGGCGCAGGAGCCGCCGCTGCTATGACGCCTGCGCGAGTCCCGCGGCGAGCCGCTCGCGCGCCTCGTCGCGTCCGACGAGGGCGAGCACGGCGTCGATCGCCGGCGTCTGCGCCGTCCCCGCGACCAGCGTGCGCAGCGCCATCATCAGCTGCGGCGGCTTGAGGCCGTGCCGCGCGGCGGTCGCCTTGACCAGCGCGCCGATGGCCTCGCGCGTCCAGTCCGCCGTGGCGAGGCCGGCGCCGAGGTCGGCGAGCGCGGGTCGCGTGGCCGGCGTCACGTGCTGTGCCACGAGGTCCGCAGCGGGCTGCGGCGCGCGGTAGAAGTACCGGGCCGCCTGCGCCATCTCGAGCAGCGTGGAGGCGCGCTCGCGCAGCAGCAGCGCGACCTCGGCGGGCGCCGGCCCGCTGCCCACCTCGTAGCCCGCCCGCTCGAGGAACGGGCGCAGCCGCTCGCCCAGCTCCGAGGCAGGCATGCGCTTCATGTGCTCCTGGTTGACCCAGGCGAGCTTGTCGGGGTCGAAGCGGCCCGGGGACGACGACAGGCCGTCGAGGTCGAACCACGCGACCAGCTCCTCTCGCGTGAAGATCTCCGCGTCGCCGTGCGACCAGCCGAGCCGCGCGAGGTAGTTGACGACCGCGTCCGGGAGATAGCCGTCGTCACGGTACTGCAGGACGCCGCGCGCGCCGTGGCGCTTGGAGAGCTTCTCGCCGGTGGGCGTGAGCACCGTCGGCAGGTGCGCGTAGACCGGCGGCTCCGCCCCGAGCGCGCGCATGATGTTGATCTGCCGGGGCGTGTTGTTGACGTGGTCGTCGCCGCGGATCACGTGCGTGATGCGCATGTCGATGTCGTCGACCACGACGCAGAAGTTGTAGGTCGGCGTGCCGTCGGGACGCGCGATGACGAGGTCGTCGAGCTCCGCGTTGGCGATCGCAACGACGCCCTTCACCGCGTCGCGCCACTCGACCGTCCCCTCCTCCGGATTGCGGAAGCGGATCACCGGGGCGACCCCGGGCGGGGGGACGAGCCCCGCCGCGGCCGCGCGCTCGGGCCGCCAGCGGCCGTCGTAGCGCGGCTTCTCGCCGCGCGCCATCTGCGCCTCGCGCAGCGCATCGAGCTCGAGGGGCGGCAGGTAGCAGCGGTAGGCGAGGCCGCGCGCGAGCATGTCGGCGACGACCTCGCGGTAACGTGCCATCCGCTGCATCTGGAAGTACGGGCCCTCGTCGCAGTCGAGGCCGAGCCACGCCATCGCGTCGAGGATCGCCTGGGTGGCCTCGGGAGTCGAGCGCTCGGCGTCGGTGTCCTCGATGCGCAGGATGAACGTGCCGCCGTGGCGGCGCGCGAACGCCCACGGAAACAGCGCCGAGCGGATGTTGCCGAGGTGGATGAACCCCGTCGGGCTGGGCGCGAAGCGTGTGCGGGGAGCGGTCATCGGGAGGGCTTCTTGATGCGCGGGCGATTATAAGAGGCGCCGACTGGGGGGCTCCCGGCCGGGACCGGCGCCCTGCGCGAACTGGCACGCCGGGGGTGAGACCAAACTTGCCATCGGCAGAGATCGGCGCCGACCAGGGACGCCCGGCGGCCGCGGCGCCCGGCCACCGGCGCTTGCCGGGGAAAGCGCTTCGTTTCCAGCCGTTTAACACCATGCCGGAATAATTTCGGCCGCTTGCGCACCAATGTTGTGCGTCATGGATGCCGAAGTGGTGCGAATTCGTCCAGGACGCGGGTGGACAGCGGCCGTTTCACGGTTTGACCCGCTCTCGGCCCGCGTGCTTAAATCGCCGCTCCTGTCTGGGTTCGCGGGGCGGTTAGCTCAGCGGTAGAGCACTGCCTTCACACGGCAGGGGTCACTGGTTCGAACCCAGTATCGCCCACCACATGAACCGCGGGGTCGCACGAAAGTGTGACCCCTTTTTTTTGCCT
>JAOUIA010000038.1 GCA_029884335.1 Betaproteobacteria bacterium
CAGGCGATCAAGTCGATGGCCTGATCCCCGCCGTCCGCGGGAGCAACGCCGAAGCGAAGGGCGCCTCTCGAGGCGCCCTTCTCCATTCCGGGGGCCGGCCGGCGCCGGCTGCCGCTCGCCGCGCTATTTCGCCGGTGCGAGCTCCGTCACGACGAGCTGGCCGCCCGACTCGGCGGCCTTGAAGCGCACCTTGTCGCCGACCTTCACGCGGTCGAGCAGCGCGGGGTCCCTCACGCCGAACGACATGGTCATCCCGCCCATGCCAAGGCTCGCGATCGGGCCGTGCTTGAGAGTGATCTTGCCGCCTTCCTTGTCCACCTTGCGCACTTCGCCATCCGCGTAGGCGGCGCTCGCCGCCGCGGGCGCGGCGCCGTGCTGGTGGCCGGACATCTGCGCCGACGCGGGCAGCGCTATGCACGCGGCGGCGAGAATCGCGATGGGAGTGGTGAAGCGGATCATGGCGGCCTCGTTGGCAAGGGAGGGCGGTCGGGCGAAGCGGCGCGATTCTACCCCGATCCGGCGGTTCAGCCCGGCTTGCCGTCCGCGCGCGCTCGCCAGTAGATCGGCAGGAAGCGCAGCGCCCAGGGCACGACGACGGCTGCCCACAGCAGCGCTCCGGCCGCCATCGCCGCCGGGTGCGGCCACAGCGACGCGCCGACGCGCGCGACGGCCGCGGCCTGCAGCAGCACGAACAGGCTCCAGGTGAAGCGGTCCGCGGCGAGCGCGCGGCCGCTGTGGCCGAACGTCACGCGCGACACCATCGCGATCATCAGCGAGCCGCAGAAGCCGAGCGCGAGCGCGTGCACCGGCGCGTGGCCGAGGGAAGTCCCGGCGAGCAGCGCGGCCAGCGACGACGACGCGTAGAGCGCGAAGGAGATCGCGTACCACGCGAAGCCGACGTGGAGCATGGCGAGCAGCCGGTTGGCCATGCTCTGCGCCAGCCCCCAGCGCCGCGCGAGGTCGAGCGCGAAGACCGCCAGCGGCAGGTCGACGATCCAGGTCCACGCCTGCGCGCCCGCGAATTCCAGCGCGCCGTGAACGAGCGGCCCTCCGAGCAGGACCGCGAGCAGCCACCACGGGCGGAAGATCGCCATCGCCGGCAGCACGCTCGCGGTGAAGAACGGGATCATGCGGTGGCAGACGACGACGAACACCGGGATCGCGTACAGCCACATCCCGGCGTAGGCGAGCCACGGATAGGCGTCGACGGCGAACGCCGCGTAGGCGAGCGGGCCGCTGGCGCCGGCGAGCATGGCCGCGAGGACGAGCGACGCGTGCACCTTGTCGCGCGCGCGGCTGGCGACGAGCAGGCGCGCGAACGCGACGTCGAGTACCAGCCAGGCGAAGCCGTACGCCGCCGCGCCGGCGCGCGCGAGCGGTTCCGTCGGCGCGAGCAGCATGGCGAGGGCGCCGAGCAGCGCCGCCACGCCCGCCGGCCGCCACTGCGCAGCTGCGGGCGGCGGCACGTCGAGCCAGCGTGGCCCGGCCGTGAACAGGAAACCGAACATGTAGAACGCGAAGGAGCCGAACAGCATCGCCAGGAGGTGCCAGACCGGCTGCGCCGGACCGAGCGGCGGCATGCCGGCGACCCCCGTGCGCGCGACGAGCGCCCACGCCCAGACCAGCGCCGACACGACGAGCACGAGCATCGCCGCGGCGAAGAACAGCCGGTGCGGAACCGCAGCGAGGAGGCGCCACGCGGGCGGCGCGGGGTGCGAGGCGGGAGGCGGCGGCGAAGGCGGGGGCGACTGGACGCGCAGCGGAATCGTCTTCATGCCGCGGCAGGCTCGGGACGCCTGCCGGTGAGCAGGAATTCCAGCAGGTCGCGCACCGGGCGGATCTCGCGGCCGAACGGCAGGCGCCCCGCGCCGCGGAAGAACAGCCCCTTGCCGACGTCCCCGCGCAGCGCCTCGGCGAGCTTGACGTCGATGCAGAACTGGCCGATCTTCGCCAGCCCGTCGCGCAGCCCGCACTGCAGCAGGCAGTCGAACTTGAGCGTGCAGCGCGGCTTCGGGTGCGCGACCGCGGCGAGCTTCGGGAGGTGCGCGAGGTAGCGCTCGAGCCAGGGCGTGCGCACGGCGCGCGCCGGCAGGCCGGCCACGCTCACGAACTCGACGATGTCCTTCGGCTCCGCGTTGGCGAGCACGGCCTTGAACTCGGGCGAGGCGTCGCCCTCCTCGGTCACCGCGAACGCGGTGCCGAGCTGCACGCCGGAGGCGCCGAGAGCGAGCAGCTCGCGGATGCGCTGGTGCGAGTCCACGCCGCCGGCGCAGATCAGCGGAACCTGCTCCGGGGCGATGCCCTCGGCGCGGAAGAACGCGAGCGTCTCGGGCACGACGCGCTCGAAGTCGAAGCGCGCGTCGCCCAGGTCCTCGACGCGCGCGGCGCCCAGGTGGCCGCCGGCGTGCTTCGGGTGCTCGATCACGATCGCGTCGGGCAGGCGGCCCTTGCGCGCCCACTTCTTCACCACCAGCGCGATGCCGCGGGCATCGGAGAGGATCGGCAGCAGCGCGACGTCCGGGAAGTCGGCGGCGAGATCGGGCAGGTCGAGCGGCAGCCCCGCGCCCATCACGATCGCGTCCGCGCCGCTCGCGCAGGACTGGCGGACGAGCGCGCGGTACTCGCTGACGGCGCGCATCACGTTGACGGCGACGATGCCCCGACCGCCGGCGGTCTCGCGCGCCGCGCGGACCTCGCGGTCGAGCGCCTCGAGGTTCGCCGCGTCGACGATCGCCTTGTCGGCACGGGCGCTGCGCTCCATGAGGTCGGCGTGGTGGCGGCGCAGGTCCACTGCGGCGATCGTGCCCATCCCGCCGTAGGCGGCGACCGTGCCCGCCAGGCGATGCGCGGAAACGCCCACGCCCATGCCGCCCTGCACGATCGGGAGAAGCGCCCGGCCGCGCACTACCAGTGGCGGCAGGTCGTGGCGCAACGGCGTCGGAAGGGTCATCGGCAGGGTCGGGTCGGGCGGACGATCGCGCAGTCTTGCCGCAAATGCGCACCGGCGCATTGACCCGGGTCAAGCGGAGGCGCGTGCTAATATCCTGATCCGGCGAAGCATTTCGCTGCTCCGCGGGTTTTCCATGGCCAGCGCCCCCGCCCCGAAGCACTTCCTCGAGCTGCGCGACTTCTCGCGCGAGGAGCTCGACCACCTGTTCGCGCGCACGCGCTGGATCAAGGACCGGTTCAAGCGCTACGAGACCTACCAGCCGCTGCGCGACCGCACGCTGGCCATGGTGTTCGAGAAGGCCAGCACGCGCACCCGCGTGTCGTTCGAGGCCGGCGTGAACCAGCTGGGCGGCATCGCCATCAACCTGAACCGCCACGACACGCAGCTCTCCCGCGGCGAGCCGATCGAGGACGTCGCCCGGGTGATCTCGCGCATGGTCGACGTGGTCATGATCCGCACGTTCGAGCAGTCGGTGCTCGAGCGCTTCGCCGCGCACTCGCGCGTGCCGGTGATCAACGGGCTCACCAACCAGTTCCACCCCTGCCAGATCCTGGCCGACGTCTACACCTACGTGGAGCACCGCGGCTCGATCGCCGGGCGCACGGTCGCGTGGGTCGGCGACGGCAACAACGTCTGCGCGACGTGGCTGCAGGCCGCCGAGATCCTCGACTTCCGCGTCCACGTGGCGACGCCGAAGGGCTACGAGGTGGACGCGCGGGCGGCGGGCCTTAAGGACGCCTCGCGTCTCGCGGTCTTCGCCGACCCGATGGACGCCTGCCGCGGCGCCGACCTCGTCACCACCGACGTGTGGACCAGCATGGGCTTCGAGGCGGAAAGCGAGGAGCGCATGCGCGCGTTCGCCGGCTTCGAGGTCGACGCGGCGATGATGGCGCAGGCGAAGCCCGACGCGCTGTTCATGCACTGCCTGCCCGCGCACCGCGGCGAGGAGGTCGCCGCCGAGGTGATCGACGGCCCGCAGAGCGTCGTGTGGGACGAGGCCGAGAACCGGCTGCACGCGCAGAAGGCGCTGCTGGAGTACCTGGTCTGCGGGCGCGTCGACCCGTAGGCGAGCGCGCCGAACGCAACGGAGGCAATCCATGTTCGACCACGTAGGGCTCGCCGTCGCCAACCTCGAGCGCTCGCGCGCGTTCTATTCGGCGGCGCTGGCCGCACTGGGCATCCGCTCGCTGGTGGAGTTTCCCGGCGCCGTGGCCTTCGGCGTCGAGCTGCCGCAGTTCTGGCTCATGCAGGGCGAGCCCGCGAGCGGACGCCCGCGCGCGCACGTCGCGTTCCACGCCGCCACGCGGCTCGAGGTCGACACGTTCCACCGCGCCGCGCTCGACGCCGGCGGCATCGACAACGGCGCGCCCGGCCTGCGCCCCGACTACCACGAGAACTACTACGGCGCGTTCGTGCTCGACCCCGACGGCTACAACGTCGAGGCCGTCTGCCATCGCGCGCCGTGACGGCGTCGGATACGTATCCGCGTACCTATCCGGCCCCGACCCAGTACGGCGACCTGCGAGGATTGCAGCGTGCCGGCATGGGCACAACACATCGTCGTCCCCGCGAAGGCGGGGACCCAGCGTCTTGTACGGTCGCAGGTCGCCCTGAACGGACGTCACTGGGTCCCCGCCTTCGCGGGGACGACGGATGATCCAGGCGCATGCTCTGGCCGAACAACGTCCTGACAGTCGACAACTAACCCCGTTTCTTGTCGTCGGTGAGCTGCGGCAGGGGCGAGCCCTCCGCCGCGCGCAGCAACCCGGTCTTCACGTACGTGATCAGCTTCTCTCGCGTGTCGGCGATGTCGAGGTTGCGCATCGTGAGCTGACCGATGCGGTCGGCCGGCGTGAAGAACACCTCGTCGCCCTTCTCCATCGTGAGGCGCTCGGGCTTGTAGGTGAGGTTGGGGCTCACCGTGTCGAGGATCGTGTAGTCGTTGCCGCGGCGCAATTCGAGGGTCACCTCGCCGGTGACCGCGCGCGCCACCCAGCGCTGCGCGGTCTCGCGCAGCATCATCGCCTGCGGGTCGAACCAGCGGCCCTGGTAGAGCAGCCGGCCGAGCCGCCGGCCGTGGTCGCGGTACTGCTCGATCGTGTCCTCGTTGTGGATGCCGGTGACCAGCCGCTCGTAGGCGACGAACAGCAGCGCCATCCCCGGCGCCTCGTAGACGCCGCGGCTCTTCGCCTCGATGATGCGGTTCTCGATCTGGTCGCACATGCCGAGCCCGTGCCGGCCGCCGATCGCGTTCGCCTCGAGCAGCAGCGCCACCTCGTCGGCGAACGTCTGCCCGTTGAGCGCGACCGGCCGGCCTTCCTCGAAGCGCACGGTCACGGTCTCCGGCTTCACCGCCACGTCGTCGCGCCAGAACGCCGCGCCCATGATCGGCTGGACGATCCGCATCCCCTTGTCGAGGAACTCGAGGTCCTTCGCCTCGTGCGTCGCGCCCAGCAGGTTCGAATCGGTCGAGTACGCCTTCTCGGCGCTCATCCTGTAGCCGAAGCCGGCGCGCTCGAGGTACTCGGACATCTCCTTGCGCCCGCCCAGCTCGTCGATGAACTTCGCGTCGAGCCACGGCTTGTAGATGCGCAGGCCCGGGTTGGCGAGCAGGCCGTAGCGGTAGAAACGCTCGATGTCGTTGCCCTTGTAGGTGCTGCCGTCGCCCCAGATGTGGACGTCGTCCTCGCGCATCGCGACGACGAGCATCGTGCCGGTGACCGCGCGGCCGAGCGGCGTGGTGTTGAAGTACGTGAGCCCCGCCGTCGAGATGTGGAACGCGCCCGCCTGGATCGCGGCGATCCCTTCGGCGACGAGCGCTGCGCGGCAGTCGACCAGGCGCGCCTTCTCCGCGCCGTAGGCCAGCGCGCGCTTCGGGATGTCGTCGTAGTCAGGCTCGTCGGGCTGGCCGAGGTTCGCGGTGTACGCGTAGGGAACCGCGCCCTTCGCGCGCATCCAGTGCAGCGCGGCGCTGGTGTCCAGCCCGCCGGAGAACGCGATGCCGACCCGCTGGCCGACGGGCAGGTCCTGCAGGATGTGCGACATGGGGGCGACGCCGTGGGGAGAAACGCGCCATTCTAGCCGAGCGCGCCGCGGCATCCGTCGCCGCGGACGATGCGGCGGATCCGCGGGCGATCAGAAGCCGAGGCGCGCGCGGCGTCCGCAGAGCTTGCGCGAGTCGATGTCCTCGGGCACCAGGTGGTCGCGGCCGGAAAGCCGCGCGGTGCCGAACGCGTCGAGCAGCAGCTTCTTCATGTCGCGCGGCGGGATCGTCGCCAGCTTCTCGAGGACGAGCTCGTCGGGCTCGGCCGGGAACGTCCAGCTGTGCTGTTCGAGGATCTCGCGGTAGACGGCGAGCGCGATGCGCCGCGAGCCGTCCGCGTCGGGACGGTCGATCGCGTAGACGTTCATCCGGTTGAGGATCGGCTCGGGAATCGAGGACTCGTCGTTCGCCGTGGCGACCCACAGCAGGTGCGAGGCGTCCATGTCGACGTCGATGAACTCGTCCTTGAAGTGGCTCGCCGTGTCGCGCTCGAGCAGCGTGTAGAGCGCGCCCATCGGGTCGTAGCGGGCATCGCCCCCGGCCTTGTCGACCTCGTCGAGCACGACGACGGGGTTCGCGAACTCGCCCTCGATCAGCGTCTGCGCGACCTTGCCGGGCCGCGCGTTGTGCCACTGCGCGGAGGCGCCGGTGAGCACCCAGCCGGCGGTGAGCGAGCTCATCGACACGAACTCGAAGCCGGTGCCGAGCACCTGCGCCAGCTTCTTCGCGAAATAGGTCTTGCCCAGCCCCGGCTCGCCGAGCAGCAGCAGCGGCGTGAACTGCACGGCCTCGTTGCCCGAGACCGCGAGGGCCAGGAACTTGCGCAGGTCGTCGATCACCTCGCGGAAGTTGGGCGAGGTGTCGTAGAGGTCGTCGACCGCCTTGTGCGTGGACGGCTTCACGATGAAGCGCGAGCCGCCGAGCTCGTGCATCCGGTCGTACCAGCCCTTCAGGCCCTCGTTGCGCCTGGCCGACGACTCCTCCCGCGCCCGGTCCACGTCGGCGACCGAGTAGATCGACTTGAGATCGGCCAGCGGAATGACGGTGTCCATGGCTTGACGGCTCCCGGTGTCCGGCCCTGCCGCGACCATGCCAGAAGCGTGCCACAGCGGCAAGCGACGGCCGGGCGGCATCGCGCAGCCGAAGGACGGCCGTGGTGCGCGCGCAACGGCCGCGTTGCACGGTGCAACCCGCTTCGGGTCGACTTGGGCGAGAATCCGCCGGCGAGCGTCCCGGCGCCGCCGTTGCACCGCGAGAACGACTTGCGCTCCCACGCCCCCGACTCCCCCTACGCGGCGCGCCGCCTCGTCTTCGCGCTGCTGCTGATGACGCTCGGCAACGGCGGCATGTACGTCGTCGTCACCGTCCTGCCCGCGGTGCAGGCCGAGTTCGGCGTCGACCGCGCCGCCGCGTCGCTGCCTTACACGCTGCTGATGATCGGGTTCGGCCTGGGCGGCATCGTGATGGGGCGGCTCGCCGACCGCCACGGCGTGTTCGTTCCGCTCGTCATCGGGGCCGCGAGCCTCGGCCTCGGCTACGTTGCCGCCTCGCTCGCCGGCAGCGTGTGGACGTTCGCGCTCGCCCACGGCGTCTTCATCGGGCTGGCCGGCAGCTCGGCGATGTTCGCGCCGCTCATCGCCGACACTTCGCACTGGTTCGTGCGGCGGCGCGGCATCGCGGTCGGCGTGTGCGCCAGCGGCAACTACGTGGCTGGCGCGATCTGGCCGCCGATCGCGCAGCACTTCGTCGAGACGGTCGGCTGGCGGCAGACTTACTTCGGCATGGGGATCTTCTGCGCGCTGGCGATTGCCTCGCTCGCGCTCGCCATGCGCGAGCGCGCGCCGCAGGACGCCCACGCGGCGCCCGCGTCCGGCGGCGCGGGGGCGGACCGGGAGCGGCCGTTTCGCCACTCGAAGGCGTTCGCCACCGCGCTGCTGTGCGTGGCCGGCCTCGCCTGCTGCGTGGCGATGTCGATGCCGCAGGTGCACATCGTCGCGCTGTGCACGGACCTGGGCTACGGGACCGCGCGGGGCGCGCAGATGCTCGCGCTCATGCTGGCCTTCGGCATCGCCAGCCGCCTGATCTCGGGCTACGTCTGCGACCACATAGGCGGCCTGCGCACGCTGCTGCTGGGCTCGGCGCTGCAGGGCGCCGCGCTGCTCATGTACCTCCAGGCCGACGGCCTCGCGTCGCTGTTCGTCGTCTCCGCGCTCTTCGGCCTGTTCCAGGGCGGCATCGTGCCCTCCTACGCCATCATCATCCGCGAGCACTTCCCTGCCCGCGACGCCGGGGCGCGCGTCGGGCTCGTGCTCATGTTCACGCTGCTCGGCATGGCGCTCGGCGGCTGGATGTCCGGCAAGGCGTACGACCTCACCGGCTCGTACTCGGCGGCGTTCGCCAACGGCATCGCGTGGAACCTGCTCAACCTGTCGATCGCCGCCTGGCTGCTGCACCGCGCGTACCGCCGGCCCGGCGGATGGCTCCGCCCGTCCCGCCCGGCCGCCTGAAAGCCCGCCGACCTGGGCGATAATGCGCGCCCGGCACCAACCCGCCCGAGAGCCCCACCGCCATGCCTTCGTTCGACATCGTCTCCGACGTCGACCAGGTCGAAGTGCGCAACGCCGTCGACCAGGCCAACAAGGAGATCGGCAACCGCTTCGACTTCAAGGGCTCCGACGCCCGCATCGAGCTCGCCGACAAGGCGCTCACGCTCTTCGCCGACGACGAGTTCAAGCTGAAGCAGGTCTCCGACGTGCTGACGGGCAAGCTCGCCAAGCGCTCGGTCGACGTGCGGTCGCTCAAGTACGCCGACCCGGAGAAGATCTCCGGCAACAAGCTGAAGCAGCCGGTGACCGTGCGCACGGGCGTCGAGCAGGACCTGGCCAAGCGCATCCAGAAGCTCGTCAAGGACAGCAAGCTCAAGGTGCAGGCGTCGATCCAGGGCGACGCCGTGCGCGTGTCGGGCGCCAAGCGCGACGACCTCCAGGCCGTGATTGCGCTGGTGCGCAAGTCGGTCGCCGACTACCCGCTGCAGTACACGAACTTCCGCGACTAGGGCCTGTTCACGCTATGGACACGTGCGCGTTGCGAAGCCGGAAAGGCCATGCGCCAGGCGCGAAGCCGAAGGCGGGTCGGGAACCCGTCGAGGCTTCGCAACACCGCGCATGGCCTTTCCGGCCGCAACCCGAAGGGAGCGGGCCCCTGGGCGCGCCCCTCATTGTTGCTCGCCTTGCGAAGACGCCCGGTCTTCGCGGCGGCGAGCGCCGCGATGGACACGCCCAGAGGCCCGCTCGCGCGCGCGGCCATAGCGTGAACAGGCCCTAATGAGCGCCCCGGAAGTCGCGCCCGCGCTCGCGGTTGCGCTCGCCACGCCGCGCCTCGCGCTCGAGCCGCTGCGCATCGCGCACGCCGCCGCGTGCTTCCCGGCTTTCGCCGAGCCGGGGCTGTACCGCTACATCGACATGCCGATGCCCGAGAGCGAAGCCGAGCTGCGGCAGCGCTTCGCCGGCTGGATCAAGGGCAGCGGCAGCACCTCGGAGTTGTGGGCCAACTGGATCGCCGTGGACCAGCGTTCGGGGCAGCCGGCCGGCTGGTTCCAGGCGACCGTCCACGAGCGCCACGCGGACGTCGCTTACTTCGTGTTCGACGCGTTCCAGCGCCGCGGCATGGCCGTGGAGGCCGTCCAGCAGATCTGCGCGCACCTGTTCGCCGTGACGCCGGTCGACGAGATTCGCGCGCAGACCGACGACCGCAACAAGGGGTCGATCCGCGTGGCCGTCGCGGCGGGCTTCCTGCCCGACCCGGCGCCGATCGCCTCGACGCTGCACGGCGAGCCGTCGCGCGACCTCGTGTTCCGGCTGCGCCGGCCGGTGCGAGGCTGACCGGCGGTCAGGCGAAGTCGGCGAGCAGCGCCTCGTGCGTGCGCGGCCCGACGGCCGCGATGCGCGCCTGGTACTGCGGGTGGTCGACGCCGACCGCGAGCGGTACGCCCACGCGCAGCGCGTCGATCATCGGGCGCGCGAGCTCGAAGCGCAGGAAGTGCACCGACGAGGTCTTCTCGTCGTTCTCGCGATCGAGGTCCTCGTCGGCGATCGCGTAGACGCGCGCAAAGCCCTCGACCTCGACGTAGACGCGGTCCTCGACCCCCTTGAGGCGCGCGAGCGCGCGCTGCCGCTCGCCGACGTCCTCGTACTCGATCAGCATCGTCGCCTTGAGATTCGAGCCGTCGGGCACCAGCGGGCCGTACGCGTCGAGCTCGCCCTGGATGCCCTCCTCCTCGAAGATGCGCTCGATGCGCAGCATCTCCTGCACCTGGTAGCGCATCGTCAGCTCGTCCTCGAAGGCGAGCGTCAGGTGCTCGCCCAGGTGCACGGTGCGCGCCTTCTTGTGCGCGATCACCTTCGCGCGGAACTCGTCGCGCGCCTTCGCGTACGCCTCCAGCGAAAGCAGCGATTCTCGGGCGATGCCGCCCTTCACGGGTCGATGGGTCACGGTCACGTCCTACTCCAGTCCATAGGCCAGGCGGATCAGCGTCAGCGGGTGCTCCTTGCGCCCGCGCATCGCCTGCTCCTCGTTGATTCCCTGCGTGATGCGCCGCCCCGCGATCGGGCAGTCGGAGCTCACGAAGTCGGGCTCGGTCTCCGCCATGCGCCGGAACACCGGCTTGCCGATCTTCATCGAGTGGGCGAAGAACTCCTTCTTCACGCCGTAGGTGCCGTCGTGGCCCGCACAGCGCTCGACGGTGTTCACGGTCGTCTCCGGCACCCACTCGAGGACCTCGCGCGTCTTCTGGCCGACGTTCTGCACGCGCGAGTGGCACGGGATGTGGTAGCTGACCTTGCCGAGCGGCCGCTTGAAGTCCTTCTTCAGCAACCCGTCCTTGTCGCGCGCCACGAGGTACTCGAACGGATCGAACATCGCCTCGGCGACCGCCTTCACGTCCGCGTCCCCGGGGAAGATGAGCGGCAGTTCCTGCTTGAACATCAGCGTGCACGACGGCACGGGAGTCAGGAACGCGTAGCCGGCGCGCGCCAGCGGGGCAAGTTGCGCGATGTTCGCGTCCTTGAGCTTCTCGACGGTCTCGAGGTCCCCGAGCTCGAGCTTCGGCATGCCGCAGCACGACTCGCTGGGCGCAATCGCGTAGGGGATCTCGTTGTGCTCGAGGATCAGCGCCAGGTCGCGGCCGATCCCCGGCTCGTTGTAGTTGACGTAGCAGGTCGAGAAGATCGCGACCTTGCCGGGCGTGCGCTGGCCATCGCGCACGGGCCAGCCGAGCGAGGGCTTCATCCCCTTGCGGAACGTCGTTCCCGCGTACGGCGGCAGCGCGGCCGCCTTCGCGACGCCGAGCACCTTCTCCATGGCGCTTCGCGTGACCGGCGTACGGTTCGCCCAGTTGACCGTCTGCACGACGACGGGAATCGTCGCGAGCTTGCCCAGCCGGTCGGTCGAGGTCAGGAGGCGGTCGCGGAAGCTCGCGCCTTCCTTGCGGAACTTCACGGCCTTCGCGCGCAGCATCAGGTGCGGGAAGTCGAGGTTCCACGGGTGCGGCGGCACGTACGGGCACTTCGTCATGTAGCAGACGTCGCACAGGTAGCAGTGGTCGACGACCTTGGCGTAGTCGGCCTTGTCCACCCCGTCGACCTCGCCCGTCTTGCCCTCGTCGACCAGGTCGAACAGCGTGGGAAACGACTGGCACAGGCTGACGCAGCGGCGGCAGCCGTGGCAGATGTCGAACACCCGCTCCATCTCCTTGTGGAGCGCGGCCTCGTCGTAGAACTCGGGGTTGCGCCAGTCGAGCGGATGGCGCGTGGGGGCTTCGAGACTGCCTTCGCGGGTCGTCATGAATTCGTCACTTGGCTGCGGAACCCCAATCGTCGTCCCCGCGAAGCCTGCCCCGAATGCCTTGGTCGGGGGGCGGGGACCCAGCGGCTTGCGCTAGACACTGGGCTCCCGCCTGCGCGGGAGCGACGGCCTGCGAGCGGCGCCGGCCCGAGCCGGCGTCCGCTCCCACAGGCTGCAACTCAGTCCGTCAGCGAATCGAGGGCCTTCTGGAAGCGATTCGCGTGCGACCGCTCGGCCTTCGCCAGCGTCTCGAACCAGTCGGCGATCTCGTCGAAGCCCTCGCCGCGCGCCGACTTCGCCATGCCCGGGTACATGTCGGTGTACTCGTGCGTCTCGCCGGCGACCGCCGCCTTGAGGTTCTGCCGCGAGCTGCCGATCGGCAGGTCGGTGGCCGGGTCGCCGACCTGCGCGAGGTAGTCGAGGTGGCCGTGCGCATGGCCGGTCTCGCCTTCGGCCGTCGAGCGGAACAGCGCGGCGACGTCGTTCTGGCCCTCGACGTCGGCCTTGTTGGCGAAGTACAGGTAGCGGCGGTTCGCCTGCGACTCGCCGGCGAACGCTGCCTTGAGGTTGTCGTGCGTCTTCGTGCCCTTGAGCGACTTCATCGTGCTTCTCCTCTCCAAGTTGTCCTGCGGCGCGCGTCCTCGCGCGGCGGCGTCGCGTGCGCCCGAGCCGTGGCCGGGCGAACGGGGGCAATTCTCGGCCGCGCCCGCCCATGCGTCCAATCGATTCTCCTAATCCTGTCGATAGACGCCGGTTAATCGTCGCGACAGGCTCATCCTACGCCCGCGTGGGCCGCCTGCGGGGAGCCGCGGCAGCAGTTCGTGACCCCGCTCAAGACGGAATCCGGCAGCCGGCCGCCGTTCCGATCGCCGGCCGCCCGCCGCGGGCGCCCGCTCCCCGAGCGCCCCCCTTTCGGGTAGTGGGGTCTTACCCACATCGGGCTATAGACACCCCGGGGCCTGTGTTCGCCTAATGGCCCCCGATCGCGGCAGTGGCGGTAACCTTGGGGTGCGCGCCGCCGCACGTCGCGGCGGCGCAACCGCCGCTCGAGGAGGATTCACGTGGATTTCGACAAGGAACTGGACGCCCGCGGGCTGTCGTGCCCGCTGCCGATCCTGAAGACGAAGATCGCCCTGAACGGCATGACCTCGGGGCAGGTGCTGAAGGTCGTCTCCACCGACGCGGGCTCGGTCAAGGACATGGAGGCATTCGCCAACCAGACCGGCAACCCGCTGCTCTCCTCAGGCCAGGAGAACAAGGAGTTCGTGTTCCACATCAGGAAGAAGTAGCCCTCGCGCGGCGCGCGACACCCTGACTCTGCCGAACGGATGCCGGAGGACCAACGATGGACACGCACGTTGAGACGACAACCGGGATCGCCGCTGGCGAGGCCCTCGACCGTGCCATAAGCGAGCGCATCGATGCCCTGCTCGAACGCAGGCTCGAGGCGAAGCTCGCCGAGATCGAGGCGGCGAGGACGCCGTCGATGACGATCATCGCCACCAAGGGCACGCTCGACTGGGCGTACCCGCCGTTCATCCTGGCGTCGACCGGCGCCGCGCTCGGATGGGACGTCTCGGTCTTCTTCACGTTCTACGGGCTCGAGCTGCTGAAGAAGGACCTGAGCAAGCTCAAGGTGAGCCCGCTCGGCAACCCGGCGATGCCGATGAAGATGCCGATGGGCCCGGCGTGGTTCAAGTCCATCCAGTGGAACATCCCGAACGCCGTGCAGTCGATCATCCCGGCGTACGAGCACTTCGCCACGAAGATGATGAAGAAGACGATCAGGAACCAGGGCGTGGCCCCGATCGCCGACCTCCGCGCCATGTGCCTCGAGGCCGGCGTCAAGCTGATCGCCTGCCAGATGACCGTCGACCTCTTCGGCTACAGGCACAACCAGTTCATCCCCGAGGTCAAGGACTTCGTGGGCGCGGCGAGCTTCCTGCCGATCGCCAAGGACGCCGACGTCAGCCTCTTCATCTGAGAACGCGAGGGACGCAGACATGAGAACGAGACTGCTTGGTGGATTGCTGATCGCGGCCGCGCCGCTGGCCGCGCAGGCCACCGACGGCTACTTCGCGCACGGCTACGGCATGAAAGCCCTCGGCATGGGCGGGGCCGCCGTTTCGGTCGCGCAGGAGCCCTTCGGCGGGGCGATCAACCCCGGCGCGATGTCGTTCCTCGGCAACGAGTGGCAGGCGGGGCTCGCGTGGTTCAGCCCGCGGCGCGACGCGTCGCGCACCGGCTCCGGGCCGGCGGGAATCGACGGCAGCATCGAGAGCGGCAGCGAGAACTTCTTCATTCCCGAGTTCGGCGTGAACTGGAAGTACCGCCCCGACCTCGCGTTCGGCCTGACGATGACCGGCAACGGCGGGATGAACACCGACTACCCGGGCGGGCAGATCTCCAACCAGAGCGCGTGCACGGCGTTCTGGCAGAACAACCCGGTCGGGCCCTACAACATGCTGTGCGGCCAGGGGCAGCTCGGCGTGGACATGATGCAGCTGCTGATCGCGCCCTACGTCTCGTGGCAGTTCACTAAGGGCCACTCGGTCGGCATCGCGCCGGTGATCGCCTACCAGCGCTTTTCCATGGAGGGCATGCAGCTGTTCGACAACCCGGTGTTCTCCACGAGCCCGGGCAACGTCACCAACAAGGGCCACGACGACGGCTGGGGTGTGGGCGTGCGCGTCGGCTACATGGGTCAGCTGACCGACCAGTTCGCGGTGGGGATCGCCTACGCGAGCAAGATCCCCATGAGCGAGTTCGACAAGTACAAGGGGCTGTTCGCGGAGAGCGGCGGCTTCGACATCCCGTCGAACTTCACCGTCGGCTTCGCGTGGCGACCCGTGCCGCAATTCCTCGTCGCCGTCGACTACCAGAAGATCTACTACGAAGACGCGAACTCGGTGAACAACCCGAGTGCCTGGATCGGCCGCTGCGTTCCGCCGCAGATGGGCGGGCTCGGCCAGCGGGAGTTCTGCCTCGGCGGCAGCAGCGGCGCCGGCTTCGGCTGGCAGAACGTCGACGTCTGGAAGGTGGGCCTGCAGTACGACATCAACGAGCGCTGGACGGTGCGCGCAGGCTACAACCACACCGACAACCCGATCGGGCCGCAGGACGTCACGTTCAACATCATCGCCCCCGGCGTGGTCACCGACCACTACACGGTGGGCGCGACGTGGCGCATCGACCGGCAGTCGGAGATCACCGGCTTCTTCATGTACGCCCCGGAGGACTCGGTGACGGGCACCAGCCTGTTCGCGGGCTTCGGGCTGCCGCCGACGACCACCGAGACGATACGCATGAAGCAGTACGAGCTCGGGATCGCCTACAACCGCAAGTTCTGATCGCAGCGGGCCCACGCCCCGGCCCCTCTCCCGCCTGACGGCGGGAGAGAGGGGAACGCTAGCGCAGCGTGGCGGCGGCGAACTCGGCCTCGGTGGCGGCGATGCCGGCCGCGCCCTGCGCGGAGTGCAGCTCGACGGCGCGCTCGCACATCGCCTGCCAGTGCGGGACGCCGCGCGATGCGCAGGCCGCGACGGCCTCGTCATCGCCGGCGAGCCACGCGGAGTAGGCGTCCGCCAGCGCGGGGAAGAGATCCTCGCGCAGCCCCTCGAAGTTCGCGAACCAGAAGTGCAGCGACGCCGGGTCCTCGCGCGCCGCAAGCGCCGGCAGCGTGACGAGGCAGTCGGCGAGAAGGTCGCGCGCGGCGCGCAGCGGCCACTCGGCCCGGGTGCCGGAAGCCGCCGCGAGGACGTCGTGCCAGCCGGCTCCGAGCCGCGCGGACGCCGCGTGCTCGCCGAGCTCGTGCAGCACCAGCGTCTCCGCCTCGCCGGCGGCGATGCGATCGATCCCGCGCACCGGGTCGTCACCGACGCCGTAGGCGAGGAGCGCGCGGCGCATCGGGCCGTCGACCGGCCGGTGCAAGTGGGTCTCGAGCCTGCCGCCGATCCAGCGGCGCAGCGCGTCGTGGCGCAGGTAGACGGTGTCGCCGCGCAGCGCGGCGGGGGCGGGTGCGAGGTCGCGCGCGATCTCGCTGCCGGCCCGGAGGATGCGGACGCCGCCGCGTCGCTCGTCGCCGGCGAGTTCGGCGAGGAAGAACTGCGGCTTGCCGAGCCTCCCCACCCCCGCGCCATACACGTAGCCCTGCGGCGCCAGCGCCGCGTTCGCCGTCTCGGCGTCGAACGGATCCACGTCGCTGCCGCCGATCGGCAGCACCGCGTAGCCCCGCTCGTCGAGCCCCGCCCACAGCGCCTCGCGCTCGGCGAGCCACGCGCCGACCGCGCCCTTCACCAGCGCGCCGCCGGGAGCCAATCCCCGCTCCCAGCGATACAGCTCGCGCATCTCGAGCAGGTAGGTGCACAGCGTGAGGTCGCGGGCGTGGCGCGCGTCGGAGACGTGGCAGTTGGCCTGCACCGTCCGGGCCAGCGCCGCGATCTCGGGCGTCACGTCCGCTCGTCCCTTGCACGCCGCCGCGGCCGCCAGGCCGCGACGGCCCGCGCGATCGCCTCCCAGGGCAGCCCCGCGAGGCCGCCGAACCGCTCTTGCGCAGCGACGACCATGCGGTGAACGTCCCCGTCCGTGGCGCCAAGCGCTCCGCGCACGCCGTCGAGCCCGCCGCACTGCACCCTCATCGCCGTCGCGTGCGACGGCGGTTCGCCGCGCCGCGCCCGGCCGAGCGAGAACGCGCAGCGCTCGAAGATCATCGCGTGCAGCGTCGCGCAATTCATGCCCGCGACCGCGCGCGTGCACGCCACGCGCTCGCCCTCGCCGAACGTGCGCCTGCGGGCGAGTTCGCAGGCCGCGTGGCCGGCGAACAGCGCGTGGGCGAACGCGCACGGCAGTTCCGCGGCCTCGGGCAAGCCGCTGCTCTCGTCGCGATGCTCCGGGCGCTGCACCGTATCCCGGGACCCGCGCTACTCGTCGCCGGCGAGGCCCGGCGGGCGCTCGCGGACCTGGCTCAGCAGGTCCTCCGCCGCCAGCTCGTTGTCGGCGAAGATCACCTTGACGGCGCAGCGCTCCGGCAGGTCGGGCGATGCGCGCAGCGACTTCGCCAGCGCCGACGCATCGCCGAAGACCGACCGCTCCGCGACCTTCTCGAGGCGGCGCAGCGGGAATACGCGGTAGACGTAGTAGGGCACGGGGCAACCTCGGAAATCGGGACTCGCTCGGGGCGTCACTCGACGTAGCGCTTGCGCTCGCGCCGCCGCCCCGGCTTGCTCCTCTGGATGACGACGCCGCGCACGGCCGCCAGGTCGGCCAGCGCGCGCTCCGGATACGCGGGATTGAGCGCGGCGAGGCGCCACGCGCCAGGGCCGCCCCGCAACTGCCGCAGCACGACGTCCTCCTCGACCTCAACGATCACGAACGAGCCGTCGGCGGCGAGACCCTCGGGCTCGACCACGACCACGTCGCCCTCGACGAACTCGGGCGCCATGCTGTCGCCGAGCACCAGCAGCGCGAACGGCTCCGCGCCGCTGCAGTCGCCGCCCGGCGCGGCAGGCGCGATCGGGATCGTCCGGCGCTCGCTCACGAGCGGATGCGCGCGGCGGGAACGCCGCGCCCGGCGAGTTCCGCGGCGGCGCGCGCGACGAACTCCGCCGGCCCGGCGAGGTAGTAGTCGCTGTCCGGCGGCGGCGCGGCGTCGGTCAGCGCCTCGAGCAATCCCGCGGTGCCGCGCGCGAGGTCGGCGTCGGCGTGCGCGACGTAGCGGAACGCGTCGATCGAGTCGGCCCAGGCGCGGCACTGGTTGGCGAGGTAGTGGCCGTCGGGTCGCGTGGCGAGCCAGCCGAGCACGATCGACTCCGCGGAGTCCGCGGCCATCGCGTGCTCGATCAGGCTGCGGATCGGCGCGAAGCCGGTGTCGCAGGCGAGGAACGCGAGCGGCCGCGCGGCGTCGGCCAGGGTGAACGCGCCGATCGGCCCGCGCAGGTTGAGCAGGTCGCCGGCGCGGATCGCGCCGGCGAACAGCCGGGAAGCGAGCGCATCGCCGTCGTCGCGCGCGACGTGGAAGTGCAGGTTGCGGTCGTCGCAGGGACAACTCGCCACCGGGTAGGTCGCCGCGGCATCCTGGCCGCCCGGGCTCGCCCCGAGCGTCACGCTCTGCCCGGCGAGGAAGCGCAGGCGCTGCGCGCGCGGCGTCTGCACGTGCAGCAGCAGCGTGTCCGGCGCGAGCGGGCTGACCGCGCGTACGCGCACGGCGAGGTCCTGCGCCGCGATGTCCTCGGGTCCCCGCGCCTCCAGCGTCTCCAGCACGATCTCCGCGGACGCGGCCGCATGGGCGCACAGCAGCGTGTGGCCCTGCTGCCGCTCGGCCTCCGACAGCGGGTAGTCGCACGGCGCGACGCGCACGACCTCCCCGGCGACCACGCGCGCCTTGCACAGGCCGCAGCTGCCGTTGCCGCAGCCGTAATCGAGCTTGAGCCCCGCGCGGAGGCCCGCCTGCAGCAGCGTCTCGCGGCCCTCGACGAGGAATTCGCGGCCGCTGGGGCGCACGACGACGCGCGCGGAGAGGAGCTTGAGAAGGTCGTCCATGACGGTGATGTCGTCGGCGGCGTCGGTGGCGAGCACGTCGGCGAGCCCGCGCTCGAGGCCCTCGGCGAGCTCGCGCGCCTCCGGCGACCCGCTCGCGTCCGCCCACGCGGACGCCTGCGCCTGCGTCGCCACGACCAGCGAATGGTAACGCTGCAGCAGCCGCCGCGCGTCGGTCAGCTCGCGGCTGTGCTCGTAGAGCCGCTGCGCCAGCACCTCCTGCGACGGCAGCGTGCGCTCCTGGACGCGGCGGCCGAACGCGGCCTCCTTGATGCGCGCCACGCGCTCGAAGGCTCCCGACGACTCGAGGTCGAGGCTCGGATACAGGCGCGCCAGGTCAGCGGCCTCCACCTGGCCGTCGCTGGACGGCAGCAGGCCCTCGCGGATCTGCCTCTGCAGCACGCCGCGCGACACGCCGGCGAGCCGCGCCGCGCGCGACAAGGAGAGCACGTGTCCCATCGCGCGCCTTCAGCCGCCGACGCGGTCGTGGTAGCGCGCGCGGTAGAGCAGGCGCGGCCGCGACGGCGCGTCGACGAAACCGTCGCGACGGTGCAGCACGTTGTTGCACACGATGCCCATGCCCGGTCGCAGCGCGACCTCGAGGCGGAACGGCGACGGCGCGTCGAGCAGCGCTTCCAGCGCGGCCACGGCGGCGAGCACGTCGGGCGATGCCAGCCAGGCGATGCTGCGCGTGCGCGCCGTGTAGCGCATGCCGAGGCAGCCCGTGGCGGGGTCGACGTCGAACACCGGGCCGCTCGTCGCGGGGCGGGCCGTCCCTTCCCCGCCCTCGCGCGCGGGCACGGTCATCGCGTCCGCGCGCATCAGCGCGCGGACGTGGCGCGGATCGGCGTCGCGCAAGCGAAGGTACGCGATCTCGTGGTCCATGAACGCGTTGGCGCCGCCCTCCTCCGCGCTCGCCACGCAGTGCAGGATCATGCCGCGGATGCGCCGCGGCGCGTCGTTGTAATAGCCGTCGGTGTGCCAGCGGATCGGGCGGTCCGTGTAGGGGATGTAGTCGGAGCGCTCGGCCACGCGCTCGGTCGCGACGCGGATCGGGCTGATGCCGTCGTCGTCGGCGAGCCAGTTGCGGTCCAGCCGCGTGAGGCCGAGCTGCTCGCCCAGCCGCCGCGGGATCGACTTGTCGGCGTCGACCGCGCCCGACACGTAGATCGCCATGTTCGCGCGCCGGCAGCGGTCGAGCAGCGCCTCGCGCTCGCCGGGCGTCAGCGCCCGCGGGTCGCGCACCTCGACCGTGTGCCCCGCGAGCCCTTCCGGGTACGCGGCGAGCTTCGCCTCGCGCCACGCCGCGTAGGCCGCGCCGGCGCCGGGATCGAACGGCCCTCCCGCGACGACGTCCCGCTGCGCAGTCACCGCGCCCACCGCCTCACTCGCCCGACATCGTGCGCTGGCGCCGCGGCTCGCGCGGGGACTCGTCGAGCAGCCCCGCCATCGCGCGCTCGAGCAGCTCGGCGGCCTCGGGCGCCTCGACGTCGATCACCTGCGACACCGCCCACGTGCGTTCGCTCTCGTCCATGACGTCGGCGACGCGATGGCCGAGGTAGCGCAGCAACGGGTAGTCGGGACCGGCGTCGTCCCAGGCGAACGCAGCGCACTCGGCCGCCCGCTCGTTGACCAGCGCCACGAAGCGCCGCTTGATATCCTCCGCCGACGCGCTGGCGAGCAGGTCGGACTCGTTCTCGGCGAGGATCGCCCCCACCCGATTGGCCATTTCCGTGGTGAACTCGACGCGCCACGCGCCGTCGCGGCGCCGGTAGGCGATGCGGTCGGCGCCGACGACGAGGAACGCCAGGAGCTCGGCGAGGAAGTCGAAGTAGCCCGCTCCGGCCGCGAGCTCGAAGCGCGCCCCGCGCATCCGCTTGAGCGCGTTCTGCGCCACGCGCCAGGCGATGAACGCGGCGGCGCCGGCGACCTCGGTCGCGCCCTTGGCGCTGCCGGCCTTGAACCAGTTGCTCTTGACGCGCATGCCGCGGCGTCCCGCCTCTCAGCGGCGGGCGAGGAAGAACGCGAACTCGCCCGGCGCGACCTCCTCGCTCGCGCGGAGCTCGACGCCGGTGGCCTTCGCCCAATCCGCGACGTCGGTCTCGATGCCCGGGCAGTTGCTGACGAGCTCCAGCGTCTCGCCGGGACGCATGCCGGCGAGCAGCTTCTTCGCCTCGACGATGGGGCCGGGACAGACGACGCCGCGCAGGTCGAGCACCGCGCTCGGCACCGGGCGCGGCGCGCGGCCGCGCCGCAGGTGATAGGCGCTGCCGCCGTCCGGCAGCCGCTCCGTCTTCACGACCTCGTTGCCGGTCCACTTCGCCCACGCGAACAGGTCGTCCGCCGTGCCGGGGCAGTCGGAGAGCAGCACCAGCGTCTCGCCCGGCTTGAGGTCGTCGACGATCTTCTTCGCGCCGAGCAGCGGCGCGGGGCAGCGTGTCCCGCGCATGTCCAGCGTGGGATGCGCGGCCCGCCCGGTGATCTCGCTCACGTTCTTTCTCCCGCCCGAAGGCGCCGTCCGAAGGATAGTCGGGAATCTCCGCGTGCGGCCACTTCCGAAGCAACCGACGCCGTCGCCGTTCCGGTCACGCGATCGCCTTCGCCGGCACGAACAGGCCCCAGCCGAGCGCCCGCTCGCCGCCCAGTCCCAGCGCCTGCACCACGAGCGAGTCGTCGGGCTGCAGTCCGTGCAGCGCGAGGCTGAAGCCCGCGATCGTGCGCGATCCCGCGCCTGCCGCGCGCCGGCGACCCGAGATGAAACCGCAATCGACGCCGATTTCCGCGAGTGCGGCGCGCGCGGAGCGCTCGAAGCCCTCGACGTCCGCCTGACCGAACGTCACGGCCCCCGCGGCGAGCGTGGCGCTCGCGCGCAGCGGCCGCGTCCGGCCCTCGCCGAGATCAAGCCGGCTGCCGGAAACGTCCAGCGCACAGCCTCCCAGCGCCAGCACTGCGCTCACGCGCGCCTCCGGCACCCGCAGCACGAGCTTCGCCCGCTGCGCGAGCAGGGCCACGCCGTAGTCGGTCGCGTTCGTGCGCAGCGGGTGGATGCCGCTCCCCGGCTCTGCGCCGAACCAGGCCAGCCGCGCCCGGACGGCGTCGAGCAGCGCGAGCGGATGATCGGCCGGCAGGCTGCCGCCGCCCAGCGGGAAGGCCACGTCGACGACGCGGATATCCTCCCGCCGCGCGCCCGCGCGCTCGCGCGCTCGCCTTGCCTCCGCGCCCGCCGGGGCCATCGCTCAGTCCCTGCCCCCGACGGCGACTCCCGCCCCGCCGCGCTGCGCCTCGCCCCAGCGCCGCATCGCCTCGCCCCAGGCGACCGCCGTCTGCGGGTCGATGTCGAACACCGTGAAGCGGCTGCGCTCGCGGATGCGGACGCGCAGCAGCGCCATCCCGCCGCCGTCGTGCTCCACCTGCTGCAGCGCGATCTCCTCACCGCCCAGGGGGCTGCGGATCTGCTGCAGCGTCGTTGTCGTGGCCATCGTTGTGCTCCACACTTGCCGTAACCGCCGCGCGCCTCCGGCACGCCCGGTCATTGAGCGAGCGCAGCAAGGCGCAGTCCATAGCCGATGCGGGTGATGGACCGTACCCCATCCGGGTAATTCCCGATCACGCCCTCGGGGCTTATTCACATAGCCTTGGCGAGTGATGGCGCGACCTTCGCCCGCCGCCTAGCATAGACGCCGTCCCGCCCGGACCCACAAGCCCGCTGCAGACAAGGAGCAAGCCGATGGCCAAGCCCATGCACCCGACCCCGATGCTCGACAAGCTCGAGAGCGGCCCCTGGCCCAGCTTCGTCACGGGGCTCAAGCGTCTGGCGAAGGACAAGGACTACATGGTCGACCTGCTCGGCCAGCTCGAGCACTCGTACAAGACCCGCAAGGGCTACTGGAAGGGCGGCACGGTCGGCGTGTTCGGCTACGGCGGCGGCGTGATCCCGCGCTTCACCGAAGCGAAGGACGAGGCGGGCAAGCCGCTGTTTCCCGACGCCGCCGAGTTCCACACGCTGCGCGTGATGCCGCCGGCCGGCATGCACTACAACACCGCGATCCTGCGCAAGCTCGCCGACATCTGGGAAAAGCACGGCTCCGGCCTGATCGCGTTCCACGGCCAGTCGGGCGACATCATGTTCCAGGGCGCGACCACCGAGAACGTGCAGAAGGCGTTCGACGAGATCAACGCGGCGGGCTTCGACCTCGGCGGCGCCGGCCCGGCGGTGCGCACGTCGATGTCCTGCGTCGGCGCCGCGCGCTGCGAGCAGTCGTGCTACGACGAGGCCTCCGCGCACCGCGCGGTGATCAACAGCTTCCTCGACGACATCCACCGCCCCTCGCTGCCCTACAAGTTCAAGTTCAAGTTCAGCGGCTGCCCGAACGACTGCATGAACTCGATCCAGCGCGCCGACATGGCCATCATCGGGACGTGGCGCGACGACATCCGCAGCGACGAGGCGCTGGCGCGCAAGTGGTTCGCGAAGCACGGCATGAACGAGCTGGTCAATGACGTCGTCGCGCGCTGCCCGACCAAGGCGATCCAGCTGAAGGAGGTCAAGGACCTCGAGGCCGCCCCGGGCGTCACGACGGTCGCGGTGAGCGACACGCACGGGCTCGCGATCGACAACCGCGACTGCGTGCGCTGCATGCACTGCATCAACGTGATGACCGGCGCGCTCGCGCCCGGCGTGGACAAGGGCGCCACGATCCTGGTCGGCGGCAAGCGCACGCTGAAGATCGGCGACCTGATGGGCACGGTGGTCGTGCCGTTCATGAAGCTCGCCACCGACGAGGACCGCGAGAAGCTGGTCGAACTGGGCCAGAAGATCATCGACTTCTTCGCCGAGAACGCGCTGGAGCACGAGCGCACGGGCGAGATGATCGAGCGCATCGGCCTGGTCAACTTCCTCGACGCGCTCGGCATCGAGGTCGACGCGAACATGGTCGCCTCGCCGCGCACGAACCCCTACGTCCGCACCGACGGCTGGGACGAGGAAGTGGCGAAGATCAACGCGCGCAAGCACAAGGCCGCCTGAGGGAGCACGCGATGAGCCAACCGCAGATGCGCCGGGCGATCGAGAGCGGCGTCCCCGACAACAAGCAGTTCCTGCACCCGCTGCTCGCGAAGAACTACGGCAACTGGAAGTGGCACGACCGGCCGCGCCCCGGCGTGCTGCACCACGTCGCGAACTCCGGCGACGAGGTGTGGACGGTGCGCGCCGGCACGCAGCGGCAGATGGACGTCCACACGATCCGCAAGCTGTGCGACATCGCCGACAGGTACGCCGAGGGCCACGTGCGCTTCACCATCCGCTCGAACATCGAGTTCATGGTGTCGAGCCAGGCGAAGGTGGGCCCGCTGGTCGAGGCGCTCGAGTCGTCCGGCTTCCCGGTCGGCGGCACCGGCAACTCGGTGTCGATGATCGCCCACACGCAGGGCTGGCTGCACTGCGACATCCCCGGCACCGACGCCTCCGGCGCGGTGAAGGCGCTGATGGACGAGCTGATCGTCGAGTTCCGGCGCGAGGAGATGCCCAACCGCGTGCACCTGTCGACGTCGTGCTGCGAGATCAACTGCGGCGGCCAGGCCGACATCGCGATCATCGTGCAGCACACCAAGCCGCCGAAGATCAACCACGACCTCGTCGCCAACGTCTGCGAGCGACCGGCCGTCGTCGCGCGCTGCCCGGTGGCCGCGATCCGCCCGGCGCTGGTCAACGGCAAGCCCTCGCTCGAGGTCGACGAGAAGAAGTGCATCTGCTGCGGCGCCTGCTACCCGCCCTGCCCGCCGATGCAGATCAACGATCCCGAGCACAGCAAGCTCGCGATCTGGGTCGGCGGCAAGAACTCGAACGCGCGCGCCAAGCCGACGTTCATGAAGATGGTCGCCTCCGGGTTGCCGAACAACCCGCCGCGCTGGCCGGAGGTCACGGTCGTGGTCAAGAAGATCCTCGCCGTCTACAAGGAGGACGCGCGGCCGTGGGAGCGCCTCTCGGACTGGGTCGAGCGCATCGGCTGGCCGCGCTTCTTCGAGAAGACCGACCTGCCGTTCACCAAGTACCTGATCGACGACTGGCGCGGGGCGCGGGCGAACCTGAACGCGTCGACGCACATCCGCTTCTGATGCGCCGGCGCGGGGCACGACGCCTGTCGGTCATCCCCGCGACGGCGGGGATCCAGCGACGTCCGTGGAAAGACGCTGGATTCCCGCTGGCGCCGGAGTGAAGACGCGGAAATGGAGCGACCGATGAAGTTCGGCATCCTGGTCAACGAAGGCCCCTACCAGCACCAGGCCGGCGACTCCGCCTACCTGTTCTGCAAGGCGGCGCTGGCGAAGGGCCACGAGATCCACCGCGTGTTCTTCTACCACGACGGCGTCAACAACTCGTCGCGGCTGACCGAGCCGCCGCAGGACGACCGCAACGTCGTCGCGCGCTGGTCGAAGCTCGCCGCGGACCACGGCGTCGACCTCGTCGTCTGCGTGGCGGCGGCGCTGCGCCGCGGCATCAAGGACGAGAACCTCGCGCCCGGCTTCCGCATCTCGGGCCTCGGGCAGCTGGTCGAGTCGGCGATAGGCGCCGACCGGCTGGTCGTGTTCGGCGACTGACGGAGGGCGCCCCGTGGCCGAAGGCACCACCAGGAAGGTGATGTTCGTCAACCGCACCGCCCCGTACGGGACCGTCTATGCGCTCGAGTCGCTGGAGGTCGTGCTGATCACCGCCGCCTTCGACCAGGACGTCTCGCTCGCGTTCATCGGCGACGGCGTGTGGCAGCTCAAGAAGGGACAGCAGACCAAGGGCATCGAGACGAAGAACTTCTCGCCCACCTACCGCGCGCTCGAGGGCTACGACATCGAGAAGCTGTACGTCGAGCGCGAGGCGCTCGCCGAGCGCGGCCTCGCCCCCGAGGACCTGGTCGTCGACGTCACGGTGCTGCCGGCCCGCGAGCTCGGCGCCCTGATGGACGGGCAGGACGTCATCCTGAGCTTCTGAAGAACATGCTGCACATCGTCAACAAGTCGCACCTGGAGCGCAGCGCGCTCGACGCCTGCCTGCGCATCGCCACCGGCGGCACGCTCCTGCTCATCGAGGACGGCGTCTACGCGGCGCTCGCCGGCACGCCCGGCGAGGCGAAGCTGCGCGACGCGATGGCGCGCTTCAAGGTGTGCGCCCTCGCCCCCGACCTCGAGGCGCGCGGCGTGGCCGACCGCGTGATGGAAGGCGTCGCGCTGGTCGACTACGGCGGTTTCGTCGACCTGGTCGCAAGCCACCCGACCTGCCAATCCTGGCTCTGACGGCCGTCCCGGGCCCGTCACCCCTCCCCTCCCATCGACCCTGGAGAACCCCATGCCCAGCATCGAAGTCAACGGCAACAACTACGAGACCGACGAGGAAGGCTATCTCGTCAACCTCGCCGACTGGAACGAGGACATCGCCAAGCACATCGCGGTGGCCGAGAACGTCGAGATGAGCGAGAACCACTGGGAAGTGGTGAACTTCCTGCGCAAGTACTACGAGGAGTACCAGATCGCGCCCGCGGTCCGCGTGCTCACCAAGGCGATCGGCAAGCAGCTCGGCCCCGACAAGGGCAACAGCCAGTACCTCTACGAGCTGTTCCCCTACGGTCCGGCGAAGCAGGCGTGCAAGATCGCGGGACTGCCCAAGCCGACCGGGTGCGTGTAGCACCCCGTCGTCCCCGCGCAGGCGGGGACCCAGCGTCTTAGCCCCCCGATGTCCACCGCATCCCTCGTCTTCGCCGCCCTGTTCTACGCGGCCGTCGCGGTGCTCGTCGGCGGGCTCGCCTGGCGGATCCGCCTCTACGCGCGGACGCCCGCGCCCCTCCGGATACCGACCACCCCCGCCCCGAGGACGCGCGGCGGCGTCGCGCTGCGCCTCGCGCGGGAGGTGGCGCTGTTCGAGAGCCTGTTCAAGGGCGGCGTGTGGCTGTGGCTGTTCGCGTGGCTGTTCCACGCCGGGCTCGCGCTCGTGCTGCTGCGCCACCTGCGCTACTTCGTCGAGCCGGTCTGGGCGTGGCTCGCCTTCGTCGTGCCGCTCGGCGTCTACGCCGGATTCGCGATGCTGGCCGGGCTCGCCGGGCTCTGGGTGCGTCGCGTCGCGGTCGAGCGCGTGCGCTACATCTCCACGCCGTCGGACCACCTGATGCTCGCGCTGCTCGTCGCCATCGGGCTCTCCGGGTTCGCGATGAAGTACCTCGCGCACACCGACGTCGTCGCGGTCAAGGCGTTCTTCCTCGGCCTCATGCGCCTCGACCCGCAGCCTCTGCCCGCGGACCCGGTGCTCTGGCTGCACCTCTCGCTGGTCGCCGCGCTGATGCTCGTGTTCCCGTTCAGCAAGCTGCTGCACGCGCCGGGTCTGTTCTTCTCGCCCTCGCGCAACCAGCCCGACGACTCGCGCGAGCGCCGCCACCTCGCCGCGTGGGCCGCGCCGCTGGACTCGCACCGCTGACCCCGTCATGGCCGCCGACGTCAAGGCCCCGCCGCTGCGTGAATTCCCCGAGACGCCGCCGGCGCTCGTGCCCGGCGCCATGTCGGGGGCGAAGCCGTACGTCGCCAGCGACAAGATCCAGCAGGCGATCGGCTTCCCCGGCGAGTTGACGGAAGGCTGGGAGGGCCGCGCCCTCGGGCGCATGGGCGAGCTGCTCGACCGCTACCGGTCGCTGCGCGTCTACCTCGACAGCTGCGTGCACTGCGGCGCCTGCGCCGACAAGTGCCACTACTTCCTCGGCACGCAGGACCCGAAGAACATGCCGGTCGCTCGCCAGGAGCTGATGCGCAGCGTCTACCGCCGCTACTTCACGCTGCCCGGCAAGCTGTTCCCGCGGCTGGTCGGCGCGCGCGACCTCACGAAGGACGTGCTCGACGAGTGGTACGCGTACTACCACCAGTGCTCCGAGTGCCGCCGCTGCTCGGTGTTCTGCCCCTACGGCATCGACACCGCCGAGGTGACGATGGCGGCGCGCGAGATCATGGACGCGGTCGGGCTGGGCCAGAAGTACAGCAACGAGATCATCGGCAAGGTCCACCGCGTCGGCAACAACCTCGGCCTGCCGGGCCCGGCGCTCGCCGACACGCTGACGGGGCTCGAGGAGGACACGCTCGAGGAGACGGGGGCGAGCGTGCGCTTCCCGCTCGACGAGGCGGGCGCCGAGGTGCTGCTGGTCACGCCGTCGGCGGACTTCTTCGCCGAGCCGCACGTCGAGAGCCTGATCGGCTACGCCAAGGTGTTCCACGCCGCGGGCATCCGCTGGACGCTGTCGTCGAAGGCCTCCGAAGCCGGCAACTTCGGCCTGTTCATCGGCAACTACGACCAGCTGCGCCGCATCGCGCTGCGCATCCGCGAGGCGGCGCTCGAGCTCGGCGTGAAGCGCATCGTCGTCGGCGAGTGCGGCCACGCCTGGCGCGTGGCGTACAGCTTCTGGAACACGCTCGCCGGCATCGGCGCAGGCGGCGACGACCCGTTCGCGCGGGCGCTGCAGAGCCAGCTCGATGCCCGTTACCGGCAGCCGACGCACATCTGCGAGCTCACCTGGGACCTGATCCGCCAGGGCGCCCTGACGCTCGACCCGGAGGCGAACGACCACCGCGTGGTGACTTTCCACGACTCCTGCAACGTCGCGCGCGGCTCGGGCATGGGGGATTTCCCCGGCGGCCAGTTCACCATCCCGCGCGACATCGTCAGGGCGGTCGCCAACCGCTACGTCGAAATGGCGCCCGACACGACGCTCGAGCGCACGTTCTGCTGCGGCGGCGGCGGGGGGCTGCTCACCGACGAGCTCCTCGACCTGCGCGTGAAGGGCGCGCTGCCTCGCATGGAGGCGTTAAAGGAGGTCGTCGACCGCCATGGCGTCAACTTCATGGCGACGATCTGCGCGATCTGCAAGGCGCAGTTCACCAAGGTCCTTCCCTACTACGGCTTCAAGATGGGCATGGTGGGCGGCGTCCACCAGCTCGTGAGCACCGCGATCCGGCTCGGCGCGAAGCAGTAGCGTACCGTCCCGCACGAAAGAGAGCACGCATGTCCTCGACGACCGTACCTTCCGACAAGCTCACGTTCCGCCGCTACCGCGACGGGGACACGGCGTTCAAGTCGTGGCGCGAGCAGATCTTCCAGGCGAGCTGGTCGCACAAGTGCCCGACGTACATCCAGTCCACGCCCCCTTGCCAGGGCAGCTGCCCGGCGGGCGAGGACATCCGCGGCTACCTCAACATCGTGCGCGGCATCGAGAAGCCGCCGCTTCGCGCCGACGGCAAGCCGGCGATGGGCTGGCAGGAGTACGCGTGGCGGCGGCTCACGCAGGCCAATCCGTTCCCCTCGGTGATGGGACGCGTGTGCCCGGCGCCGTGCGAGACGGGCTGCAACCGCAACGAGGTCGAGGACCACGTCGGCATCAACTCGGTCGAGCACTACCTCGGCGAGTACGCGATCGCCAACGGCCTCGGGTTCGACGCCCCGCCGGCGCCGACGGGCAAGCGCGTCGCCGTGATCGGCGGCGGCCCGGCCGGCCTGTCGTGCGCCTACCAGCTCGCGCTCAAGGGTCACGCGGTCACCGTCTTCGACGAGCACGAGCACCTCGGCGGGATGATGCGCTACGGCATTCCGGGCTTCCGCACGCCGCGCGAGATCCTCGACGCCGAGATCCAGCGCATCCTCGCCCTCGGCGTCGAGGCGCGCCTCGCGTGCCGCGTCGGCACCGACGTGACGCTCGAGCAGCTGCGCCGGGACTTCGACGCCGTGTTCCTCGGCATGGGCGCGCAGTCGGGACGCCCGCTGCCGGCGGCGGGCGGCGACGCGCCCAACGTCGTCACGGCCACCGCGTTCCTGCGCGCGTTCAACGACGGCCGCCTGCGGCACGTCGGCAAGCGCGTGGTGATCGTCGGCGGCGGCGACACGTCGATCGACGTCGCCACCGTGGCGCGCCGCCTCGGCCACATCGACAACCCGCGTCCGACCGACTTCCCCGAGCGCGCGATCGCCGGCCACATGGCGCACGACGTGGCGGAGATCTCGGTCAAGCAGGGCGCCGAGGTGACGCTGACCTCCGTGTTCGACGTCGAGAGGATGCAGGCCAACAAGCACGAGATCGAGCAGGCGCTCGCCGAGGGCATCGCGATCCGCGGCGGGCTCGCCCCCGTCGGCGTGAAGCGCGACGCGGCGGGACGGGCGATCGCGCTCACCGTCGCGCGCTGCGAGGCGAAGTTCGTCGGCCCGAAGCTGGAGATCAAGGTCGCCGAGGGCACCGAGGAGGACATTCCCGCCGATCTCATCGTCTCGGCGGTCGGCCAGGCGGTCGACTTCACCGGCCTCGAGGAGTTCGACACGGGACGCGGCGCGATCCAGGCCGACCGCAACTACCAGGTGCCCGGCAAGCCCGGGACGTTCGCCGGCGGCGACGTGATCCGGCCGCACCTGCTCACCACCGCGATCGGCCACGGCGCCATCGCCGCCGAAGGCATCGACCGGTTCCTGCGCGGCGAGGCGCTCGAGAAGCGGCCGAAGATCGACGTCCACGCGTTCGACATCAAGCGCAAGATGGTCGAGAAGGGGCTCACGTTCTCCGAGACGCACGAGCCGATCCACGGCACGGACAGGTCGAATGCCGCCGTGCACAACTACGACAACCGGTCGGAGCGGTACGTGATCCCGCACGACGAGCTGTTCCTCGGCCACTTCGGCTACACGCCGCGGCTGCGGCGCAAGGTGATCACGCTCAACCGGGAGTCGGCGCTGGGCAACTTCGAGGAGCGCCTCGCCCCGCTCGCCGAGACCGAGGCGGTGGCCGAGGCGAAGCGCTGCATGAGCTGCGGGCTCTGCTTCGAGTGCGACAACTGCGTCGTCTACTGCCCGCAGACCGCGGTCGCGCGCGTGCCGAAGAAGGAGTCGACCACCGGCCGCTACGTGTACACCGACTACGACAAGTGCATCGGCTGCCACATCTGCGCGGATGTCTGCCCCACCGGCTACATCCAGATGGGGCTGGGCGAGTAGCCTCATGCGCCGCGCCACGGCCCTCGCGCGAGCCGCGCTGCTCATCGCAGCGGGCGCAGCGGTCGTGCTGGCGTCCGGCATCGAGGCGCGCGTGCCGCGGCCGGCGCACGACACGCCGAAGGGCGAGCGCTGCGTCGAGAACACCGAGTTCATGCGGCGCAACCACATGAAGCTGCTCGTGCACCAGCGCGACCGCACGGTGCGCGAGGGCGTGCGCACGAAGGCGCACAGCCTCGCCAATTGCGTCGACTGCCACGCCGGCGCGACCACGCGCAGCGTGATCGCCCGCGGGCCCGACGGGAGCGAAGGCTTCTGCGCGGGCTGCCACGCCTACGTCGGCGTGACGCTCGACTGCTTCGAGTGCCACGCCGCGACCCCCCGCGCCGCGGCCACCGCCGCCGCGGAGGAGCGCCCGTGACCCTTCACCCCCAGCCCTTCTCCCCGCTTCCGCGGGGCGAGGGGAGCATGACCCCTCACCCCCGGCCCCTCTCCCCGCTTCCGCGGGGCCAGGGGAGTGCGAGCCCGCAGGGCCGCCCCGGAGACGAACGGCTCCCGCGGCGCGTGGCGCGGAGGGCAGTCCATTGACCGATCGGCGCGACGACGTCGACGCCGGCCGCCGCCAGTTCGTCGGCTGGGGCGTGGCGATGGCCGGCGCCACGCTGGCGCCGGGCGTCATGCTGTTCGACCTCGCGCACGGGCGCGCGCCGGAGGCGCCGGCGCCCAGGGGCGTGCGCTGGGGCATGCTGGTCGACGCCACGCGCTGCGCGCCCGACTGCAACGCGTGCATCGTCGCCTGCGCGAAGGAGCACGGCCTGCCGGACGGCAAGCGCTCGACGGACGCGCAGTGGATCCGCAAGGTCGAGCTCAAGGACCTGCGGAGCGGCCGCGCGCTCGGCGCGCCGGTCATGTGCCAGCACTGCGCCAAGCCGCCGTGCGTGGACGTCTGCCCCACGGGCGCGTCGTTCAAGCGCGCCGACGGGATCGTGCTGGTCGATCGCCACACCTGCATCGGCTGCCGCTACTGCATGCTGGCGTGCCCCTACCAGGCGCGCTCGTTCGTCCACGAGCCGGTCGTCAACCCGCAGCCGGACGTCCCGCGCGGCAAGGGCTGCGTGGAGTCGTGCACGCTGTGCGTGCATCGCATCGACCGCGACCGGGCGCCGGCGTGCGTCGAGGCTTGCGCCGCCGCCGGCCATCGTGCGCTGGTCTTCGGCGACCTCAACGACCCGGGCAGCGAGATCGCGAAGCGCGTCGCGAGCTACGCCACCGCGCCGCTGCGTCCCGGGCTCGGCCTCGACCCCGGCGTCCGCTACCACGGTATCTGACCGATGCCGCCCGTCGCAGCGAATCCGCAGTCCGAGTCCCGCCGCTACTGGGGCCTCGTGGCGCTCGCCGCGCTTCTCGCGCTGGCCGGCTACGCGGCGGCGCATCACATGGACGTGAACGGCCACGCGGTGACCGGGATGGACAACCGCGTCGTCTGGGGGCTGCCGCACGTCTTCGCGATCCTGATGATCGTGGCGGCGTCGGGCGTGCTCAACGTCGCCTCGATCGGATCGGTGTTCGGCCAGGCCGAGTACAAGGCGCGCGCGCCGCTGGCCGGGCTGCTCTGCATCGCGCTGCTCGCCGGCGGCCTGTTCGTGCTCATGCTCGACCTCGGCCGCCCCGAGCGCATGGTCGTGGCGGCGACCCACTACAATTTCACCTCCGTGTTCGCGTGGAACGTGTTCATCTACACGGGCATGTTCGCCGTCGCGGCCGCGTACCTGTGGACGCTGATGGAGCGGCGCATGAGCCGCTGGTCGGGGCCGCTCGGCGTCGCCGCGCTGGTGTGGCGCTTCGTGCTCACCACCGGCACCGGCGCGATCTTCGCGTTCCTCGTCGCGCGCCCTGCCTACGGCAGCGCGCTGCTGCCGCCGCTGTTCATCGTGCTCTCGTTCGCGTGGGGGCTGGCCGTCTTCCTCGTCGCGCAGGCGGCGGCGTACGCGTGGTGCGGCCGCGCGCTGCCCGAGGCAATCCACGCGCGCATGCGCAGGCTGCTCGGCGTGTTCGTCGCCGCCGCGCTGTACTTCTCCCTCGTCCACCACCTCGTCAACGCCTACTTCGCCCAGCAGCAGGCCTTCGAGCGCTTCCTCCTCGTCGACGGCGGCCTCTATCCGCTGCTGTACTGGGGCGCGTTCGTCGCCGCGGGCAGCGTCGCGCCGCTCGCGCTCCTGTGGCGCCGCGGCGCGCCCTCGGCGGCGTCGACGCTCGCCGCCGCGCTGCTCGTCCTGCTCGGCGCGTTCGCGTGGCTGTACGTGTTCGTCATCGGCGGGCAGGCGTATCCGCAGCCGATCTTCCCCGGCTTTGATGCGCGCAGCAGCTTCGGCGACGGCGCGATCGCGCGCTACGCGCCGCGCTGGCCGGAGCTGGTCCTGGGAATCGGCGGCGTCGCGCTGGCCGCCCTCGTGACGCTCGTCGGCGCGCGGGCGTTCGCGTTCGTGCCCGAGGACCCGGCGACGACGCCCGCTCCGGCCGCGCGCGGCGCCGGCGCGGACTAGGGGACCGGCTCATGAAACTCGCAACATGCGCTCAATCGCGGCTTCATTCCCGCGAAGACGGCCCCCCAGGACTGCAGTCGGGGAGCTGGAATCCCGCGTCGTCAAGAGACACTGGGTCCCCGCCTTCGCGGGGACGACGATGTGTTGTGCCCATGCCGACACCTTGCGTTTGTTTCAGGTCGACGTACTGAGGTCTGTTTACGCCATGGCCTCGCTCGCGGCACCCCGTCTGCTCGTCTCGGCCGCGCACAAGTCGTCGGGCAAGACGACGGTCGCGCTGGGCCTCTGCGCGGCGCTGCGGGCACGCGGCCTCGCCGTGCAGCCGTTCAAGAAGGGCCCCGACTACATCGACCCGCTCTGGCTCGGCGCCGCGAGCGGACTCGCCTGCCGCACGCTGGACCTCCACCTCTGCCCGGCCGGCGAGGTGCGCGACACGTTCCTGCGCCACGCCGCCGGCGCGGACGTCTGCGTCGTCGAGGGCAACAAGGGCCTGCACGACGGCATGGCGCTGGACGGGCGCGACAGCAGCGCCGCAGTTGCCGTCCTCCTGGGCCTGCCCGTGATCCTCGCGATCGACGCGCGGGGGATGACTCGCGGCATCGCGCCGCTCCTCCTCGGCCTGCAGGCATTCGACCGCTCGGTGCGCATCGCCGGCACGATCCTGAACCGCGTCGGCGGTGCCCGCCACGAGAGCAAGCTGCGCGCGGCGATCGAGCGCTACACCGACGTCCCGGTGCTGGGCGCGCTCCACGCCGACGCCGCGCTCGCCATCGACGAAGCCCACCTGGGCCTCGTTCCAGGCAACGAGGCGGCCGACGCGCAGGGCACGATCGCCCGCATCGCCGCGGCCGTCGCGGACGGCGTCGACCTCGACACGCTGCTGTGCGTCGCGCGCAGTGCGCCGCGCTTCGACCAAGTCGCGCGCTCGCGCCCGGACGCGCCGGCACGGCGCCGGCCTTCCAGCCCGGCGCTGCGCATCGGCATCGCGCGCGACCGCGCCTTCGGCTTCTACTACCCCGACGACCTCGACGCGCTCGAGCGCGCGGGCGCGGTGCTCGTCCCGTTCGACACGCTGCGCGACGCCAGCCTCCCCGCCGTCGACGCGCTCTTCATCGGCGGCGGCTTTCCCGAGCGCTGGGCGCGCGAGCTCGCCGCGAACGATTCCCTGCGCAGCGAGATCCGCGCGGCGCTCGACGCCGGCCTGCCCGCCTACGCCGAGTGCGGCGGGCTCATGTACCTCGCGCGCTCGCTGACCTGGCGCGGCGAACAGGTCCCGATGGTCGGCGCGATTCCCGCCGACGCCGTGATGCACGAGCGTCCGGTCGGGCGCGGCTACGTCGAGCTCGACGAGACCGCGGCGATGCCGTGGCCCGCGCGCGCGGCGGGCGCGCCGCCGCTGCGCGCCCACGAGTTCCACCACTCGAGCCTGGAGAACGTGGCGCCGGGGCTCGCGTACGCCTACGACGTGACGCGGGGCCACGGCGTCGACGGCCGCCGCGACGGCGTGGTCGTCGGCAACCTCGTCGCCTCGTACGCGCACCTGCGCGGCACCGCGGGGAGCGACTGGCCGGAGCGCTTCGTCGCATTCGCGCGTGCGCGCCGGGACGACGCGCGCCACGCCGCGCCGGGTCGGGTCGCGGGAGCGCGGCCGTGAGCCCGCAGGGCCGCCCCAAGGGCGAACGAGCCCCGCAGCGCGCAGCGCGGAGGGTAGTCCAATGAGCCCGCAGGGCCGCCCCAAGGGCGAACGAGCCCCGCAGCGCGCAGCGCGGAGGGTAGTC
>JAOUIA010000040.1 GCA_029884335.1 Betaproteobacteria bacterium
GCCTCGCAGCGCCCGCCCTTGACGTTGAACGAGAAGCGCCCCGGCCCGTAGCCGCGCTCGCGCGCCTCCTTCACCTGCGCGAACAGCTCGCGGATCGGCGTGAACAGCCCCGTGTACGTGGCGGGGTTGCTGCGCGGCGTGCGGCCGATCGGGCTCTGGTCGACGCTGATCACCTTGTCGAAGTGCTCGAGGCCCGCGACCTCGTCGTGCGGCGCCGGCTCGGAGGCCGAGTCGTACAGGTGCCGCGCGACGGCCTGGTAGAGCGTGTCGTTGATCAGCGTGGACTTGCCCGAGCCCGACACGCCGGTGACGCACACGAAAAGCCCCACCGGCAGGCGCAGCCTGACGTCCTTCAGGTTGTTGCCGCGCGCCCCGACGACGACGAGCTCGCGCGTGGCGTCGGCGCGGTGACGCCGCTCGGGCAGCGGGATCATGCGGCGCCCCGACAGGTACTGGCCGGTGAGCGATTCGCTCGCCAGCCGGATCTCGTGCGGCGTGCCCTGCGCAACGACCTGCCCGCCGTGCTCGCCCGCGCCGGGGCCCATGTCGACGACCCAGTCGGCGGAGAGGATCGCGTCGCGGTCGTGCTCGACGACGATCACGCTGTTGCCGAGGTCGCGCAGGTGCTTGAGCGTGGCGAGCAGGCGGTCGTTGTCGCGCTGGTGCAGCCCGATCGACGGCTCGTCGAGCACGTACATGACGCCGGTCAGCCCCGAGCCGATCTGGCTCGCGAGGCGGATGCGCTGCGCCTCGCCGCCCGAGAGCGTCTCGGCCGAGCGGTCGAGCGAGAGGTAGTCGAGGCCCACGTTGTTGAGGAACGCGAGCCGCGAGACGATCTCCTTGACGATGCGGTCGGCGATCGCCGCCTTGTGCCCCTCCAGCGACAGCCGCGCGAAGTACTCGGAGGTGCGGCGCAGCGGCCAGCCGGAGATCTCGTAGATCGCGCGCGCGTCCGCACCCGCGCCGACCTTCACGAACCGCGCCTCGCGCCTGAGGCGCGTGCCGGCGCACTCCGGGCACGGCTTGTCGTTGAGGTACTTCGCGAGCTCCTCGCGAACCATCTGCGAGTCGGTCTCGCGGTAGCGCCGCTCGAGGTTGGGGATGATCCCCTCGAACGCGTGCTCGCGCACGGTCGGGCGGCCGCGCTCGTTGACGTAGGTGAACGGGATCTTCTCGCCGCCCGAGCCGTACAGCACCAGGCTCTGCACGCGCTCCGGCAGCTTCGCGAACGGCCGGTCGAGGTCGAAGCCGGCGTGCTTCGCGAGGCTGCCCAGCATCTGGAAGTAGAACTGGTTGCGCCGGTCCCAGCCCTTGATCGCGCCGGAGGCGAGCGAGAGCTGCGGGAAGCCGACGACGCGCTTCGGGTCGAAGAAGCTGATCGAGCCCAGCCCGTCGCAGCGCGGGCACGCGCCGACGGGGTTGTTGAACGAGAACAGCCGCGGCTCCAGCTCGGCGAGCGAGTAGTTGCACACCGGGCAGGCGAACTTCGCCGAGAACAGGTGCTCGGCGCCGGTGTCCATCTCGACGGCCACCGCGCGCCCGTCGCCGTGTCGCAGCGCGGTCTCGTAGGACTCGGCGAGCCGCTGCTTCATGTCGGCGCGCACCTTCAGCCGGTCGACGACGACCTCGATCGTGTGCTTCGTCGTCTTCGCGAGCTTCGGCACGGCGTCGATCTCGACCACCTTGCCGTCGACGCGCAGCCGCACGAAGCCCTGCGCGCGGAGCTCCGCGACCAGGTCGAGGTGCTCGCCCTTGCGGTTGACCACCACCGGCGCCAGGATCGCGAGCTTCGTGTCCTCCGGCATCGCGAGCGTCGCGTCGACCATCTGCGAGATGGTCATCGCGGCAAGCTTCTGCTCCGGATGGTCCGGGCAGTACGGGTCGCCGACGCGCGCGTAGAGCAGGCGCAGGTAGTCGTGGATCTCGGTGACGGTGCCGACCGTGGAGCGCGGGTTGTGCGAGGTCGCCTTCTGCTCGATGGAGATCGCCGGCGACAGGCCCTCGATCAGGTCGACGTCGGGCTTCTCCATCAGCTGCAGGAACTGCCGCGCGTACGCGGAGAGCGACTCGACGTAGCGTCGCTGCCCCTCGGCGTAGAGCGTGTCGAACGCGAGCGAGCTCTTCCCCGACCCCGACAGCCCCGTGATCACGATCAGCCGCAGTCGCGGCAGGTCGAGGTTGAGGTTGCGCAGGTTGTGCGTGCGTGCGCCGCGGATGCGGATCTGGTCCATGCGTCTGGCCTCTCGCGATGCCTCGTCCAAGAGGCCTAAGCGAGCGAAGGGAACCTGATACTATACTGCGTTTCGCTTACACGATCACAGCCCGCCACACGATGCGCTCCGATGCCGCACCGGGCACCGCGACGGTGCGGATGACGCCGGACGAGCGCCGCGCCACGTCGGGCCTCGCGGGCATCTACGGCCTGCGGATGCTCGGCATGTTCGTCATCCTGCCGGTGTTCGCGCTGTACGCGGAAACGCTGCCCGGCGGGGCCGACCGCACGATGGTGGGGCTGGCACTCGGCGCCTACGGGCTCACGCAGGCGCTGCTGCAGATCCCGTTCGGCTGGGCGTCCGACCGCTACGGCCGCAAGCGGACGATCGTCTTCGGCCTGGTGCTGTTCGCGCTCGGCAGCTTCGTCGCCGCGTGGGCGCCCGACGTCGCGTGGACGATCGTCGGCCGCACGCTGCAGGGCGCCGGCGCGATCTCCGCTGCGGTCATCGCGCTCACCGCCGACCTCACGCGCGACTCCGTGCGCACGAAGGCGATGGCGGCCATCGGCATGACGATCGGCGCGACGTTCGCGCTCTCGCTGGTCGCGGGCCCGGTGCTCACGAACTGGATCGGCGTGCCCGGCATCTTCGCGCTGACCGGCGCGCTCGCGCTCGCCGCGATCGGCCTGCTGCGCTGGGCCGTTCCCGAAGCGCCGCCGGCGGCGCACGCGGGCGACCTGCCCGGACTGGCCGCGTTCGGGCGCGTGCTCGCCGATGGCCAGCTCGCGCGCCTCAACTACGGCATCTTCGCGCTGCACGCGCTCCTGATGGCGCTGTTCGTGCAGGTGCCGTTCGAGCTGCGCGCCGCCGGCGTCGCCGCCGAGGCGCACTGGCAGGTGTACCTGGCGGTGATCGCGGCGTCCGTCGCGCTGATGCTGCCGGCGCTCGGATGGGCGGACAGTCCCTCGCGCAGCAAGCTCGTGTTCAACGGCGCGGTCGCGGTGCTCGCGGCCGGCCAGCTGCTGCTCGCGCTCGCCGGCCCGCGGCTGTGGTGGCTGGGCGCGGGGCTCGTCGTCTTCTTCGCCGCGTTCAACCTGCTCGAGGCCACGCTGCCCTCGCTCACGTCCAAGTACGCGCCGGCGGCGCTCAAGGGCACCGCGGTCGGCGTCTACTCGAGCGTGCAGTTCCTGGGCACGTTCGTCGGCGCGGTGGCCGGCGGCTGGCTGGCACAGCACAGCGGCGCTGCGGCCGTGTTCGGCTTCGGCATCGTGCTCACGCTGATCTGGCTCGTCGCGAGCGCGACGATGGCCCCGCCGCCCGCCATGCGGCCGGGCAATTACTCGATGGGAGAGACCTGATGGCTTCGGTGAACAAAGTGATCCTGCTCGGCAACCTCGGCCGCGACCCGGAGACGCGCTACACGACGGGCGGCGACGCGGTCACCAACCTGCGCATCGCCACGACCGAGCAGTGGAAGGACAAGAGCGGCGAGAAGCAGGAGAAGACCGAGTGGCACACGGTCGTCCTGTTCGGGCGCACCGCGGAGATCGCCGGCGAGTACCTGAAGAAGGGCCGCTCGGTCTACATCGAAGGGCGGCTGCAGACGCGCAAGTACACTGACAAGGAAGGCGTCGAGCGCTACTCCACCGAGATCGTCGGCGACCGGATGCAGCTGCTCGGCAGCGCGCGCGACAGCGGCGGCAGCGGCGGCGATGCCGACTTCGGCAGCAGCAGCGGCGGAGGCGGAGGTGGAGGCGGAGGTCAGCGGCGTTCCGGCGGCGGCGGCAGTGGTGGTGGCGCGCCGGGCGGCGGTGCGCAGGGCAGCGGCGGTGCACGCAAGGGGGCTGACGACTTCGACGACGACATTCCGTTCTGAACGACGCTGGATCCCCGCGTGCGCGGGGACGCCGGCGGCCACTGCCGCCGGCGCTTCGACGACGACATCCCGTTCTGAACGACGCTGGATCCCCGCGTTCGCGGGGACGCCGGCGGCGACTGCCGCCGGCGCTTCGACGACGACGTTCCTTCCTAGTCGCCGGCGATCACGTCGCTCGCGCGAAGCTGCAGTGACGGCGGGATCGCGATGCCCAGCTCGCGCGCGGCGCCGGGGTTGACGATCAGGCGAAACTCGGCGGGCTGCTCGACCGGCAGGTCCCCGGCTTTCGCGCCCCGGAAGATCCGGTCGGCATAGTCGCCGACGCGCCGCCACGCGGCCACGCGGTCGATGTCGTAAGCGACGGGCCCGCCGGCTCGCGCGTGCTCGGCGAACGGATAGACACCGGGGAGCTTCGCGCGCGTCGCGAGCTCGACGATCCGGGGACCGTGCAGCGCCATGAACGGCGTTGGAATCACGACCAGCACCCGCGCGCCGCCTCGCACCATCGATTCGAAGGCGGCATCGATGTCCTTCGGCTCGCGCACCATGTGCTGCGCAATCGAGATCCCCAATGCCGCCGCCGCGGCGTCGATGTCGCGCTTGAAGACAACCTCGCGGTCGGGCAGCTCGAAGGCGAGCACGTCCACCCGCTTCGCTCCGGGGACGAGCTCCTTCGCGAGCTCGAAGAGCTTGCCGACGGACTGCGTCCCCGCGTCGTCCGACAGGCCGGTCACGTTGCCCCCAGGGCGCGCGAGACTGGCGACGACGCCGCGACCCACGGGGTTGACCACGCCCACGAAGACGATGGGAATCGCGGACGTCGCCTGTTTCGCGGCCCGCGCGTTCGGCGACGACACCGCGACGAGGAGGTCGGGGGACAGCCGCACCAGTTCCTCGGCGAGCGCCTCGGCCAGGTCGTCCTTCCCCGCCGTCGTGCGGCACGTCACGACGAGATTGCGTCCCGGTTCGTAGCCACGCTCGCGCAGGCCCTCGACGAACGCCCGCCAATTGGCGTTGCCCTTGACGGGACACCCTTGCGCATCGCGGTCGGCCTCGGGGAGGCGGAACGCGCTGAGAAATCCGATGCGGTAGACGCGGTCGGCCCGCTGCGCGAAGGCCGTCGCGCAGGGCGCAAGCAATGCCAGGGTCGCGACCACGCATGCCAACTGTCTGCAGAGGCCCATCGTCCGGTCCCCGCTCCGGCGCACCGCGCGCCATCGGATCGAGGCTACCCCCGACTGCCCCCGGCGAATCTGCGGACGATCAATCCGCGCTCGCGGCGGCAGATCTGCCCTGCGCTGCCGGAAAGCGGCCTGATGCGGGCAAGCGTCTGCTAACGCCTGCCGCCTCGCGCTGCTGGCATCGGCCGCGTCGACGGCATCGACGGTCGCGTCGACGGCAGCGGCTGTGGTCGAGCCTGCGGACGGTCGATCGGCGCCGGCAGCGTCTCGGGTCTCCCGCCGGGGCCATCGATGTCGATGTCGATGTCGACGTCGCCGCGGCAGCACCAGGGGTCGTGGTACCAGGCCCCGCCGTAGAAGTACGGGTCGGCGACGCCCACGCCGACGTACGTCGTGCCGCCGGCGCACGCGGCGAGCGCGAGCGCCGCAGCCACGGCCGCGAGAGGTGTCCGCCAGCTTGCGGCGAACTTCGCGAGAGTCTTTGCCATGGCCGGCCTCCTAGCGCTTCCACTCGGCGACGGCGAACGGCGCGCCGAGCGGGTCGAGGAACAGTGCAGCCCGCGTGCCGCGATAGCTGCGCGGATCGACGACCACGCGTCCGCCGGCCTCGCGGACCTTCTTCACCGCGTCGTCGACGTCGGCGACGCGCACGTAGGGAATCCAGGCGGTGCCCGGCAGCTTGTCGGGCTTGCGCAGCACGCCCGCGCGCGCGACGCCGTCCTGCGTCGTGAGCGTGTAGCCGCGGCCCTCGCTGCGAGCGACCGCGCCGTATCCGAACAGCGCGCGGTAGAAGTCGACGGCGCGCTGCGGCTCGGCGGTCCAGAGCTCGATCCACAGCCACTCGCCGTCGGCGGCCGCGTAGTCCGCCGGATCGCCAGCGGAGGAGTGGATCGCGGCGAACACGCCACCGGTCGGATCGCGCAACAGCGCGACGGTTCCACGCTCGCCGAGCGTGCGCGGGGCGACGAGCACCGCGCCGCCGCCGCGCGCGGCGCCCTCGGCGGTCGCGGCGACGTTCGCGGACGACACGTGGCCGACCCAGCGCCCGCCGGTCGTGCTGCGCACGGATTCGCTGCCGAACGTCATGCCGCCGATCGGGCGGCCGTTCGCCAGCACGCGCGTGTAGCTCGCAAGGTCGTCGTCGGCCGGGCCGTACGTCTCGAACGTCCAGCCGAACACCCTGCCGTAGAACGCCGCGGCGGTGCCGACGTCGTTGGTGACGAGATCCGCCCACACGAAGCGGCCCGGCGTTCGCACGGCGGCCGGCGCGTCGGTGATCGGCGGCCACACCGCCGTCTGGGCGAAAGTCGCCGGCGCCGTGCCCAACGCGAGCACGAACGCCAGCAGGATCGAACGGCTTCGACGCATCGTCTTGTCTCCCGCGATGCACCGGGGCGACACCCCGCCTGCGCGCCGCGCCGCGCGGCGCCCGGGAATTGTCGCACAACGCCCGCGGCGCGAAGCGCGCGGGCGGTGAGCTACTTCGCCGCGACGGGCTTGACGTCGATCGCAGCGGCCTGCGTGTAGGTCGCCTCGATCTTGTCGCCGACGGCCACGCGCTTGAACTGCTCGGGGTCGGCGATCTTCATGTCGACCGTCTGCTTGGGCCCGCGCACGGTGACCGTCTGCGCGGCCGCATCCACCGCGGTGACTTCGCCGACGACCTTCACCTGCCGTCCCACGACGCCGCCGGGCGCGCCGCCTTCGGGCGCCCTTGCGCCGCCCGCCTTCTCGGTGCGGCCGACGACCGCGTCGCTGCCCTTCTTGAGTTCGAGGACGAGCGACTCGAGGTACTGCACCGTGACCTGGTCGCCCACCTTGAGCTTGGCGAAGTTCTTCACCTCGGGGCCGGCGACGATGGTCTTCTCGTTGCCCTGCGGACCCTTGAGCGTGACCGCGCGCGTCTTGGCGTCTATCGCAGTGATCGTGGCGGTGATGTCCACGGTCTTCGCCACGCCGGCCACGCCCGGGCCCGTGGCGACCACGCCCTGCGCGGTCTGCGCATTCGCCGCGGGCAGGACGCCCACGGCCACAGCCAACACGATGGTGACAACGATGCTACGCATTACCGGACTCCTTTGCTGGTGGATTGGAACTCCCGCGCTTCGGCGCGCCGTCTGCGCGGCCGCCACGCGCGCTCACTTCACACTGTAGCCCCGCCCTTCGAGGCACGCCGCGCGCGCCTTTGCGTAGGCCCCCGTGGCCTGCGACTGCTGCGCCTGCGCGGTCTGCTGCTGGGCCGCGCCCTGCCGGCGGCTCTGCCCACGGGCTGCCACGGCCCCCGCCGCCGCGCCCGCGCCCGCGTCGCCGCCGACGATCTCGCCGACCACCGCACCACGCGCCGCGCCGCGCAACCCTGCGCCGGGCTGCGTGCCGGTGGGCGTCGTGGCCGGCTGCGCCTGGGCCGGCGGCGCCTTCGTAGGATCCACGCCCGTCTGCCCCACCGCCCATTTGTGGCACTCGGCCTCGTCCTTCTTCTGCTGCTCGGACGACTGCCCCTTCGCGGGATAGACGTATTGCTGAGCGAATGCGTTGCCCGCCAGCGCCGCCACGGCGGCAAGCGCCGCGATGTTCCACCACGCCCTGCTGCTCATGAGTCCTCCGATGGGGTGTCGCGCGTCAAGGTGCCTTCGCGCCGGCGATCGTCGGCGCGGCGCCGGCGGCGGCGGCGGGCTGCGGAGATGGTGCGAAGCCGCCGCCCAGCGCCGCATGGAGATTGACGCGCTGCATGCGCCGCTCGGCCTCCGCCCGCAGCAGCGAGGTGCGTGCGACGGACAGGGCGATCGTCTGCTGCGTGACGGCGCGCAGGTCGCCGGAGCCCACCTTGTAGCGGATCTGTGCCAACTCCAGCGCGCGCGCATTGCTCGCCACCGCGCGCTCGAGGATCCGCGCGCGCTCATCCGCCGCGAATCCGGACGACAGCGCCGCTTCCACTTCCGAGAATGCGCGCTGGCCGACGCGGCCGTACTCGGCGACGGCGAGCTTCTGCTCGGCGGTGCGGATCTCGACCTGCGCCTGCAACGCGTAGCCGTTGAAGATCGGCGCGGCGAGGTTGGCGCCAATGCTCGCGACGAGGTCGCCGCTGCTCTTCAGCACGAAGATGTCGCTGGAAAGGCTGGTTGCGCTGGCCGTCAGCGCGATCTTGGGCAGGCGTGCCGCCTTGGCCTCCTCGACGCGCCTGAACGCGGCCGCGACCCGCCGCTCGGCTGCCACGACGTCGGCGCGGCGCTCCAGCAACTCCGACGGGAGGCCCGCGGGCACCGCGCCTGGCATCGCCGGCAGCGACGCCGTCACGCCGGCCACCCCCGCGGGATAGCGACCCAGCAGCATCTCGAGCGCGCGCAACGCCTGCTCGTGCGCCAACGCGAGTTGCCGCGCGCTGTCGCGCGCCGTGTCGAGGTTCGCCTGCGCCAGCGCGACGTCGTACTCGTCGCCGGGGCCCACGCGAAGGCGATCGCGCGCGAGCCCGAGCGAGCGCTCGGACAACTTCACGATGTCGGCCGCGATGGCGCGCTGCAGGCGCGCCTCGACGGCGAGGAGCCAGCTCCGCGCGACCAGCGCTGCGATCGACTGCCGCGCGTAGTCGCTGTCGGCGAGCACGGACTCGTACTGGTAGCGTCCGGCCTCGGCCTCGGCGCGCACGCGGCCCCACAAGTCGAGTTCCCAGCTCACGAACAGGCCGAAGCCGGACAGGCCGTCTCCGCTGTCCTTCGTGCCGCCCCGCGCGCCCAGGTTGACGGCGGGGTACAGGGTGCTTCCGGCGAGCTTCGCGTACGCGGCGGCCTGCTCGACGCGCCCCGCGGCGAGTACCAGGTCGGCGTTGTAGACGAGCGCCTCGCGCACCAGCGCGTCGAGCTCGGCGTCGCCGAACGTTGCTGTCCAGTTGTCGGCGACCGCGCCCGGCGCGGCGCCGACACCCTGCCACGCCGCGGGCACCTCGACGTGCGGCAGCGCCTCGCGCTGGATCGCGTCGCGTTGCGGCAGCGGGGCGAGCGCGCAGCCGCCGGCGAGCGTTCCCGCGGCCAGCGCGACGACGATGCGCGAACGGCTCATGACGCTAGTGAAGCTTCAGGATCAGGTAGTCGAGCTTGGCTGCGACACGCAGGAACACCTTGCGCAGGATGTGGATCGCAGCGCCGCTTTCCGTGTAGATCGCGCCCTGCCCCAGCGCGCCGGCGGGCAGGAACAGCTCCCTGTCCCGCTCGGCGACTTTGAGCTTCACCGGAAAGCGTCCCGGCGGCATCGGCCCGTAGCCCGTCACGGGCAGCTGCGTGCTCATCGGGACCTGGCCCTGCCCCTGCGCCCAGACGATTGACTCCACCGTCGCCTTGATGATCCGGCCGGGATGGGCATTCAGCTTGAATTCGGCCTCGTTGCCTTCGGCGACCATGTACAGCTCGTTCTGCTGATAGAGCGCGACCACCTGGTACTCGTTCTCGACGAAGGTGATCGCCGGCGTGATCGGGAACGCGGTCGTGAACGAGCCGGGACGCAGCTGCACGTTGGTCGCGTAGCCGTCCGCCGGCGCGTACACGGTCGTCTGCGAGAGCTCCCAGCGCGCGTTCTCGAGCTGTGCGCGCACCTGCGCGACCGGCGCGTACTCGGCGCCGACCTTGCCGGCGATGCGCTCCCGGATCTGACGCTCGCCGGCCTGCGCCTGCGACAACGCCGCACGCGTCTGCGCAGTGGCGCTGCGCGCGGTGTCGAGCTGCGCCTCGAGCTCCTTGACGTCGGTCTCGCTGCGCTCCAGCGCGAAGCGGTCGCCGGCGCCGGTGGCCACGAGCTCGCGGTTCTGGCCGACCCGCGTGCGGGCGAGCTCGAGGCGCGAGGCCACCTCGCGCTCGCGCGCTTCTGCCTGCAGGATCGCGCCGCGGGTCTCCGTGACCTTGCCCGCCGCCCCGGTGAGTTGCTCGTCGAGTTCGCGCGAGGACGCCTGCGCGTTGGCGAGCTGCGCTTCCAGCGCGCGCACGTTGAGCTCGTAGGGGGTGGGATCGATGCGGAAGAGCACCTCGCCCTTCCTCACCAGCCGATTGGGTTCGACCGGCACCTCGAGCACGCGCCCGCGCACCTGCGGCACGACGTTGACGACGTACTTGAGCACGCGCACGTCGGCGCTGGACGGCGCGAACACGTTGAGGGCAAGGATCAGCGCCGCGATCCCGACGATCGGGATGATGACGACGGTGACCTGGGTGCCGATGTTCCACGGCAGCCACTTCATCTTGATGAAGACGAACCAGACGATCGCCGAGTAGATGCCGAGGAGGATGAGTTCCACTACGCCCTCCCGCCCGCCGCGGCCGCGTTCGTCCGCGCCTCGCGCAGCTCGCTCCACGCCTTGCGCAGGTCGGGAGACAGCGCCGCCCGCGCCTGCATCTCGTCGAGCTCCGTCTCCAGCTGCGCGACCTCGTGCTCCTGGAGGCCGCCCGCGCGCGCCTTCGCGATCGCATCGACGAAGTAGTCCTCGTGCTTGTCCGTGCCGTACGCCATCTTGTGCCCGACCGGCTTCGTGTACGCCCACAGCCACGCGAACGGCCAGAGCAATCCGCCGAAGACGAGCGACAGCAGGCAAAGCGTCTGGATCGCCTGCTGCTGCGGGTGGTGGCGCCTGTGCGCGATCTTCTCGGGCAGCACGTGCACCATCCAGAACACGGCGATCACGACCACCGGGACGAGGACGAGGACGATCCACGCCAGCACGTCGGCGGCCATGTCCAGCGTCTCTCCGGCCAGGAACGACGCGCACGCGGGCCCCGCGCCGAGCAGGGCGGCGAGCCCCGCGGCGAGTGGCGGACGCGTTAATGCCGTGCGGGGCATCGGTTGGGCGGTCGCAGGTGGCGGTGGGGACGTCGGGACGTTGCGCCGCGAGGGCAACAGCACCCGCATGCATGCGCTCGGCGCTTCCCGGGACGCTGGAGAAAGCATGGTAATTATCCGCTTATCCCCCACGGGGCACCTCACACTTCTCGACAGGCGCCACCCGGGTCCGGCCGGCCCGGCCGCGGTTGTCCTGATCGGTGTGGACACGTGCCGGTGCAAGGACGGAGCATGACGGTCGATGATCAGCGTCGCGCTCGGCCGCCTGGCGGACGCGCTTGGGTTACGCGTTCGGGTCGACGGGCACCTGCGAGGGCCGGTGCGCGGGGCGGGCGCGCGTCTCGGCGTGACCGGCGGCGCGGCGCCACTGCGCCGGCGTCGTCCCGGACCAGCGGCGGAACGTGCGCATGAACGGGCTGACGCTCGCGTAGCCGAGCGTGGCGGCGATGTCGTCGAGCGAGACCCGCGTCTCGGTGAGCAGCTGGCAGGCGACCTCGAAGCGCAACTGGTCGAGGCAGCGCTGGAACGTCGTGCCCTCCTCGCGCAGCCGCCGGTTCAGCGTGCGCCGGTGGAGGCCAAGCGCCTGCGCGACGCTGTCGCCGGACGATCCCCCGGCGAGGAGCTGGGCGCGCAGCGCGCGGAAGACGCGCTGCACGAGGTCGAACGGCGTCGTGCGCTCGATCTGGGCCACCGCGTCCGCCGCGCGCCGCCACCGCTCGCGGTCGGCCCCCTCGATCTCCCGCTCGAGCAGCGACTCGGGAAAGCGGATCGCCATGAACTCGCTGTCGAACCGGGGCGGGACGCGAAACAAGGCGCGGTAGTGGCTCACGTCGGCCGGCGCGGCGCGCGGCAGCAGCACCTCGAGGGGCTGCCATCCCGGGCCGAGGAGCTCGCGAAGGTAGTTCATGCCGATGGCGGCGGCGGTGTCGTACACCTCCGCGGCCCCTCCACCTCCGCTGCGATAGAGCGCGTAGCCGAAGTCCGCGATGCCGGAACGTGCGATCAGGAACGTCGTCCCCGCCTCGCTGTAGAGGCGCTGGTGGGCGACGAAGGTGCGAAGCGCGTCGCCGAGCGTTGGAGAGTGCCGCACCAGCTCGGACACGGGACCGCCGCCCTCGAGGTGCCACGCGCGCCCGGCGAGGAGCCCGAAGTGCGGCGTTCCTGTCGTTGCCGCGGCTTCGTGCAGAGCCCGCGCAATCGCGGAGAACGGAACCCGGCGTTCCTTCTCCGCGAAGTCGTCGAGCGTGAGCCCGCAGGCGCCGAGGATCGCGCCCGGATCCCCGCCGAGCTGCCGGATCAGCGCCGGCAGCGCAGAAAATCCGCCGACGCGCTGGCGCCACGGGTAATCGTCGGCGAACGCACGCTCCCGGACCGTGGGTACCGGAGCAACTTGTGTGGACAGCTTGGCATCCAACGGCGCGCCACCCGATTCCATGCCGAATTGTCATTCTAACCGAGGCCCTCCGCCGCGCATCGCAGCCACGCCATCCCCCGTGCAGCCTCGCCGCAGGACTCTTCCATGCCTCCGCTCCTCGAAGTCGCCCGATCGACCCAGCCGCCGGTCTCCAGCGGCACCGCCGTCGTCGTGGGCGCCGCGCGCATCGCCTTGTTCGTCGTCGACGGCACCGTCCTCGCCGTGGAGGACGCCTGCGCCTGCTGCTCCGGGCCGATCGCCCGCGGTGCCGTGTCCGACCGCAAGGTGACCTGCCCGCGTTGCGGGTGGCGCTACGATCTCGTCACGGGAGCGGCGGACCAGATTGCGGAGATCCGCCTGCACACTTTCCGGACGCGCACGGAACAGGCGCGGATCCTGATCGAATGGACCGGAGGGACGGAATGAACGCGCAAGAGCGGTCCGCGGCGACCCACGCCGGCACCTCGCCGCACCTCGCGAGCGAGACCGCCGTGCTGAAGGACGGCACGGCGCTGACCATCCGCCCGGCGCGCCCGGACGACGGCCCGCGCATCGCGCGCGCATTCGCGGGGCTCGAGCGCGACTCCGTCTACACGCGCTTCTTCAGCTTCCGCGGCGCGCCCAGCGACGCGGAGCTCGCGCGCCTGCTGAGCGCCGACTTCGTCCGCCGCGCGCTCTTCGTTGCGACGGTCGCCGGCGAAGCCGACGAGATCGTCGTCGCAACCGGCCGCTACGACTGCCCGGACGCTTCCGGCGACACCGCCGAGGTCGCGTTCGCCGTGGAAGAGGACTACCAGGGCAAAGGCATCGCCGGCCGCCTGCTGGCGCGCGTGGCGCAGGCCGCGCGGGCCAACGGCATCGCGCGCCTCGAAGCGATGGTGCTGGGCTCCAATGCGTCGATGCTGCGGGTGTTCGAGCGCACCGGCTGGCCGTCGACCAGGCGGCGCGAGGACGACGCCATCATCCTGACGATGACGCTCTGACTGGCTGGCGTCCGGTCCCGCGGGTTCCGAAGACGAAGGCGCGGGTGCGATCCGCCGCACGGCCGGGCGCCCCGTCGCCGCCGCAGCCCCTGTCGCGGAGAGGCCTTGCATCGCCGCGTGGCGGCCGGAAGCACCGCGACCTGCCGGGCGAACCTGCGGAGCGGGAAGTCAGCGCACCAGCGCCGAGCAGGAGAGCGTGCGACCGTTCCAGAACATGCCGTTCAGCCGCTGTTCGAGCTTGCCCATCGCCCCGAACGTCGCCGCGGGGAACGACAGAATCGCCGCCGGACGGCTGCCGTCGCCCTCGACGCGCTGGATCGCGCCGCACTCGAGGTCAGGCATGTACTTCGCGACGAGCGCCTTGATGTCCTCGTCGCCGGTGTCGGGCGGCAGGTTGGCGATCATGAGCTTCTGCATTGCATCCCCCTTCAGGCCATGATGTTGACGCCGCCGTCCACGTAGAGCGTCTCGCCCGAGAGCCGCCGCGCGTAGGGCGTGGCGAGGAACGCGCAGGTGAAGCCGACGTCCATGACGTCGACCAGCTCGCCGAGCGGCGCCTTCTGCGCGGCCTCGTTGAGCAGCGCCTCGAAGTCCTTGAGCCCCGACGCGGCCCGCGTCTTCAGCGGGCCGGGCGAGATCGCGTGCACGCGGATCCCGCGGTCGCCGAGCTCGTAGGCAAGGTAGCGGCAGCAGGCCTCCAGCGCGGCCTTGACCGGGCCCATGACGCTGTAGGTCGGAATCACCTTGTTCGCCCCGTAGTAGCTCATCGCCAACATCGTGCCGCCCTCGGTCATCAACGGAGCGGCCAGCCGCGCCATGCGCACGAACGAGTGGCAGGAGACGTCCATCGCCACCGCGAAGCCCTTCGCCGAACAGTTGATCAACCCGCCCTGCAGGTCCTCCTTCGGCGCGAAGGCGATCGAGTGCACGAGGATGTCGAGCCGTCCCCACTTCGCCTTCACTTCGTCGAACACGCGCTCGAGCGCGCCCTCGGCCGCGACGTCGAGCGGGGCGAAGATGCGCGCGTCGAGCCCCTTCGCCAGCGGCTCGACGTAGGGCCGCGCCTTCTCGTTGAGGTAGGTGATCGCGAGATCGGCGCCGAGCTCGCGGAACGCCTTCGCGCAGCCGTACGCGATCGACTGCTCGTTGGCCACGCCCACCACGAGCGCCTTGCGGCCCTCGAGGACCGGCCGGGGAACGTCGCTGGTCATGCGGGAACCTCGCTCGGCCGCCCGGCGAGCACGCGCCGCGTGTGCCGGGCGATCATCAGCTCCTCGTTCGTGGGTATCACCCACGCGCGCGTGCGGCTGCCGGGGGTCGTGATGCACGGCCCGCCGCGCTCGTTCGCGGCCGGGTCGAGCTCGATGCCCAGCCACGCGGCGTCGCGGCAGACCCGCTCGCGCACCTCGGCGCTGTTCTCGCCGATGCCCGCCGTGAACACCAGCGCGTCGAGCCCGCCGATCGCCGCGGCGAGCGATCCCAGCTCGCGCCCGATGCGGTAGACGTACAGATCGACGGCGGCCTTCGCGCCGGGCAGGGTGCTTGCGAGCAGCGTGCGCATGTCGCTCGAGAGGCCCGACACGCCGAGCAACCCGGACTGCTGGTAGATCAGCTTCTCGACCGCGCGGGTGTCCATCCCGAGCTCGTCGATCAGGTAGAGCACCACGCCCGGATCGAGGTTGCCGCAGCGCGTGCCCATCGGGAGCCCGTCGGCGGCGGTGAAACCCATCGTGCTCGCCGCGCTGCGCCCGCCGGCCAGCGCGCACATCGACGAGCCGTTGCCCAGGTGCGCGACCACGGCGCGCCCGCGCGCGGCGCCCTCGTCGTGGCGCGGCAGCACGCCGGCGACGTACTCGTACGACAGGCCGTGGAAGCCGTAGCGCAACACGCCGCGATCGGTGATCGACTTCGGCAGCGCAAACGCCTGTGCCACCGCCGGCTGGCCGCGATGGAAGGCCGTGTCGAAGCACGCCACCTGGGACAGCTGCGGCTGGCGCTCGAGCAGCACGCGGATCGGCGTGAGGTTGTGCGGCTGGTGCAGCGGCGCGAGCGGCACGTACCTCTCGAGCGCAGCGACCACGCCGGCGTCCAGCAGCGTCGGGGCGGCGTACTCGAGCCCCCCGTGGACGACGCGATGGCCCACGCCCGCGAGGCGGTGTCCGGCAAGCCGGTTGCGCAGGAAGCCGACGAGGTGCTCGAGCGCGCCCTCGTGCCCCAGCTTCGCCCCCTCGCCCCACGCCTTTTCTTCCAGCACCGCCCCGCCGGCATCCTTTGCCACGAATCGCGGCGAGGTGTAGAGCCCCTCGGCCTGGCCGCGCGCGACGACGGCAAGTTGCTCGCCTTCGACGGCGAACAGCGAGAACTTGAAGCTCGACGAGCCTGCGTTGAGGACCGCGATGACGGAGGACATGTCAGCAGCGCCGGGCCGTTCCATGCCACGGACCCGCCTCCCCGGTGGGCAGCGAACGAACCGAGCGTGGAAGTCGTTGCATCAGGTCACCGCCCTGCCCGCCGCCTCGCGGCGCACCTGCGCCACCAGCGCCGCGATGCCGCAGGAGGCGAGCCGCGTGGTCACCGAGTCCGCGCGGCTGGTGAGGATGACCGGCACCTTCGCGCCGAGCACGACGCCCGCCGCATCGGCGCCCGCCATGAAGGAGAGGCTCTTCGCCAGCATGTTGCCGGCCTCGAGGTCGGGAGCGATGAGGACGTTGGCGCGGCCGGCGACCGGCGAGTCGATCTTCTTGATCTTCTTGGACTCGAGGCTGATGGCGTTGTCGAGCGCCAATGGCCCGTCGAGGATCGCGCCGGTGATCTGGCCGCGATCGGCCATCTTGCACAGCGCGCCGGCCTCGACCGTCGACGGCACCTTCGGGTTGATCGTCTCCATCGCCGACAGGATCGCCACGCGCACCTCGGCGAAGCGCATCGCGTGCGCGAGGTCGATCGCGTTCTGGATGATGTGGACCTTGTCCTCCATCGTCGGGGCGATGTTCACCGCGGCATCCGAGATGATCAGCGTCTCGGCGTACGACGGCACGTCCATCACGAAGCAGTGGCTGATCCGCCGCGACGTCCGCAGCCCCGCCTCCTTGCGCACCACCGCGCCCATCAGCTCGTCGGTGTGCAGGCTGCCCTTCATCAGCGCCTCGGCCTTGCCCTCGCGCACCAGCTCGACGGCCTTCGCCGCTGACTCCTCGCTGTACGCCGCGTCGACGATGGGCAGGCCCGCGATGTCGATGCCGTGCTGCTTCGCCAGCGCCTCGATGCGCGCCCTGGGACCGACGAGGATCGGCGCGATGAGCCCGAGCTTCGCGGCGTCGGCCGCGCCGCGCAGCGAACTCTCGTCGCACGGATGCGCGACGGCCGTCGGCGTGGGCGGCAGCGACTTGCAGAACTCGAGCAGCCGCTCGTACTTGTCGTGCCTGCGTTCGGTGTCCATGGCTCAGCCCTTCCGCGCCGAGCGCTTGCGACGCGCAGCGCCGGTCTTGGCGGCCTTCCGCGCGCCGCGCGCCCGCGGAACCGCGATGCCCGCGCCGCCCAGCACCGTGCCGATGCGCTCGGCCATCGCCTCCTGCTCCGGCGTGGCCAGCGCGCTGCGCACGCGCTCGTCGCCGGCCAGCCGCTGCAGGAGCGCGGCAAGGCGCGCGCGGTCGGCGGGATCGGCGAGGAGCTTCGGCAGCGTGGCCAGCGCCTTCTCAGGCTCGTAGCGCACGATGATGTCCTGCTCGCCGCGGATGCGGCGCATCGCGTCCCACGGCAGCTGCGGCATCAGGTCGTCGTGCTCCTCGATCAGCGCCTGCTTGTGCTGCAGCAGCGAGAGCAGGCGCGGCTCGCCCTTGCGGGCGAGCAGGCTCGCCACGCGCGCCAGCGCCTCCGGATACCCGCCCTGGTCGATCGTCGCCAGCGCCTCGGCGACGAACGGCAGCTCGCGGGCGTCGGCGACCGGCACGGCAGCGCCGGCGGCCGCCTGCTTGTCGGCGACGTACAGCGAGAAAACGTTGCCATACGCCTGGAAGAACGACGCCTCGCTGGCGGCGTCGCGCATCGCGCGGTAGAACTCGAGCGACGCGGAGAGCGCGGCCGAGGCCGTGCGCTCGACCCTGGCCAGCGCGTTGTCGGGAGCTGCGGGCTGACGGCTCGCGCGCACCGCTTCGGCGGCGGGGGCGAGCCACGCCAGCCAGGGATTCAGGTCCGACAGCGCCCAGCGCTGGGCTCGCAGCGGGTGGAACTGGCGGCGGAGTGCGGCCGTGTACTCGTTCGCGCCCGCCTGCACGAGCGGCTGGGCGAACAGCTCGTAGGCGCGCTGGTTGAACTCCGAGACCGCGGCCACCGCCTCGAACGGCTTCTCGTCGGCGCGCGCGAAGCGGTTGAGCCGCCGGATCACCTCCTCGAGCTCGCACTCGCGGAACGCGACGCCGTACTCCACCGTGCCGTCGCGGCCCTTGTGCTCGGTGATCTCCATGCCGTAGAGCCCCGGCGGGAGCGCCTCGATCGACTTCAGCACGGACACGATCTGCGCGTGCTCCTTCTTGGCGACCTTGCCGGAGACGAAGATGCCGAGATGCCCGATGTCCTGGTGCAGCAGCCCGACGATCACCTGCCCGCGCGCCTTGATCTCCTCGGTGGAGCCGTACACGTCGGCGACCCAGTTGAACGCCTGCTCGGGCGGGGTGATGTTGTCGCCCATCGACGCGAACAGGACGATCGGGGCGCGGATCCCCGTGAGGTCGAAGGACTTGCCGCCCGGCCCCTTCGTCTCGCCCTTCCACAGCGTGTTGCCGACGAACAGGTTGCGGGTGATCCACTCGATCTCCTCGCGGTTCATCAGGTAGAAGCCGCCCCACCAGCGCTCGAACTCGAGGAAGCGCGGCGGCTCGGTGTCGACGTTCGCGTAGAGGTGGTAGTACTTGTCCCAGAACGTGTTCGCGGGGTTGAGGTTCTCGAAGTTCTCGACCAGGTACGCGCCGTCGAATATGCCGTTGCCCTGGTCCGCGGTGAACGACGCGAGCCACGTGCCGCCGAGCATGCCGCCCGCGTAGCGCATCGGGTTGTCCCCGGCGCCCTCCTCCCACGCGCCGCCCCAGTAGGACATCGGCGCGCCGTTGATCACGACCGGCCCCGTGTCTTCCGGATCGGCCGCGGCGAGCATCATCGCCGCCCAGCCCCCCTGGCAGTTGCCCACGATCGCGGGCTTCGCGCTGTCCGGGTGCAGTTCGCGCACCTTCTTCAAGAAGGACTTCTCGGCCTCGCACACGTCGATCAGCGTCTGCCCGGGCTCGGGGTCGCGGAAGAAGATCACGAAGTAGACCGGGTGGCCTTCGCGCAGCGCGACGCCGACCTGCGAGTCGTCCTTGAAGCCGCCGATCCCGGGGCCGTGGCCCGCGCGCGGATCGATGATGACGTACGGGCGCCGCTTCGGGTCGACCGTGACGCCCTTCGGCGGAACGATGCGCACCAGCGCGTAGTTGACGGGCCGCGCGAGCTTGCGCCCGTCGACCACCGTCTCGTAGTCGAAGTGGAGCACCGGCGGCAGGCCCGCGCGGACGTGCTCGAGGTAGTTGTTCCCGCGCCGCCGCAACGTGTCCCAGAACAGCACCGAACGCTGCGCGGCATCCACCCCGTAGTCGAGCCACTGCGTCCACAGCCCGGCGGCGGCGGCGGGGTCGCGCACGAGGTCGGCGACGTTGTCGTCGACGGCCTTGTGCAGCGCTTCCGCGTAGACCTCCTGCGCGCGCTGCACCCGCTTCCGGTAGAGAAGCGCGACCTTCGTCGCGATGTCCTGGCTTGCGGCCAGCTGGTGTCCGATGTCCATGGGCGCCTCGGGTTGGACGAAAAGCGCTATTATGATGCGCTGCAGCAATCTCCCCGGTCTTGACATTTCTGGACCTCGGTGCAGGCCATCGGCGCTATCTGCAGACCGCTTGCTCTGCCTCAACGAGCGGCGCGATCCAGTGTCGGGAAAAGTGTGGCTGGCGGCCGCGCAAGTGGGTAGGCTGGCCAGCCACCGTGCGGGAAGCGCCGAGGATCCGGTTGCGCCGCTTCGAGAGGTGAAACGTGCCTGATTTCCATTCGATGCCACGCCAGGGCCTGCGCTCGGCCGCGGGTCATCGCGTCGCGATAGCGCTGCTCGGCGTCGCGTTGGCGTTGCCCACTGCCGGGCAAGCTCCGGCGCCATCGCAGCCCCTGCCCTGGACTACGTCCCCTTCGGCCGCCGCGCCGGCGGGCTCTGCAGCACCGGCGGCGAAGACGGATGCCGGCGCGCCGGCCTTCAAGCAGGAAGAGCTCGACCAGCTGCTCGCGCCGATAGCGCTCTATCCCGACGCGCTGCTGGCGCAGGTGCTGATGGCGTCGACCTACCCGCTCGACATCGTCTCGGCCGAGCGCTGGGTCAAGGCGAACCCGGGCCTCAAGGACAAGGCGCTGCAGGACGCCCTCGAGAAGCAGCCGTGGGACACGAGTGTCAAGTCGCTCGCCGTGTTCCCGCAGGTGCTCGCGATGATGAGCGAGAAGCTCGACTGGACGCAAAAGCTCGGCGACGCGTTCCTCGCGCAGCAGAAGGACGTGCTCGCCACCGCGCAGTCGTTGCGCGCGAAGGCGCAGAAGGAGGGGAACCTCAAGGACACCAAGGAGCAGAAGGTGGTGGTCGAGCAGCAGGCCTCGACGACCTACATCAAGATCGAGCCGACCAACCCCGAGGTGGTGTACGTGCCGACCTACAACCCGACCGTGGTCTACGGCTCGTGGTGGTACCCGGCCTACCCGCCCTACTACTACTATCCGCCGGGCTACGTCGCCGGCGGGGCGCTGCTGGGCTTCACCGCGGGCGTGATAGTCGGCGGCGCGCTGTGGGGCAACTGCAACTGGGGCGGCGGCGACGTGAACATCGACATCGACCGGCACAACAGCTTCAACCGGACGAACAACATCAGCAGCAAGGAATTCAAGCACAACGCCGACCGGCGCGGCGCAGTGCCCTACCGCGACAACAAGACGGCGCAGCAGTACGGCCGCGGGCAGAAAGCAGACGCCGCCTCGCGCGAAGCGTTCCGCGGCAAGGCAGACGCGGGCCGCCAGTCGATCCAGCGCGGCGACGTGTCCCCGGGCAGCTTCGACGCGCGCAGCGGCAGCGTCGACCGTGCCGGAGCCGGTGCGGCGAATCGCGGCAGCGGCAGCTACGCGGGGGCGAGCGCCAACGCGTTCGACTCGCGCGGCGGCGCCGCGCAGGCACGCGACAGCGGCAGCCGCGGCTCGTCGAGCATGTCGAGCGCGCGCAGCTCGGGCAACATGAGCGCGTCGCGGCCGAGCGGCGGCGGCGGCGCGCGCGGCGGCGGTGGCGGCGGGCGTGGAGGCGGAGGCCGGCGATGAGAACGCACGACAATCAAGCGCCGGGTGCGGCGAGCTTCGCGCGCGCCGGCGGCCGGCTGCTGACCGCGACCCTGCTCGCCTTCGCGCTGCTCGCGTTCTCCGGCGGCGCGGCCGCGCAGACGCAACGCTCGTTCGCCACGCCGGACCTCGCCGTCGAGGCGCTCCTGCAGGCCGTCCAGGCGCAGGATGCCGCAGCGCTCGTGGCCGTGCTGGGCCCCGCGCGCGAGTGGCTCTTCACCGGCGACCGCGTCGCGGATCGCGCCATGACGAAGAGCTTCGCCGACGCGTACAAGGCGAAGCACCGCATCGCGGCCGAAGGCGACAAGGCGACGCTGCTGATCGGTGCGGACGACTACCCGTTCGCGTTTCCGCTCGTGCGCACGGGCAGCGAGTGGCGCTTCGACACCGAGGCAGGCAAGGACACGCTGCTCGCGCGGCGCATCGGCGGCAACGAGCTCGCGGCGATCGAGGTGCTGCGCGCGATCGTCGACGCGCAGATCGAGTACGCCTCGGCGGACCGCAACGGCAACGGCGTGCTGGAGTACGCGCGCAAGTTCGAAAGCTCGCCCGGCAAGCGCGACGGCCTGTACTGGAAGGCGAAGGCGGGCGAGCCGGAGAGCCCGCTCGGGCCGCTGCTCGCCCACGCTTCCGCGCAGGGATACACGAAGGCCAAGCAGGGCCCGACGCCCTACCACGGCTACCTGTTCCGGCTGCTCGACGGGCAAGGGAAGCCCGGCGCGCCCGACGCGGTCGACTACGTCGTGCGCGGCCGAACGATCGGCGGCTTCGCGGCGGTCGCCTATCCGGCGAAGTACGGCAACACCGGCATCATGACGTTCGTCGTCAACCACGACGGCGTGGTCCACCAGGCCGACCTGGGGCCGAAAACCGCCGCAATCGCGGGCAAGACGAAGCGGATGGTGCTGGGCCCGGCGTGGACGAGGGTCGACGCGAAGAAGTAGCCGCGCGGCAGCCGCGGGGCGCCTACTTCGCCGCGATCGCCGCCGCGCCCGCGGGCGCGGCACGAACGCCCGGCGCCCCCGCGATGACCGCGCCGCCCAGGCAGGTCTCGCCGTCGTAGAGCACGAGGTACTGCCCCGGCGTCGGCGCCCACTGCGGCGCGTCGAACGTCGCGCGCAACCCGTCGTCCGACTGCACGACGTCGCAGCGCGCATCGGGCATCCGGTAGCGCGTCTTGGCGCCGAAACTCGCGGGCAACGGCGGCGCCTCGCCGGCGATCCAGTGCGGCTCGATCGCGTCCACCTCGCGCCGGTAGAGCAGCGGATGGTCGTGGCCCTGCACGACGGTCAGCGTGTTGCGAGCGAGGTCCTTGCCGGCGACGAACCACGGCGCATCCGCGGCGTCGCGCCGGCCGCCGATGCGCAAGCCCTGCCGCTGGCCGAGCGTGTAATAGGCGAGCCCGTCGTGCGTGCCGACCGTGCGCCCGTCGGGCGTCGCCATCGGCCCCGGCTCGCGCGGCAGGTAGCGGCCGAGGAACTCGCGGAAGCGCCGCTCGCCGATGAAGCAGATGCCGGTCGAGTCCTTCTTCGCCCACGTCGGGATGCCCTCGCGCTTCGCGATCGCGCGCACCTCGCGCTTGGGCAGCTCGCCGAGCGGGAAGAGCACCGGCGCGAGCTGCGCCTGCGTCAGGCGGTGGAGGAAGTACGTCTGGTCCTTCGTCGCGTCGAGAGCCTTCAGCAGCTCGACCGGCCCGCCGCGCCCCTGCGCTCGCCGCGCGCGCGCGTAGTGCCCGGTGGCGATCCAGTCGGCGCCGAGCGCGAGCGCGTGGTCGAGAAAGGCCGCGAACTTGATCTCGCTGTTGCACAGCACGTCGGGATTCGGCGTGCGCCCGGCGCGGTACTCGCGCAGGAAGTGCGCGAACACGCGCTCGCGGTACGCCTCGGCGAAGTTGACCGCCTCGAGGTCGATGCCGATGACGTCGGCCACGCTCGCCGCGTCGACCAGGTCCGCGCGCGAGGTGCAGTGCTCGTCGGTGTCGTCGTCCTCCCAGTTCTTCATGAAGACGCCGACGACCTCGTACCCCTGCTGCTTCAGCAGCCACGCCGCGACCGACGAATCCACGCCGCCGGACATGCCCACGACGACGCGCTCCCTGCTCATTGCCCGTTCACGCGAGCCATGGTCACGCGATCTCGGGGCCGACGTCCTGCACGACGTCGAAGGGCAGGCGCCGGCCGGCGCGGTAGTCCTCGATGCAGCGGAGCACGAGCGGGCTGCGGTGCTCGCCGCGGCGCGCGACGACCTCGTCGTACGAGAGCCAGAGAGTCTCGACGATTCCCTCGTCGAGCGGCCGGCCGGCCGCTTCGCCGATCGCGCGCGCGGCGAAGGCGATGCGCACGAACGTGTCGCCGTTGTCCGGCGCCACCCAGCGATAGACGCCGACCAGCGCGAAGGGCTCGACGTGCCAGGCCGCCTCCTCGAGCGTCTCGCGCGCGGCGCCGTGCGCCAGCGATTCCCCCGGCTCGAGGTGCCCTGCCGGCTGGTTGATGCGCAACCCGCGCCTGGTGACTTCGCGCACCAGCAGGTAACGCCCTTCGCGCTCGACGACGGCGGCGACGGTGACGGCGGGGCGGGCGGGAAGCAGGCGGCTCATCGCGCGATTCTGACACCGGGACCCGAGTCCGGCCCCTGCAAAAGCGAACGCCGCGGCCTCGCGGCGCGCGGCGTCCGGGTCCCGGTCGCAAGCGTCGCGACCGGGGAAGGGCCGACCTTACTTCTTCGGCGCGGCGGCGGGAGCGGCAGCCGGGGCGGCAGCGGCGGGAGCGGCAGCCGGGGCAGCGGCGGCGGGCGCAGCAGCCGGGGCAGCGGCGGCCGGGGCGGCAGCCGGGGCGGCCTTCTTCGCCGTCGCGTCGGCCTTCTTCGGCGCCGTCGCGGCCGGCTTGGTCGTCACGGCGGGCGCCGCGGCGGTCGTCGCGGGCTTGGTCTTCTTGACCGAGCCGTCGCCGGCCTTCTTGACAGCCGCGTCGCCGGCCTTCATGGGTTCCGCTGCCTTCGCGGCGGGCGCGGCGGGCGCAGCGGCAGGCGCCGCGGCCGGGGCGGCAGCGGGCGCCGCAGTCTGGGCGATCGCAGCCGACGAAGCGAACAGCCCGGCGACCAGGGTGATGAGCAACTTGTTCATGTGAAACAATCCTTTAGGGTATGTCTAGGGGTCGCGGCGACCGCTGCGCGCCGGCTCTTCCGACCGGTTGCCAGGACGGGTCCAAGGTTCCGGTGAGGACTTGCAACCCTCCCGGCGCTCCGATCAAACCGCCGCGAGCCAAGAACGCGCCGATGTTGCAGTGCGTTGACACAAGGCAGGGGGGCGAGGGCGCATGGACAAGTGGTTCGGGGAACCTTGAGGCTCGATCCCCTGCTTCCCGCGACCATCGTGGCGGCGGGCTTACCCCCAACCCCGCGCTTCACTCCCCGAGCGGCATCTCGCGCTGCAGCCAACCCCGGATCAGCGGTACCGTGATGGGCCGCTTGGTCGCAAGCGAGTGCGCGTCGAGCGCGATCAGAGCTTGCACCAGCGACGCCATGTCGCGGCGCCCGTGGGCGAGCAGGTACGCGATCGCGTCGTCGCCGAGGCGGAAGCCGCGCTGCCGCGCGAAGGCCGCCAGTGCCGCGGGCTTCGCCGCGTCGTCGAGCGGGACGACCTCGTAGACGAGCCCCCAGCCGAGCCGCGTGCGCAGGTCCTCGCGCACAGCGAGCCGCGCCGGCGGCACCGACGCGGCGACCGCAAGCTGTCCCCCGGTCGCCGCCAGCGCGTTGTAGAGCGTGAAGAGACGCGCCTGCGAGTCCGGGTCCGCGCGATCCACGTCGTCGACGGTCACCAGCGCTCGCGGCTCGGGGAGCGTGTCCGGTACGTCCGCAGGGCGCTTGCAGTGCCGCGCCGGGCGCCCCGCCCCTGCTGCCGCGGCCGCCATTGCCTGCAACAGGTGCGACTTGCCCGCCCCGCTCGCCCCCCAGACGAACACGCCGGTCTCGGGAAGCAGCGCGGCGGAGAAGCGGACCAGCGCTTCGCAGGCCTCCGCGTTCGGGCCGGCGACGAAGTTCGCGAACGTCGGCGCGGGCTCGGGCGCCAGCGCGAAGGTCAGCTGCTCGGCCATCAGGGCTCGCGATACAGCGGCGAGACGACGTAGGCCGCGCGCAGGTGGCGAAGCCCCACGAGCAGGGCCGCCGACACGGGCAGCGCCAGCAGCACTCCGGCGATGCCGAACAGCTGCCCGAACGCGAGCAGCGCAAAGATCACCGCAAGCGGGTGCAGCCCGATGCGGTCGCCGACGAGCCACGGAACGAGCACGTAGTTCTCGAGGAGCTGGCCCGCGCCGTAGACGGCCAGCACGGCGAGGAAGAACGGCAGCCCGGACCACTGCAGCAGCGCAGCGACGACGCCGAGCACGAGGCCGAGGCCGAAGCCCACGTAGGGGATGAACACGAGCAGGCCGGTGAGCACGCCGATCGCGATCGCGTTGCCGAGCCCCACGAGCGAGAGCGCGAGTGCGTAGTAGGCGGCGAGCGCGAGCATGACCAGTAGCTGCCCGCGCAGGAACTCGGCGAGCACCGCGTCGACCTCGCGCGCCATCGTGTGCACGAGGCCCTGCCAGCGACGCGGGACGAGGTCGTCGGCGCGCGAGAGGATCACGTTCCAGTCACGCAGCACGTAGAACATGACAACCGGAATCAGCGCCAGATTGACGAGTATGGCGACGAGGAGCGCGCCGCCGGTGCGCACGCCGGAGGCAAGGTGCCCGCCCAGCTCGCGCACGCTGTCCATGTGCTCCGCGATCAGCGTGCGAAGCGTCGCCCAGTCGAAGGCGAGCCGGATGCCGAGGCTCGCCTCGAGCCATGGCGCGACGAGGCTCTGCAGGCGGTCGGCCAGCTCGGGCACCCGCGCGCCGAGCAGCGACGTTTCCGAGCGCACGAGCGGGATGAGCACCACGAACAGCGCGGCGATGGCCAGGCAGAACGCAAGCACGGCGAGCGTCGTTCCGACGCCGCGGCCGATGCCGTGGCGCTCGAGCGCGGCGACGAGCGGCGTGCCGAGATAGGCGAGGATCGCGCCCACCAGGAACGGCGTCAGCACCGGTCCCAGCCAGTGTAGCGCCAGCGCGACGACGGTCGCCGCACCCGCGACCCACAGGTAATGGCGCAGCGCGATCGGCCGGTGCGCGTGGGCCGCGCCTTCAACGACGGCCGCGCCGGCGGCCTCGGCGTCCGCGAGCGTCGCGCGCTGCGCGTCCGGGAGGCCGCCCGGGGCAGGGGGCTGAGCGGTCATTTGCTAGAATCGCCGTTCGTGCGCGAAACGGGGAGAATACCGTGCCGCGCGGCCCGCCTCCAACGCGGGCGACGCCCGCGCGATGCGCCCCCGCCTCCCCGACCACCGTCCGGAATGACCTCGCCCGACGCAGCGCTGACCTACCGCGACGCGGGCGTGGACATCGACGCGGGCGATGCGCTCGTCGAGCGCATCAAGCCGTTCGCGAAGCGCACGATGCGCCCGGAAGTCCTCGCAGGCATCGGCGGCTTCGGCGCGCTCGTCGAGATCGGCAAGCGCTACCGCGAGCCCGTGCTCGTCGCGAGCACCGACGGCGTGGGCACGAAGCTCAAGCTCGCCATCGAGCTTGCTCGCCATGGCACCGTCGGCATCGACCTCGTGGCGATGAGCGTCAACGACATCCTCGTGCAGGGCGCGGAGCCGCTGTTCTTCCTCGACTACTACGCGTGCGGCAAGCTCGACGTCGACGTCGCTGCGGATGTCGTGCGCGGCATCGCGGCCGGCTGCGAACAGGCAGGGTGCGCGCTGATCGGCGGCGAGACCGCCGAGATGCCGGGCATGTACGCGGTGGGCGACTACGACCTCGCAGGGTTCGCGGTGGGGGTGGTCGAGAAGTCCGCGGTCATCGACGGCCGCTCGATCGCGCCCGGCGACGCCGTGCTCGGCCTCGCGTCGAGCGGCGCGCACAGCAACGGCTACTCGCTGGTGCGGCGCATCCTCGAACGCAGCAAGCCCGACCTCGCGGCGCCGTTCGACCCGCGCGCCGGCGAGACTTCCCTGGGCGACGCCTTGATGGCGCCCACGCGCATCTACGTGAAGCCGCTGCTCGCGCTGATGCGCGCGCTGCCGGTGAAGGGCCTCGCGCACATCACCGGCGGCGGTCTCGTCGAGAACGTCCCGCGCGTGCTGCCCGACGGCGTAACGGCGCGGCTCGAGGCCGCGAAGTGGCCGCGCCCGCCGGTCTTCGACTGGCTGCAGCGGGAGGGCAACGTCGCCGACGCAGAGATGCACCGCGTGTTCAATTGCGGCATAGGCATGGTCGTGGTCGTGGCGGCCGAGCACGCGGCGCGCGCAACGCTGCTGCTCACGGCCGCAGGCGAGTCCGTCCACCGCATCGGCGCGATCGTGGCGCGCGAGGCCGGCGCGCCCGCCACCGTCGTCCAGTGACCTGTCGCAACGTGCTCGGCGGCGCATACTGCCACTTCGTCATTCCCGCGCAAGCGGGAATCCAGAGTCTCATCCGCACAGAGACGCTGGGTCCCCGCTTGCGCGGGGACGACGATCCTGGCGGCAAAGCGGCAGGCCGGCTGCCGATCGCACGCTAGCTGACCTGCGTGCGCTGCACGCCATGCTGAAGCGCATTACCGTCCTCGTCTCCGGGCGCGGCAGCAACCTCGGCGCGCTCGTCGAGGCCTCGCGCGACCCGCGCTACCCCGCCGCGGTCACCCACGTCGTCAGCAACAAGCGCGACGCGGGCGGGCTCGCGATCGCGCGGGCGAACGCGATCGCGACGAGCGTCGTCGAGCACACCGCGCACGCGACGCGCGAGGCGTTCGACGCGGCGCTCGCCGCCGCGGTCGACGCGAGCGAGCCCGACCTCGTCGTGCTCGCCGGGTTCATGCGCGTGCTGACGCCGGCGTTCGTCGCGCGCTATGCGGGGCGGCTGCTCAACGTCCACCCCTCGCTGCTGCCGGCGTACCCGGGACTGCACACGCACCGCCGCGCGTTGGCGGACGGCGTGCGGCTCGCCGGCTGCACCGTCCACTTCGTGACTTCCGAGGTGGACGTGGGCCCGATAGTCGCGCAGGCGGCGGTGCCCGTGCGCGACGACGACGACGAGGACTCGCTCGCCGCGCGCGTGCTGGCCGAGGAGCACCGCGTCCTGCCGGCCGCCGTCGCGTGGTTCTGCGCCGGTCGGATCGCCCTTCACGGCGCGCGTGTTCGGGTGCAGGATGCGCTGATCCCGCAGGCAGCGCTCGTCGTGCCCTCGCCCGCGGCCGACTGACCGATGGAGCTGACCGTCGCATCGTTCGCCCTCGCGCCCCGCCGGCGCTGGTGGGAGGTGCGGCCCGCGTTGCTCGTCGCGCTGGCCCTCTCGTCGGCCGTGCATTTCGCGATCTCGCTCCTTCCCGACGAGTTGCCGACCGCGCCGGATCCGACCCCGCTGTCGGCGTCGATCCGCGAGCTGCCGCCGCCGCCCACGCCCAAGGCCGTCCCCGCGCCGGTCAAGCCCAGGCCGCGGCGCCCCGCGCCGCCGGCACCCGCCCCCTCGCCGGTCGAGACGCCCGCCGAGGAGACGGTCGCGGAAGCGCCGCAAGCGGAAGCGTCGAAGACCGCTGCAACGGAACCCGCCCCGCCGGCGGAGGCGCCCGCGACGGCAGCGCCGCCGGAGCCCGCGGTGCTCGCGGAGGAAGTGAGCGCGCCGGCCGAGGCGGCGCCGGCGAAGGTGCTGCCGCCGCGCGTCGATCTCTCGTACAAGGTGCTCTACGGCGCGGGCTTCCACGTGGGCACGCTCACCTACCGCTTCGAGCACGCGGACAACCGCTACACGATCTCGACGATCGGCGAGGCGCGCGGGCTGGCGGCGCTGTTCGTGCGCGGACAGGGGCGCGTGCAGAGCCGCGGCGTCATCACCGGCCAAGGCCTGCAGCCGACGACGCTGGAGGTCGACCGCTTCAACAAGCGCGGCAGCGAGCGCGCCGAGTTCGACTGGGAGACCGGCATCGCCACGCTGCACGAGGACAAGGTGGCGCCGCTCGAGCTGCCGACCTTCGACCCGCTGACGATGATGTGGCAGTTCTACTTCCAGCCGCCGGAAGGGGCGACGCAGACCTTCGCGCTCGCCACCACGCGGCGCGTGAACCGCGTCACCGTGCGACGCGAGCGTACCGAGACGATCGAGTGGAACGGCGAGAAGCTCGACACCGAGGTGTGGCACCGCACCAGCGAGGACGGCAAGACCGAGGCCTACGTGTGGCTCGCGCCGGGGCTGCGCTGGATCCCGGTGAAGGTGCGCGCGGAGCACGCGACGCGCGGCGCCGTCGAGGCGGTGCTGGACGCGATACGCGTCGACGAACCGCTGGCGCAGGCGCCGGAAAAGTGACGATCCGGTTGGTGGCGATGGCCGGCGGCAGCACGCTGCGGCGCCCCCTCACCCCGGCCCTCTCCCGCAAGCGGGAGAGGGGGGACGCTCCCTGTCGCCCGGAGTCAGGGGAGAGGGTCGGGGTGAGGGGGAGTCGTGCAGCGATCCCGCGGCCCTGCAGGGTGTGACCCGAAGTCGAGGAAGACTTGACCGTCCCCGCCAACCTGATCGGCGGCCTCGCCGCCGCGATCGAGCGCGTGCGCCGTCTCGCCGCACCGGCCGACGCGACGCTGCGCGCGTTCTTCCGCGAGCACCCCGCGATGGGCCAGCGCGACCGCGCGTTCGTCGCCGAGGGCACGTTTGCGTACCTGCGCCACCTGCGCTCGCTCGAGACGCTGGCGGGCGACGTCCCGCCGCGCAAGCTCGCGCTCGCCGTCGCGGTGCGCGAGCTCGGCCACTCGGTGCGCGAGCTCGAAGGCGCGACGCGCGCGCACGAGCGCGAGTGGCTCGCGGAGTTCAAGGGGCGGCTGGCGACGCCATTGCTGCCTGCCGTGGCCGCGGACCTCCCCGACTGGCTGTGGGAACGCCTGGGGGCCGTCTACGGGGACGAGCGGCGCGCGGCGCTGGCGAAGGCGCTCGCCGCGCAGGCGCCCTTCGACCTCCGCGTGAACGCGACGAAGGCGACGCGAGAGGAAGCGCTGGCCGCGCTCTCGGCCGACGGGTTCGCGGTGACGCCCACGCCCTATGCGCCGCTGGGACTGCGCGTGAGCGGCCATGCGCAGCTCGCGAAGCACCCCTGGCTCGCCGACGGCCGGCTCGAGGTGCAGGACGAGGGCAGCCAACTCGTCGCGCACCTGGTCGCGCCGCGGCGCAGCGACATGGTCGTCGACTTCTGCGCCGGCGCGGGCGGCAAGACGCTGGCGCTGGGCGCGCTGATGCGCTCGCAGGGGCGGCTCTACGCGTTCGACGTGATCGACAAGCGACTCGCCGCGTTCAAGCCGCGGCTCGCGCGCTCGGGACTGTCGAACGTGCACCCGGAGCTGATCGCGCACGAGCGCGACGCGCGCGTGAAGCGCCTCGCCGGCAAGGTCGACCGCGTGCTGGTCGACGCGCCTTGCACCGGCTTCGGCACGCTGCGGCGCAACCCCGACCTCAAGTGGCGCCACGGTCCCGAGGCGGTCGCCGAGCTCGCCGCGAAGCAGGCGTCGATCCTCGCGGCGGCCGCCACGCTGCTCAAGCCCGGCGGGCGCCTCGTCTACGCGACGTGCAGCATCCTGCCCGAGGAGAACGAGGCGATCGTGCAGCAGTTCCTCGACGGACACGCGGCGTTCCGCAGCGCCGACGTCGCCTCCGAGCTCGCACGTCTCAGGATCCCGCTCGACACCGGGGCCACGCTCAAGCTCGCGCCCGACACGCACGGCTGCGACGGCTTCTTCGCCGCGATTCTCGAGCGGCGGGCAGCCTGACTGGCCGCTATACTCCCGCGCCATGTTCGGCCCGATCGACTTCGCGCGCCTGGAGCGTCTGCTGGCCACGCCGCTCGGCTGGGCCGAACTCGCGCTGACAGTCGCCTGCTTCGCGGTCGGCAGGCTCGTCGACCGCGCGATCCTCCGGCGGAGCGCGCACGCGCCGCCGGGCACCCGGCTCGTCGCCGGCGTCACGCGGATGGCGATGCCGCTGGTCGCGCTGGCGCTGCTGTTCGTCGCGCGCATCGCGTGGAACCGCTACGCCATCTCGCGCTTCATCGACCTCGGCATCGTGCTCGCCGGGGCGCTCGCGGGCATCCGCATGCTCCTCTTCACGCTGCGCCGGCTCGCGCCGAACGTCGCTTGGCTGAAGGGCTGGGAGCGCGCGATCAGCTTCACCGTGTGGACGCTGGTGGCGCTGCACCTGCTCGGCATCACGCCGGAGATCGCCGAGGAGCTCGACGCGCACAGGCTGCCGCTCGGCAAGGGCGAAGCCTCGCTGCTGACGCTTCTCAAGGGCGCCGCGGCGATCCTGGTGACGATCGCGGTGTCGCTGTGGCTGTCCGGGCTGGTCGAGCAGCGGCTGATGAAGACCGACATGGACCTGTCGCACCGCGCGCTGCTGTCCAAGTTCGTCAGCGCGGTGCTGCTGGTCGTGGGCGTGCTGGTCGCGCTGCAGACGATCGGCCTCGACCTCACGGTCCTGTCCGTCTTCGGCGGCGCGCTGGGGGTGGGCATCGGGCTCGGGCTGCAGAAGCTCGCGTCCAACTACATCGCCGGCTTCGTCATCCTGATGGACCGCTCGATCCGGCTCGGGGACCTGATCACGGTCTCCGACAGGCACGGCGTGGTCACCAACGTGACATCGCGCTACTGCGTCGTGCGCAGCCTCGACGGCGTGGAGGCGATCGTGCCCAACGAGACGCTGGTGACGACGACCGTGCTCAACCACTCGTTCTCGGCAAAGGACGTGCGCGTGGCCGTCGCCGTCCAGGTCGCCTACGGAACCGACCTCGACCGCGCGCTCGCGGTGCTGCGCGAGGTCGCGCGCGGGCACCCCCGCGTGGACACCGAACCTCCGCGCGAGCCGGCGGCATTCGTGGTGCGTTTCGCGGAAAGCGGCATCGACCTCGAGCTCGGCTTCTGGATCCGCGACCCCGAGAACGGGCAGCTCAACGTCAAGAGCGACCTCAACCTCGCGGTGTGGAAGGCCTTCCAGGCAGCGGGGATCGCCGTCCCCTACCCGCAGCGGGAAGTCCGGCTCATTGGCGGCGCCCCCCTCCCCAGCGCCGGCTGACGGCCTCCCGCCGCCGGGGCGGCCGGCGCGAAAAACTTGCGGAAAGTCATCGCGGGAGCGTCGGCCTCGCGTACAATGCCGCACGCAACGAGGTCACAGGACCCAGACAAATCAATGAATTACGATTGGCTCGACCTGCTTTCGCACGGCTTCCTCGACCTGCCCTGGTGGGGCTACGTCGTGGTGACGCTGGCACTCACGCACGTGACGATCGCCTCGGTCACGATCTTCCTGCACCGCTGCCAGGCGCACCGCGGCCTCGACCTGCACCCGGCGGTCTCCCACTTCTTCCGCTTCTGGCTGTGGCTCACCACCGGCATGGTGACCAAGGAGTGGGTGGCGATCCACCGCAAGCACCACGCCAAGGTGGAGACCGTCGACGACCCGCACAGCCCCATGACGCGCGGCATCGGCACGGTCATGTGGAAGGGCACGGAGCTGTATCGCGCCGAGTCGAAGAACGAGGAAACGCTGGCCAAGTACGGCCTCGGCACGCCGGACGACTGGATGGAGCGCAACGTCTACACGCGCTTCTCGTGGGAGGGCGTGGGCCTGATGGTGGTCCTCAACGTCCTGCTGTTCGGCCCGATCGGGTTGACCATCTGGGCGCTGCAGATGATGTGGATCCCGTTCTGGGCCGCCGGCGTCATCAACGGCATCGGCCACTACTGGGGCTACCGCAACTTCGCCAGCGCCGACACCTCGACGAACATCGTCCCCTGGGGCTTCATCGTCGGCGGCGAGGAGCTGCACAACAACCACCACGCCTACGGCACGTCGGCGAAGTTCAGCTCGCGCTGGTGGGAGTTCGACCTGGGCTGGGGCTACATCCGCGTGCTGTCCGCGCTGGGGCTTGCCAAGGTGCGCAAGGTCGCGCCGAAGCTCACCATGACCAGCGCCAAGCCGGCGCCCGACCTGGTCACGCTGCACGCGGTCATCACGCACCGCTACGCGGTCGCGACGACCTACGCGCGGACGCTGAAGGAGACCTGCGCCGCCGAGATCGAGGCGCTGCGCACGCGCGTGCGCAGCGGCGAGCTCAAGGGGATCGAGGTGCCGAGCCTGCGGCGGCTGAAGCAGTGGCTGTCGAGCGAGCCCTCCGCGCTGCCGCCCGCCGAGCGCGCGAGCCTCGCGACGATGCTCTCCCAGAGCAAGGCGCTGGCGAAGATCTACGCGATGCGCGAGGAGCTCTCGACGCTGTGGACGCGGTCCACCGAGTCCTCCGAGCAGCTGCTCGCGCGGCTGCAGGACTGGTGCCAGCGCGCCGAGCGCTCCGGCATCGAGTCGCTGGCGCGCTTCTCGCTGACGCTGCGGCGGTACGCCTAGCGACGAACGACGCTGGGCTCCCGCGTTCGCGGGAGCGACGAAGTGGGGAGGTCGTCATCCCCGCACCACCCGTCGTCATCCCCGCGCCACCCGTCGTCATCCCCGCGAAAGCGGGGATCCAGTGCCTCGCCACCATCGAGTACATGTGAAAAAGGCCCGCTGCGTGCGGGCCTTTTCGCTTGCGCGGGCGTCGGGCGCCCGCTGCATCGTGGTCGCTACTTGAGCTTCGTTTCCTTGTAGTCGACGTGCTTGCGGGCGACCGGATCGAATTTCTTCATCACGATCTTGTCCGGCGTCGTCTTCTTGTTCTTGGTCGTCGTGTAGAAGTGGCCGGTGCCGGCCGACGACTCGAGCTTGATCTTCTCGCGCATGGTGAGCTCCGGTCAGGCTAGACGTGCGTGCCCTTGGCGCGCAGGTCGGCCAGCACGGCGTCGATGCCGTTCTTGTCGATCGTGCGCAGCGCGGCGTTGGTGAGGCGCATGCTGACCCAGCGGTTCTCGCTCTCCACCCAGAACCGGCGGTTCTGCAGGTTGGGCATGAAACGGCGCTTGGTCTTGTTGTTCGCGTGCGAAACGCGGTTGCCGACGACGGGCTTCTTGCCGGTGACCGGGCAGACTCGAGCCATGGCTCGCTCCTTCGAATTTCGGGTGGGGCGGGAAAAGCGTAGGATTATAAAGCCTTTTCTCCCCGGCGGTCAATCACCATCCCCTTGCCGCCAGAGCCGCGGGGACCTGCGTCCCGTGCACGCCTCGGCGATGGCGTCTA
>JAOUIA010000041.1 GCA_029884335.1 Betaproteobacteria bacterium
CCCCAAGGGCGAACGAGCCCCGCAGCGCGCAGCGCGGAGGGTAGTCCAATGAGCCCGCAGGGCCGCCCCAAGGGCGAACGAGCCCCGCAGCGCGCAGCGCGGAAGGTGGTCCAATGAGCGCGCAACGCGCGGCGAAGGTCGACGAGTGGCACGTCGACGTCGACGGCGTCGCGGTGGCGACCGACAGCGAAGGCTACCTCGTCGACCGCTCGCAGTGGTCCGAGGCGTTCGCGCGCGCGCTCGCGCGCTCCGAGGGCCTCGAGCTCACGCCCGCGCACTGGGAGGTGATCCGCTTCCTGCGCGACTACTACGATGCGCACGGCGTGCAGGCGCAGGTGCGCGTGATGATCCGCCACTTCAGCGAGCGCTGGGGACCGGAGCTGGGCTCGAACCACCGCCTGCACGAGATGTTCCCGGGCGGCGGGCCCCAGAAGCAGGGCAACCGGCTGGCGGGGCTGCTGCGCACGAAGGGCGAGCACTGAATCGCGTCACCGCAACGCACAGGCAGGTTCCACGTACACGATGATCACCGTCACGCCCAGCGCCGCGCAGCAGATCCGGGAGGCAGCCACGCGCTCCGACGCCGACGAACTCGGGTTGCGCGTCGCCGCGCGACGCGACGCCGACGGCGCGATCCACTACGCGATGGGCTTCGACGAGGCGCGCGGCGACGACCGCGTCGTGACCTCGGAGGGCATCGCGCTCGTCGTCTCCCCGGCGGAGGCCGACCTTCTCGACGGCATGACGATCGACTACGTCGAGTTCGAGCCCGGCGACTTCCGCTTCATCTTCATCAATCCCAACGACCGCACGCCACAGGCCTGACGTCATGCCCGCCAAGCCCCCTGCGACTCCCCGGCATCCGCCATCGACGCGCGGCGAGGTGTTCCTCGTCGGCGCCGGCCCCGGCGAGCCCGACCTGCTGACGTTGCGCGCCTACCGCCTGATCCGCGGCGCCGAGGTCGTCCTCTACGACCACCTCGTCGCCGATGCGATCCTCGACCTGCTGCCGCGGGGCGCCGAGCGCATCTACGTCGGCAAGGAGCGCGACCGTCACACGCTGCCGCAGCAGGCGATCAGCGACCTCCTGGTCGAGCACGCGCGGCGCGGCAAGCGCGTGGTGCGCCTCAAGGGCGGCGACCCCTTCATGTTCGGCCGCGGCGGCGAGGAGATCGAGACGCTCGCGGCGCACGGCGTCCCGTTCCAGGTCGTCCCCGGCATCACCGCCGCGCTCGGCGTGGCCGCCTACGCGGGCATCCCGCTCACGCATCGCGACTGCGCGCAGTCGTGCGTGTTCGTCACCGGCCACCTCAAGGACGGCAGCGCGGACCTCGACTGGGCGGCGCTCGCGCGGCCGCGGCAGACGATCGTCGTCTACATGGGCCTGCTGGGCCTGCCGACGCTCTGCGCGAACCTGGTGGCGCACGGCCTGCCCGCGTCCACGCCAGCGGCGATCGTGCAGCAGGGCACGACGGATGCGCAGCGCGTCGTCACGGGGACGCTTCAGACGCTGCCCGCGACGGCCATGGCGGCGATGCTGCAGCCGCCCACGCTGATCATCGTCGGCGACGTCGTGCGGCTGCGCGAGAAGCTCGGCTGGTTCGAGCCGCAGCCGGGCGGCGAGGCGCGGGAGGCGGCGCCCCCCGCGCGGGCGACCGCGCCCTGACGCGCGTCAGGGCTGCCCGCCCGCCTCCACGCGGTGCTGGACCGCGAACACCGCGGCCTCGACGCGCGAAGTCAGGCCGAGCTTGGCGAGGATGTGCCGCACGTGCAGCTTGACCGTCTCGTGGCTGATGTTGAGCGCCAGCGCGATCGCCTTGTTGCTCTTGCCGCTCGACAGGTGCTGCAGGATCTCGCGCTCGCGCTCGGTCAGCGTGCGCATGTAGTCGGCGCGCGTCGCGCCGCCCTTGCCCGGCACCAGGAGATCGACGAGCTTGACGGCCATCGTGGGCGCGACGACGACCTCGCCGCGCGCGGTGCGGTAGATGGCGTCGATCACGTCGTCCGGGTCCATGTCCTTCAGCAGGTAGCCGCGCACCCCGGCGCGCAGCGCGCGCGCAAGGTCGTCCTGCGAGTCGCTCATCGTCAGGATCACCACCGGCGTGTCGATGCCCTCGGCGCGCAGGCGCGCGAGCAGCGTCAGCCCGTCGATCGGCTGCATGCGCAGGTCGACGATCGCGAGGTCCGGGCGGTGCTCGCGCAGGAGCTTCGCGACCTCGTCGGGGTTGCCGGTGTTGCCGAGGACCTGGATGTCGCCGCGCGCCTCGAGGAGCTCCGTGAGCCCCCTCCGGCACAATCCGTGGTCGTCGGCGAGTACGAGCCTGATGGTCATGTCGACGTCGCTTCCGTTGGCGCGGCCGCGGGGAAGCGCAGGCGCACCGCCGTGCCCCCGGCGGCCACGGGGACGACGGCCAGCTCGCCGCCCAGCCTTCGCGCGCGCTCCTGCATGATCGCGATGCCGAAGTGCCCGTTCGCGCCGCGCTCGCCCGCGACCACCGCCTGGCCGATGCCCACGCCATCGTCCTCGACGGCGACGCGGCAGTCGGCGCCACCGCGCTCGAGCACGACGCGCACGCGGCGCGCCCCGGAGTGCCGCGAGACGTTGGCCAGCGCCTCCTGCACGATGTGGAACACCTCGATCTCGCGCGCCGCGGGCAGGGAGAGGTCGGCCATCCGGTTCGCGTACTCGACGGCAATGCCGGTGCGCTCGCGGAACGACCCGGCCGCCTCGGCCAGCGCAACGTTGAGGCCGCGCGGGTCCATGCGGCTGCGGAAGTACACGATCAGCTCGCGCAGCCGGTGATGCGAGTCGGTGAGCGTCTCGTCGACGTCCGCGCACAGCTTGATCACGCGGCCCTCGTCGCCTTCCCGCACGGCGTCGCGCAGCAGGCTCATGCGCATGCGCATGTAGGTGAGGCCCTGGGCCAGCGTGTCGTGGACCTCGTTGGCCATGAGCTGCCGCTCGGCCATCAGGCCGACGCGCAGGCTCTCGCGGGCGAGCCGCGCATTGTCGAGCGCGAGGCCGGCCAGGTCGGCGGCGGCGCCGAGGAGCGCGAGGGTGGCCTGGGGCAGCTCGCAGCGCGCCGCGAACATGAGACGGACCGATCCGACGCTCGCGCCGCGGTGGCGCAGCGGCAGCGCGACGACGTGCTCGCAGACCGCGCCGAAGGCGTCGGACGGAATCGCCTCCGCGCGGCGGCACAGGCGGCTGCGCACGCAGGCGCTGTCGCTGCTGCCGGAGCGCTCGCACGCTTCGCACCAGGCCGCGAACGCGTCCCCTGCCCGCTCGATTCCTGCAGCCTGCGCGCGCGGTCCTGCATCGGGAGCACTGGCGATGACGGAGAGCTCGCCGACGCCAAGCGTTCCCGCCGTCGCCCCGGCGACGCGGATCAACGCCGCGAGCGTGGGCTCGAGCAGCGCCTGCAGGTCGTCTCCGGAAGCGGCAGTGCCGGTCACGGGGACCGGAGCGGCGGACCGGGCATCCGGCGATCGCGGCCCGGTCCCGCGCCCACCCGCGCCGGGAACCGCGCCCGCCCGACGTTGCACCAGGTTCGACACCCGCCCGCTCCTCCGTCCTGACCGGGGCGGCCGCGGCCGCGGACCCCGCAAAACATGGCATTATCCTGCCACCCCCGCCCCATCGCAAGGAACGTCCGCCCCGCGCGGAAACCGCCCGTTTCGCGCGCATTCGGCACCCCGGCGCGCAGCGCTCGCGAGCCACTCCCCAATGCGGTTATAGACAGTCCGGTCGCGCGATTGCCATAAACGGACGACGCCGCGGCGCGAGCCCCGGCGGCACGCACTCGTTCCCGATGCCTCCGCCACCGCTTCACGACCCGCTCGCGCCGCCGCTCCCCGGCGCCGGGACCGCGATCCGCAACACCACGTGCTACATGTGCGCGTGCCGCTGCGGCATCCGCGTGCACCTCGCCGACGGCGAGGTCCGCTACATCGACGGCAACCCCGACCATCCGCTCAACAAGGGCGTGATCTGCGCGAAGGGCAGCTCGGGCATCATGAAGCAGTACTCGCCCGCGCGCCTCACGCGCCCGCTGAAGCGCAAGCCCGGCGCCGAGCGCGGTGCGGGCGAATTCGAGGCGATCTCCTGGGACGAGGCCTTCGCGCTGCTCGAGGAACGCCTTGCCCGGATCCGCTCGACGGACCCGCGCCGCTTCGCGCTCTTCACCGGCCGCGACCAGATGCAGGCGCTGACCGGCCTGTTCGCGCGGCAGTTCGGCACGCCGAACTACGCGGCGCACGGCGGCTTCTGCTCCGTCAACATGGCCGCCGGGATGATCTACACGATCGGCGGCTCGTTCTGGGAGTTCGGCGGTCCCGACCTCGAGCGCGCGAAGCTGTTCGTGATGATCGGCACCGCGGAGGACCACCACAGCAACCCGCTCAAGATCGCGATCGCCAAGTTCAAGCGCGACGGCGGGCGGTTCGTCTCGATCAACCCGGTGCGCACCGGCTACTCGGCGATCGCCGACGAGTGGATGCCGATCCGCCCCGGGACCGACGGCGCGCTGCTGCTCGCGCTGATCCACGAGCTCGTCGCGCTCGGCCTGTACGACCGCGACTTCCTGGTGCGCTACACGAACGCCGGCCAGCTCGTGAACACGGACGAGCGCAACGACGAGTTCGGCATGTTCGTGCGCACGGAGGTGCCGAAGGAGGAAGGCTGCTTCGATCCGCAGAACAAGCTGTGGTGGGATCGCGCGACGAACCGGCCGGTCGTCACGCACGCGGAGGGCGCCGACCCGTTCCTGCTGGGCGAATTCCGCCTCTCCGACGGCACCGCCGTCAAGCCAGCGTTCCAGCTGCTGAAGGAGCGCGTCGACGCCTACACGCCCGAGTGGGCCGCCGGCGTCACCGGCATTCCCGCGGACGCGATCCGCCGGCTCGCGCACGAGATGGGCGTCACGGCGCGCGACCAGAAGATCGAGCTGCCCATCGCGTGGACCGACATCTGGGGCAGGGAGCACGAGACGGTGACCGGCAACCCGGTCGCCTTCCACGCGATGCGAGGCCTGGCCGCGCACTCGAACGGCTTCCACACGATCCGCGCGCTCGCGATCCTGATGACGCTGCTCGGCACGATCGACCGGCCGGGCGGGTTCCGCCACAAGGCGCCGTTCCCGCGCCCGATCCCGCCGTGCGCGAAGACGCCCAACACGCCGCTCGCGATCAAGCCGGACCACCCGCTCGACGGCCTCGCGCTCGGCTGGCCCGCCGAGCCCGACGACCTCTTCGTCGACGAGAACGGCGCGCCGGTGCGCATCGACAAGGCGTTCTCGTGGGAGTACCCGCTCGCCGTGCACGGGATGATGCACGACGTGGTCACCAATGCGTGGCGCGGCGACCCCTACCCGATCGACACGCTGCTGCTGTTCATGGCCAACATGGCCTGGAACTCGACGATGAACACCGTCGAGGTCCGGAAGATGCTCAACGACAGGGGCGACGACGGCGAGTACAAGATCCCGTTCCTCGTCGTCTGCGACGCCTTCCAGTCGGAGACGACGGCCTTCGCCGACCTCGTGCTGCCGGACACGACGTACCTCGAGCGGCACGACGTGATGTCGATGCTCGACCGGCCGATCTCCGAGTTCGAGGGGCCGGTCGACTCGGTGCGCATCCCCGTCGTGCCGCCCACCGGCGAGTGCAAGCCGTTCCAGGAGGTGCTGATCGAGCTCGCCGGCCGCCTGAAGCTGCCCGCGTTCGTGCGCCCCGACGGCACGCGCCGCTTCCGCGACTACCCCGACTTCATCGTCAACTACGAGACCGAACCGGGCTCCGGCATCGGCTTCCTCTCGGGGTGGCGCGGCAAGGGCGGCGAGAAGTTCATGCGCGGCGAGCCTAATCCGCGGCAGTGGGAGATGTACGCGCAGAACAACTGCATCTTCCAGTACCGGCTGCCGCCGTCCTACCAGTACATGCGCAACTGGAACAAGGGCTACCTCGAGTGGTCGCAGCGCAACCGCATCCAGCGCTACGCCGAGCCGATCCTCGTGCACCTCTACTCCGAGGTGCTGCAGAAGTTCCGGCTGGCCGCCCGCGGCAAGGGCATGTCGCGCAAGCCGCCCGCGCACCTCGCGGCGCGCATCGACACGTTCTTCGATCCGTTGCCGTTCTACTACGAGCCGCTCGAGGCCCAGCGCACCGACCGCACGCGCTACCCGCTGGCCGCGGTGACGCAGCGGCCGATGGCGATGTACCACTCGTGGGACTCGCAGAACGCGTGGCTGCGGCAGATCCACGCGCACAACCACCTCTACGTGAACCCGAAGGTGGCGCGCGCAGCCGGCATCGAGGACGGCGCGTGGATGTGGGTCGAGTCGCCGTGGGGCAAGGTGCGCTGCATCTGCAAGCACTCCGAGGCGGTCGAGCCGGGCACCGTGTGGACGTGGAACGCGATCGGCAAGGCGGACGGCGCCTGGCGGCTCGCCCCCGACGCCAACGAGTCCGAGCTCGGCTTCCTGCTCAATCACCTCATCAGCGACGAGCTGCCCGACGGCGCGGGGGGCCGCATCTCGAATTCCGACCCGATCACCGGGCAGGCGGCGTGGTACGACGTGCGCGTGCGCATCTACCCCGCCGCGGCCGACGAGCCGCGCGAGACGTGGCCGCGCTTCGCGGCGGTCCCCGCCGCGCCCGGCACCGGTTCGACGCCACGGCTGCTCGCGTACTTTGCGCGGCGCAAGGCCCGGCCGTGACCCAGCTCGCGCTCGTCATCGACCTCAACGTGTGCGTGGGCTGCCACGCGTGCGTGACGAGCTGCAAGGAGTGGAACACCTCGGGCTCCGCGGGCCCGCTCGCGGACACGATGCCCTACGGCAAGGACCCGTCGGGCGCGTTCTTCAACCGCGTGCAGACCTTCGAGGTCGGCGAGTTCCCGGATACGCAGACCGTGCACTTCCCGAAGTCGTGCCTGCACTGCGAGGACCCGCCGTGCGTGCCCGTGTGCCCGACCGGCGCGTCCTACAAGCGCAAGGAGGACGGCATCGTCCTCGTCGACTACGACAAGTGCATCGGCTGCAAGTACTGCTCGTGGGCCTGCCCGTACGGCGCGCGCGAGCTCGACCCGGTGCGCAAGGTGATGACCAAGTGCACGCTGTGCGTCGACCGCATCTACGACCGCACGCGGCCGGAGGCCGAACGCAAGCCGGCCTGCGTGCTCGCCTGCCCGACCTCGGCGCGCCTGTTCGGCGACATCCACGACCCCCAGTCGCAGGTGTCGCAGGCGATCCGCGACAACGCCGGCTACGCGCTGATGCCCGAGTGGGGGACGCACCCGGCGAACCACTACCTGCCGCGCCGGCGCACGAGCGCACGCATCCACGAGGACGAGCTCACGCGCGCCGACAACCCGCTCAAGGTCGACGGCCTGCTGCCGCGACCGCCCAAGTCCGACCCGTCGCTCGACGACGTGATGTCCTGGTAGGTCCCGCCGTGCGGCCCGACTACTCCGTGCTGCTCCTCACCACGCTGATCGGCGCGGGCCAGGGGCTGTTCCTCGCGCTGTTCACCGTGCAGCTCTTCGCGCTCGCCGGCCAGCTCCCCGCGCCCGGCAGCCACGCGTTCTACGTGCACGGCAGCCTGCTCGTGCTCGCGCTGCTGGCGGGCGGGCTCGTCGCGTCGTTCTTCCACCTCGGACGCCCGGAGCGCGCATGGCGCGCCGCCGCGATGTGGCGCACCTCGTGGCTGTCGCGCGAGGTGATCGTGCTGCCGGCGCTGATGGGCACGGTGCTGCTGTTCGGCGCGGCGCACCTCGCCGGCTTCCGCCCCACGCTGTTCACGCTGCCGTCGGGGCTCGCGATCGACTCGACGCTGGTGCTCGGGACCCTCGGCGCGATGCTGGCATTCGCGCTGTTCCTGTGCACGGCGATGATCTACGCCTGCCTGCCGTTCCTGCGCGAGTGGTCGAGCCCGCTCACCGTGGCGAACTTCACGCTGCTCGGCGGCGCCTCGGGGTTCACGCTCGCGGCGGCGTTCTCAGCGTGGGCGGCCCCCGAGGCCACGCGCTACATCGCCGGCTGGGCGTTCGCGCTGACGCTGCTCGCGGCCGTGTCGCGCGTCGCCACGCTGTTGCGCAACGCGCGCCTGCGGCCCCGCTCGACGCCGCAGACCGCGCTAGGCATCAAGCACCCGCGCATCGTGCAGCGCTCCGCCGGCTTCCTCGGCGGCTCGTTCAACACGCGCGAGTTCTTCCACGGCAGCCCGGAGCGCCGGGTGAGCGCCGTCAGGTCGGCGTTCCTGCTGCTCGCGTTCGCGGCGCCGCTCGCGTTGCTCGCGCTCGGCGGGCCGCGCGGTGCCGCGCCCGTGCTCACGGCGGCGTTCCTCGTCCAGTTCGCCGGGCTGGTCGCCGAGCGCTGGCACTTCTTCGCGCAGGCTCGCCATCCGCAGAACCTCTACTACCAGGACACGCGATGACCCGAGGAGGGTTCCATGCTGGTTGATCCCCATGGCGGCCGCGATCTGCGGCCGCTCCTGCTGGCCGGCGAGGCGCTCGCCGCCGAGCGCGCCCGCGCCGCCAGGCTGCCGAAGCTCGTCGTCAGCTCGCGCGAGAAGGGCGATCTCGTCATGCTCGGCATCGGCGGCTTCACGCCGCTCGACGGCTTCATGTCGCACGCCGACTGGCAGGGCGTGTGCGACGGCATGAAGACCGCGGGCGGGTTGTTCTGGCCGATCCCGATCACGCTCTCGGCGGACGCGGCGTTCGCGAAGTCGATAGGCACCGGGCAGGAGATCGCGCTGGCCGATCCCGACGACGGGCAGCCGCTCGCCACGATGCTCGTCACCGAGATGTACACCATCGACAAGGCGCACGAGTGCGCGACGGTCTTCCGCACGACCGACCCCGCGCACCCGGGCGTGGCGATGGTGTTCGCGCAGCCGGCGGTCAACCTGGCCGGGCCGGTCAAGGTCCTGTCGACCGGCGGCTTCGCCGAGCAGTACGGCGACCTCTTCAAGACGCCGAAGGAGACGCGCGCGCTGTTCGACGCGCTGGGCTGGAAGACGATCGCCGCGTTCCAGACGCGCAACCCGATGCACCGCTCCCACGAGTACCTGGCGAAGATCGCCATCGAGGTGTGCGACGGCCTGCTCGTCCACTCGCTGCTCGGCGCGCTCAAGCCCGGCGACATCCCGGCGCCCGTGCGAACGCGCGCGATCGCCGCGCTCGCCGAGGGCTACTTCGTGAAGAAGACGATCGTGCAGGCAGGCTACCCGCTCGACATGCGCTACGCCGGCCCGCGCGAGGCGCTGCTGCACGCGCTGTTCAGGCAGAACTACGGCTGCTCGCACCTCATCGTCGGCCGCGACCACGCCGGCGTGGGCAAGTACTACGGCCCCTTCGACGCGCACCACGTGTTCGACCAGGTGCCGCCCGGCGCGCTCGCGATCCGGCCGCTCAAGATCGACGTCGCGTTCTGGTGCTACAAGTGCGGCGGCATGGCCTCGGGCCGCACCTGCCCGCACGGCGACGCCGACCGCCTGCAGGTCTCCGGCACGCAGCTGCGGCAGTGGATGTCGGAGGGCGCTGCCGTGCCCGCCGAGTTCAGCCGGCCCGAAGTGGTCGAGATCCTGCGCGAGTATTACGCGGGACTCGACGCGGCGCGCAAGTCGTAGCCTCGTCGGGACACCGCCTCCGACGCGAGCTCGCCGCCCCGGCGCGGCCCGCATCGCGTGCCGCACGGCGCTTCGGCCTCGGCCGACGACGTACCGCCCCTAGGGCTGCTTGGGCGTCTTGTACTCGACTTCCTTCTGGAACGGCTTCCAGACGGTCTCGAAGCCGACGAACCCCTTCTCGTTCGGCGGCATCTGGCGCGTCGTGACATAGGGCGTCTGGCCGTCGGGAACCTTGGTCGGGGCGGGTTTCTGCTCGCTCATGAGTCACCTTTCCTGCCGTGAAATCGGGATTGGAGGCGCAAGGCGCCCTCGCCAGTATTCGTCCGATGCCATTCGACACCGCCGCTCAAGCGGGCCTCATGAGCGACGGGTCGACGTCCGCCTTCGCCACGATCGCCCCGCCCGCTCGCGTCTCCTCGTCGGTCGCGTCGCGCACGGCGAGTATCTCGAGCGTGAACACGACCTCGCGGCCGCAGAGCGGATTGTTGCCGTCGACGGTCAGCTTCTCGTCGTCCATCCAGGTCACGAGGAAGCTGCGGGTCTGCCCCCGGTCGTTCTCCATGAGGATGGAACTGCCGACCTTCCGGTACTCCTCGGGGACGTTCTCGATGCGATCGGTGAAGACGAGCGACTCGTCGCGGGGACCGAAGATCTGGTTGCCGTCGATCGGCACTTCGATCACGTCGCCGGCGGAGCGGCCCTCCAGCTGCTTGTGGACGGAAGGGGACAGGATCTCGTTGTGTCCGTGAACGTAACCCAGCGGGAACTCGACTCGCGTGAGGACGTGCCTCGACTTCCTGTCGGTCACCTTGTAGGTGAGCTCGACGAACTTGCCGTCCCGGATGGTTTCTCTCATGTCGAATCCGAACGAACCGCTCAGAAGATGGACGCGCCGAAGATCCTGACTTCGCCGTCTTCGTGGCCGAGGACGAGCCGGCCAAGCCACTCGCCCGGCTTCTTCGTGCTCCGCTGCCGGTAGAGCACCGTCACGTGCTCGCCCCGGCGGATGATGCCGAGCGGGTCGATGTCCCCGGACAGGCTTCTCGCCAGCTCGCTGTTCGCGAACTGGTGCCCCGCCACGACCTGATTCACCGCAAGCGCCAGCGAGCTGGAGAACTTCCTGACGAACTCGCCGTAGTTGCCCTCGTTCGAGTGCTTGACGAGGTCGCGCCACAGCGGGTCGGCAATCGCCCGGATCTCCTCGTCGGTCTTGTCGATGATGTTCACGCGAGGCTATCTGCCACCGGACGAGACCGGCGTCGGAGGCGTGCACGACCGGCGCGCATGCCCGTTTCCCGTGCGCTTCCCCGGGCGCTCACGCGAGCTTCGGCCGCGGAACGTCGCTACTCGCCTTCCGCGACCAGGTGATAGCAAGGCGCCTTCTCCATCGTGTACTCGCCGGTCTGCGGATCGCGGCGCGAGACGGTCAGCACGTGCCAGTTCTCGTCGTCCAGCTTCATCGCGTCGCCCCGGTAGTAGTAGCCCGGCCAGCGCGTCTCCTTGCGGAACAGCGTGTGCTGCGTGACGCACTCCGCGGCGCGATGACGGTGCTTCAGCTCCCACGCGCGCAGCAGTTCGTGGATGTCCTCGGCGGCCAGCTTCTCGAGGTCCTCCTCCATGATCGCGAGCTTCTTGAGACCGATGTTGAGGAGCTTCTCGTTGGTCATGTAGTTGACCGTCACTCCGCCGCAGTACTCGTCCATGAGCTTCTGCAGGCGGTCCAGGCCCTGCTTGGGATTGATGTAGTGCGGATTGACGGAGCCCGCCACGATCGCGTTGCGGTAGGTCTTGTAGCGCTCCAGCGGCTTGTAGATCTCGGCCCTGCGGCGGTTGATCTGCTCGTCGGACACGACGATGCCCTCGGCCTTGCCGTCGTCGATGTACTGGCACGCGGCCTTCGCGGCGAGGCGACCCTCGGTGAACGAGCCCGACGAGAACGCGTGCGGCGTGCCGCCGACGGCGTCGCCGGCGCCGAACAGGCCTTCGATCGTCGTCATGCGGTTGTAGCCCCAGAAATACTCGGGAGGGGAGACGTCCGCGGGACCCGAGCACCAGGCGCCCGAGCCCGTCGCGTGCGAGCCCATGACGTAGGGCTCGGAGGTGGTCAGCTCGGGATTCTCGTTCTTCGGATCCACGTCGGTGGCGGCCCACAGCACCGCCTGGCCGACGGTCATGCCGAGGAAGTTCTCCCAGCCCACCTCCTCCAGGTGGGGATCCTGGAAGGCGCGCATCGTCACCATGTGAATGGGGCCGCGCCCGGCATTGACCTCGCTGATCAGCGCGTGGTTGCGCAGGCAGGTCGGGATGGGCCGATGGGTCAGGTGCGAGGCCTCCGGATCGAGATACTCCTTGCCGACCATCTTCTGCAGCTCGGGGAACCACTTCGACTCGTACTCTTCGCCGAGGCCGTTCTGCGTGTAGGTCTTGAGGTGCAGGAAGTAGGCGCCGACCGGGCCGTAGCCGTCCTTGAAGCGCGCCAACACGATGCGGTTCTCCATCTGCGTCATCTTGGCGCCGGCGTTGATCATGAGCCCGTAGGCCGACGCGGACGACCACGGCGCGTACCACGTGCGGCCGGAGCCTTCGCCCACCGACCGCGGCTTGAAGATGTTGGAGGCGCCGCCCGCGCCGCAGATCACGGTCTTGGACTTGAAGACGTGGTAGTTGCCGGTGCGGACGTTGAAGCCGACGGCGCCGGCGACGCGGTTCTCCCTGCCGTCGTCCATCAGCAGGTGGGTGACGCAGATGCGGTTGAAGACCTTGTCCGCCGACTTCTTGGCGGCCTCGGCCACGATGGGCTTGTAGGACTCGCCGTGGATCATGATCTGCCATCGACCTTCGCGCAGGTAGCGCCCGGTCTTGGGGTCCTTCATGATCGGCAGGCCCCACTCCTCGAACTGGTGCACCGTGGAGTCGACGTGGCGGGCCATGTCGAACAGCAGGTCCTCCCGCACCATCCCCATCAGGTCGATGCGGGCGTAGCGGACGTGGTCCTCCGGCTTGTTCTCGCCCCAGCGGGTGCCCATGTAGCAGTTGATGGCGTACAGACCCTGGGCGACCGCGCCGGAACGGTCGATGTTGGCCTTCTCGGCAATGACGATCTTCTTGTCCTGACCCCAGAACCTGGCCTCCCACGCGGCGCCCGTGCCGCCAAGGCCCGCACCGACGACCAGGATGTCGATGCCGTCTTCGACGATCGTTTCGTATGCCATCAGTAGTACACGCCTTTCTTCATCTTGAGACCGGCGGCCTTGAGCGTATGCAGGCCGCCTTCGTCCATGCGGATGTACTTCGGCTCGCCGTACAGCAGGTGTCCGTCGCGCATCTCCTTGCTGGGCCCGGGAACGTCCGCGAGCTTGGGAATCGCCGTTCCCCAGGGCTTGGTGGTGATGGGCGACAGGAAGTTCTTCTCCGTGCCGTTGCGGAACTTGATCCTCCAGGCGATCGTGCCCTTCTGCTCGTCGCGGTGGACGCGAACGCTGTGGCCGAGCGGGGCGAAGTCGGCGTAGCCGCGCACGTCGATCGCATGCTGCGGGCAGGCCTTGACGCAGGAGTAGCACTCCCAGCACATGCTGGGCTCGATGTTGTAGGCCCGGCGGTAGGTCTTGTCGATGTGCATGATGTCCGATGGACAGATGTCGACGCAGTGGCCGCATCCGTCGCACCTCGTCATGTAGACAAACGTAGGCATCGTTCCTCTTCCTTGTCTGGGGCCTGGTCCGGCAGGTGTTGCGGGCTGCTTCCCGGTTCAGTAGTGGCGGGGCGCTTCGCGCTTGATGCCGAGCCCCATGTCCATCGGCGCGCCGCGCAGCAGCTCCATCGAGTGCCTCTGCTGTTGCGCGGGATCGTCGCGGGTCTGCGTCGGCAGGTTCTCCGCCGTGCCGTTGGCCTCGCCGACCCTCTTCTCGAAGGCGGCCGCGGGCTTGAAGAACATGTGGGCGAACTTCGACCACGGCACCGAGCCGAACAGCACGGTCGTGGCGATCGCGTACAGGCCGAAGAACACGTGGGCCGCGGACGCGCCCCTCGCCTGCAGGTAGGCCCAGAGCAGGCCGAAGGTCGCGCTGGCGAGCAGCGAGAGGATGAACAGGTCCGCGCGCATCAGGCGAAGCGGCGAGCGGCCCTCGGCGGCGACGTCGACGCGGATGAAGAACCAGAACCAGTATCCGCCGACGCAGATCATCAGCCCGCCGAGCCACCAGAGCAGCGACACGACGGCGGGCGTGGGCGTCGCGGGCGTCGGGTAGCCGAACACCATGACCGCGCTCGCGCCGAAGAAGAGCACGAACCCGTACATGCCCAGCAGGTGGGCGATCCGGCGCCTCGTGTTGCAGAACTCGCCGGAGGCGAGGACGTCGACCACGCCGGTCTTGACGGCGATCGACAGCATTTCGCCGCCGCCGAGCTGCCTCGCCCCCTTGCCCTGCGACCTTCGCCAGTTGTCGAAGAAGTACCTGGCGCTTCCCTTGTGCACCACGTCGAACAGGGTCCCGGCCGCGACCAGCACGACCATGAGGACGACGTAGGCCTGCATGACGGCAGGCGGGATCAACGCCGAGATTCCGGCAAACGGATTGCTGGTGAACATCAAGCCCCCCTTCGCTGCGGCGCCCGTCGAGGGGCGCGTTTGCCCGGCATCACACACCAGTCGCCGCGACCGGGCCATACCCACGTTGGGTAGCACGGTATTGTCACGCCAGCGGCCGGATCTCGAAGGCGAGACCCGCGAGGTCGGCGAGCACCCAGGCCGCCGGTGCGCCGAGTCCCGCGACCGTCCCCGGATTCACCAGCCACGCGGTCCCGCCGCCGAGCGTGGGTTGCCGGATCACGCTCGCCTCGTGCGAGTGACCGCAGCACACGACGTCGTAGTCGCCGGTGCACGCGAGCCCGCGCGCGTAATGCGGATAGTGCGTGGCGAACAGCCGCCGCCCGCCGAGACGCAGATCGGCGTCGGCGCCGTGGTAGACGAGCAGCCCCTGCGACTCGGCGCAGACCTTCGCCATCGCGACGGGGTCGCCGAGGTTGTTGCCGTGGACGAAGTGCACCGGCAGGCCCACTTCGACGAGCGGGCGCAGCGTCTGCGCGCCGATGACGTCGCCGCAGTGCACGACCGCCTGTGCGCCGGCGTCGCGCCCGGCGCGGACCGCGGCCAGGAGCGCCGGAGCGCGGTCGTGGCTGTCCGAGACCAGGCAGAGCTTCATCGCGCGCCGGCCTACCAGTACGCGAGCAACCGGCCGCCGTCGACGCGGTGCGGAAATTCGGTGAGCGGCACGTCGCCCTTGGCGACGCAGTGGCCGGTCGCGAGGTCGAACGCCCACTCGTGCTTCGGGCAGGTGAGCCGGTCGCCGGCGACCGCCAGGTCGGGAATGTCCGTCGACTGGTGCGGGCAGCGGCTGTCGTAGACCTTGACCGCGCCGCCTGCGCTGTAGACGAAAAGTCCGCGGCCGTCGCACTCGAGGCGCAGCGCGCTGCGCTCGGCGATTGCGGACATGGCGACGACATCGTGCCAGCGCGCCGCAGCCGCCACCGTCCCGCGCGTGTCGAGCCGGTCGAGCGCGAACTCCGGCAGGTTCATGCGCAGGATCACGTCGGCCGCCCAGACGATCTTGGCGAGGCCGAGCGCCGGGAAGGCCATCAGCAGCGCGTCGATCACCTCGTCGGCGGACGCGCCCTCGCGCAGCGCGCGCTTGAGGTACTGCTGCAGGCCGCGCTCGGTCTGAGCGTGGACCTTGGTGATGACCGAGATCAGGTTGCGCGTCTTCGGGTCGAGGCGCTTGCCGGCGTGCTTGAGGAAGCCGAAGTAGGCGGCCATCTCCTCCGGCCGCGCCTTGACGAGGAAGCTCAGCGCGTCGCTCACCTCTCCCCCTTACGCCATGCGCGCCACGCGCCAGTACTGGTACTTGAGCGCGGCGACGCAACCGGCGACGATCGCGAAGAACGTGACGATCGACCCGAGCGCGAGCGTCGACACGCCGGTGATGCCCTGCCCGATCGTGCAGCCGAGCGCCGTGACCCCGCCCGCGCCCATCAGCACGCCGCCGGCGATGTGGTTGGCGAGGTCCTCGACGCTCGCGAAGCCCTCCCAGCGGAACGTGCGCGTCGCCAGCGCCATCGCGCCCGCGCCGGCCATCATGCCGAGCACGCCGGCGATGCCGAACGTGACGATGCGCGAGGCGTCCGTCCACATGATCAGCAGCTCGAGCAGGAAGGCGACCGGCGCGGTGAACGAGAACGACTCCATGCGAGCGCTGTTGGTGGCGACGAACTTCTCCTCCAGCGTGGCCGGGTCCTCGGCGAGGTAGCCCAGGTGACCGGAGACGTACCAGCCGCCGACGACCACGGCGCCGATCACGACGCCCGCGACGATCATCTCGCGCGACGCGCGGAACTCGCGGCTCGCGAACGCGAACGCGGCGAGCGCCAGCGCCGCCACGCCGGGCAGCCACAGCTTCGCCGCCGCGCCGAGACCGGCGGCGGCGAAGAGCGCGCCCAGGTCGGAGGTCTTCGCACCCAGGCGCGCCACGTCGATGCGGACCGGGTCGAGCAGGTTGACGCGCGGGATCGCGAACAGGCCGCGCAGCGCCATGTACGCGGCCACGCCGAAGAAGATCAGCACGACCAGCGACTTGAGGTTCCCCGCGCCGATGCGGATCAGCGTCTTGCTGCCGCAGCCGGATCCCAGCGTCATGCCGAAGCCGAACATCAGGCCGCCGACGACGTGGGAGAGCCACGGCACCTGCGCCCCGGTGTAGAGCGACTTGGCGAGGTCGATCTTCCCGGCCGCGGCGAGCGCCGTGGTCCCGGCGATCGCCACCGCCATCGCCAGCAGCCACATGCGCATGCGCCGCCAGTCGCCCATGTTGACCACGTCGGACACCGCGCCCATCGTGCAGAAGTTCGCGCGCTGCGCGACGGCGCCGAAGACGAAAGCGAGCGCGAACGCGCAAAGCGCGACCAGCGTGGGCAGCTGCGAGGCTTCGTTCATGGGCGATCCCGCGTCTCCGGTGCGTTGCCGGAGCCGGAAAAGCTACCACAGGCGGACACCCTTCGTCGCCCGGAGGGCGTACCCCGGATGGGGAGCATCGCGCCGTGGCCCGGGCCGGGCGCAGGGCAGGCGCCCGTTCGACAGCCGTCGCCGGACCGGGCACCATCCGGGCCGTGGAGCGACCTTGACGGTGTAGACGCACTACGCGAAGAGCGGCAGCGTCCACGTGGCCTACCAGGTCACGGGCAGCGGCCCGCAGGACCTCGTCCTCGTGCCGGGATTCGTCTCGCACCTCGAGGCGGACTGGGAGAGCCCGGTGCGCGCCCGGCTGCTGGAACGGCTCGGCTCGTTCTGCCGCCTGATCCGCTTCGACAAGCGCGGCACCGGGCTGTCGGACCGCGGGCCGATCCCCTCGCTGGAGCAACGGATGGACGACGTGCGCGCGGTGATGGACGCCGCAGGCTCGGCGCGCGCGGCGATGTTCGCTCACTCCGAGGGCGGCCCGATGGCGATCCTGTTCGCCGCGACGTACCCGAGCGCGTGACGCGGCTTTCCATCTACGGCTCGTACGCGCGCCGCGTTCCCGGTCCCGACTATCCGTTCGGGCCCGCCCCTGAGCAGCGCGCCGCGTTCCTGGCGCGGCTCGAGGCGGAGTGGGGCCAGGGGGCGGCGCTCGACGTCTTCGCGCCCAGCCTCGCCGGCAACGCCGAAGCCCGCGCGCAATTCGCCAGCTACCAGCGGCAGGCGGCGAGCCCGGGCGCGGCGCTCGAGATCATGCGCATGAACGGCGAGATCGACGTGCGCCCGGTGCTGCCTGCCGTGCACGTGCCCACGCTCGTCCTGCACCGCACCGGCGACCGCCTGACCGAGGTGGGGCACGCACGCTACATGGCCGCGCGGCTGCCCAACGCCGTGCTGAAGGAGCTGCCGGGCGAGGACCACCTGTGGAACGCCGGCGACGCCGACGCGATCGTCGACGAGATTGCGGAGTTCCTCACCGGCGCGAGACACGGCACGGTGCCGGACACGGTGCTCGCCACCGTGCTCTTCACCGACATCGTCGGCTCGACGCAGAAGGCGGCCGCGCTCGGCGACCGCGCCTGGCGCGACGTGCTGGCCCAGCACCAGGCGCTGGTGCGGCGCAAGCTCGCCGAGTTCCGGGGCCGCGAGGTCAACACGGCCGGCGACGGCTTCCTCGCCTGCTTCGACGGGCCTGCGCGAGCGGTGCGCTGCGCGCGCGCCATCGTCGACGCGTCGCGGGACGCCGGCATCGAGCTGCGCGCCGGGCTGCACACGGGCGAGTGCGAGTCGCTCGGCGGCAACCTCTCCGGGCTCGCCGTCCACATCGGCGCGCGCATCGCCGCGCAGGCGGTCGCCGGGGAGGTGCTGGTCTCGGGCACGCTCAAGGACCTCGTCGCGGGATCCGGCCTGCGCTTCGCCGACCGCGGCACGCGCGAGCTCAGGGGCGTGCCCGGCGAGTGGCGCATCCTCGCCCTCGACGGCTGACCGCCGACTTCCGCGTTTGCGCCCTGCCGCGCCATGCGGCAAGCTGTCCCCACGCCGGCGCGGGCATGCCGCTGCGGCGACTCTCGTGTTGGAGGAGGATCCATGCTGCGCCTTGTACTGTCCCTCGTCGCACTCGCGGCGGCGCTTGCAGGATGCGCGACCCCCGAGCGCGCGCCGGTCGCCGCGCCGGGCAGCCTGCCGCTGCCGAAGCTGGTCCTCGTCGTGTACGTCGACGGCCTGTCGCAGGACCGCCTGGCGCGGGCGCACGACCTGCTCTCGCCCAACGGCCTGCGGCGCCTGACGGACCGCGGCGCCTGGTACAGCGACGCGCACCAGGCGCACGCGTTCACGGTCACCGCCGTCGGCCACGCCTCGCCGATGACCGGCGCGCACCCCTACCAGACCGGCATCATCGCCAACGAGTGGCGCTCGCGCGACGGGAAGCTCGTCTACAACACCGGCGACCCCGCGCACCGCTACCTCGACGGCTCGCCGGTTGGCGAGGGCGACGGCGTCAGCCCGAAGAACCTCAAGGCGAGCACGGTCGGCGACGAACTGCGCTACGCGACCAACGACGCGAGCCGGGTGTTCGCCGTCTCCGGGAAGGACCGCGGCGCGATCCTCCCCGGCGGCAAGACGGGCACCGCGTACATGTACTCCGCGCGCACCGGCCGCTTCACCAGCACGAGCTACTACATGCAGGCGCACCCGGCGTGGTGGGAGCGCTACTACGCGGGCAAGCCGCAGGACCAGTGGTTCCACAGGCGCTGGGACCCGCTGCTCGACGCGCAGGCCTACGCGCGAGCGCTGCCCGACGGCCAGCCGTGGTCGACGAGCTACCGCAAGCTCCCGACGCGCATGGGCATGGTCTACGGCATGGGCGAGACCGCGCCGGGGCCGTTCTACTACTCGACGCTGCTCGCCGGCCCCTACGGCGACGAGGCGACGGCCGAGTTCGCCATCGAGCTCGTGAGGCAGGAAGGCGTCGGCCGCAACCCGGCCGGCGTGCCGGACCTGCTCGCAGTGAGCTTCTCCTCGCACGACTACATCAACCACAACTTCGGCCCGGAGAGCATCCAGTCGCTCGACCACCTCGTGCGCCTGGATCGCACGCTCGCCCGGTTCTTCGACGCCGTCGATGCCGCGGTGGGCGCCGGCAACGTGCTGATCGTCGCCACCGCCGACCACGGCTTCATGAACGTGCCCGAATTCAGCGCCGGGCGCGGCTTCGAGGCCGGTCGCGTCGACCCGGGCGAGACGCGCAACGCGGTCAACGCTGCGGCCGAGAAGCGCTTCGGCATCCCGAAGCTCGCCTACCAGCACATGACCGGCGGATTCTCGCTCGACTACGCGGCCATCGACGCCAGGGGCCTGCCGCGCGAGGAGGTCGAGGCGTTCGTCGCGCGCGCCACGCGCGAGCAGCCGGGCATCGCGTTCACGTTCACGCGCACGCAGCTCGAGCGCGGCCTCATGCCCTCGCACCGGATTGCGACGCTGGTCCAGCGCGCCTGGCACCCGGAGATGGCCGTCGACGTCGTCGTGGTGCCCAAGCCGTTCCACTACTTCCAGTCGCGCACCACTTCGTCGCCGAACGCCTGCTCGCACGGCACGCCCTACACCTACGACACGAACGTGCCGCTGCTGCTGCAGGGCGAGCGCTGGATCCGCCCCGGCCGCTACGCCGACTACGTCGAGACGATCGACGTCGCTCCCACGCTCGCGCACCTGCTCAACATCCGCCCGCCCAGCGCGAGCGAGGGCCGGGTGCTCAAGGCCGCGCTCGCGCAGCCCTGAGGATCACCGCACGGCCGCGGCGGCTAGCCGGCGTGGCAGGGCAGCGAGACCTGCCTCGGCGCGACGGCGTCGGGGTCGAGCCCGGCCTCCGCGCACAGCAGCCTCGCGAGGTCGAGGTAGGACTGCCGCGGGTGCTTCGCCTCCAGCTCGCGCTCGATGCGCGCGAACTCCTCGAGGACCGTGTCCTGCTCCTGCGGCACGACCGCCTGGTCGGCCATCGGGAACAGGATGTTGTCCTCCTTGTAGATGTGCTGGGACAGCAGTTCCCCGTAGGCGCGCGCATGGTCGGCGACCGCCGCCGCCGCGTTCGCCTCGCCCGCCTCGAGGCGCTTCGCCGCCTTCTCCAGCCCCGCCGTGATCTCGCGGCCGCGCTCGTGCTCGTAGAGCATCATGCCGATCGGCCCGTCGTCCAGCGGCATCCCGCCGCGCGCCATGGCCTCGAACAGCACGCCCTCCTCCTTGCCGTGGTGGAAGCCGTCGGCGAACTCGCGGATGAAGCGCACCGCGTCGAGGAAGAGCCCCGGGCGCACGCTCGCGCCGGCGTCCAGGCGCTCGGCCGCCGCGTCGAGGGCGGCGATCACGCGCTCGATCACGCGGTGTTCGGAGGACAGGATGTCGGTGGCTTGCATGCGGGTTCCCCAGGCAGGTCGGTCGCGCCTCGTCGCGCTTGAGCCGCAAGGTTCGGGCAGCCGCGTCGCGGCGGCCACGAGATGCATCAAGAAATGGTCCGCTGCGCCTGCGGGAGGGCGGCTGTCACCGCACTTCTCTTGACGCACCTCAATCCCATGCGGCGGATGGGGTTGGCCCGAGCCGCCACCGGGCGCCGGGCGCAGCGCGGTGCGGATGCCGCTAAGATTACGGCCCCAGACCTTCCCAGGGAGCCGCCATGTTCGAACCGATCAACCTGCCGTTCGGCGCCAAGATGCTGTTCAACACCGTCAAGCTCAAGCCCGGCGTGAAGTTCGAGGACGTCGAGCTCGCCGTCGGCGAGATGTGCAACGTCGTCAAGGAGACCTACGGCGGCGACAAGGGCGGCTTCATCGCCGGCCAGGTGTTCAGGTTCTCGGGCTTCGTGTCCGAGGAAGGCTCGCTCGGCGGCGCCACGCCTGCCGAGGAGCACTACGCGATCGTCACCTACTGGCGTTCGTTCGACGAGCACGAGCGCTCGCACGCCGACAAGGCGTTCACCACCAAGTTCGACGCGCTGGCGACGATGTGCTCGGAGACGAAGGAGCTGGGCTACGACATGCTCTGGCAGGGCGCGCCCGAGCACGCGTAGCGCGGGACGACGCCGGAAGCGGCGAAGGCTCCCGGGGGAGCCTTCGCGCACGCATCGGGAAGAGCGGACTTCGCGACACGTCGTCGTCGCCGCGATGGCAGCGCCGGATCTGCCGGCCCTCCACCCTCCGCGCGGTGTCGAGCCGCGCGGCCTCGCCGCGACGGCGGCTACTTCTTGGCGGCGCCCACCGCGGTGTAGGAGTACTTCTGGCCCTTCACGCTCGCGTCGCCCATCAGGCCGCCCTTGACGACCATGAACGTGGCCATGCCCTTGTAGTACTTGCCCGCGGTCTTCGCGTCGTGCTGCCCGGCGCTGGCGCTTGCCGAGGAGCCGGTCGTCGCCGCCTTGGCGCTGGCGCCTGCGGTGATCGCGGTCACGCTGGCCTCCGCGCCGAACTCGAAGTTGCCCTTCGAGAACTCCCTGAACGCACGCTCGTCCTCGAAGAAGATGATCTGGCTATAGGCCTCGGCGCCCGCCAGCCAGCCGATGCTCGCCTGGGCCATCGTCGAGTCGCCGACGTGCTTGCCTTTCACGTACACCCGGCCCTTGCCGCCGGCCGCACCGACGACGAAGCCCGCCTTGCCGATGGTCGGGAAGACGGCGTATCCGTATGCAGACTTGAAGAAAGTCGAGCTCTCGCCCGCCTGCTTGAACACGTTGATCGTGTCCTGGTAATCGTCCGCCAGGGCCGGCGCGGCAGGGGCGACGAGCAGCACTGCGGCCAAAAGGGAAAGCAGTCGTTTCAGCATGTTGAATCTCCGGTAGGGAACGACGAATCCGCCAACGCTCCGCGGCGCGCAGCCTGGGCGAGGCGAGACAACTCGACAGTATACCCGCCCTCAACGCACGGCGTTGCCTGCAGTCAACGTCCCATGTCCGGGCCAAGGGCTGGCGCGTGCCCGGCCCGGCTCGCTTCCCCCCTCGCCACCGCAGGTGCACAGTGCTAGCGTAGCGCTCCACGCCGCCGTCCCCCGATGCCCGCGCCGACTTCCGACGACATCAACCGCTGGATCGTCCGCGCCTCGCTCGACGGCGCGGACGCGCCTGCGATCCTCGCAGGTGTGTGCGAGCGGCTCGTCGCCGCGGGCGTGCCGCTGATGCGCGCCGCGCTGGCGGGCGACATGCTCGACCCGAGCTTCGACAGCATCGGAGTGCGCTGGTCGAAGCGCGATGGCGCGTCCGAAGCCCCGTTCCTGCGCACGCCGAACGCCACGCTCGACGAGGAGTGGCTGAAGAGCCCGTTCTACGCGCTCGTCAAGTGCCCGGACGACCGCCTGCGCCGCCGGCTCGGCGCGGACTACCGGGAAGGCGAGTTTCCGGTGCTCGACGAGTTCCGCGCGAAAGGCGGCACCGACTACCTCGGGATGATCGTTCGGCTGGGCGAGTCCATGTGGCTCGGCGACACCCGCGGCGTGGTCACGTCGTGGCTCGCCGACGCGCCCGCGGGCTTCACGGACCAGGCGATCGAACTGATCGCGCCGACGCTGCCGCCGCTCGCGACGGCGTTCCTGTGGCGATCGATGCAGCGCTCCGCGCGCACGCTGATGACCACCTACCTCGGCAGCGATGCGGCCGAGCGGGTGCTCGCGGGCAACGTCGTGCGCGGCCGCGCGGAGTGCATCCGCGCGGTCGTCTGGTACAGCGACCTGGTCGGCTTCACGCGCATCGCCGACGCGCAACGCTCGCAGGTCGTGCTGGCGATGCTGAACGACTACGCCGGAGCGCTGGTCGAGTCGATCGAGGCGCACGGCGGCCACGTGCTCAAGTTCATCGGCGACGGCATGCTCGCGATCTTCCCCGACCGCGACGAGTCGAACGCCTGCGAGCGCGCACTCGACGCCGCGGCAGAGGCGCGCCGCCGGCTCGAAGCGCTCAACGCGGCGCGCCGCGAGGCCGGCCTGCCGGTGTCCGACGCCGACATCGCACTGCACATCGGCGAGCTACTCTACGGCAACGTCGGCAGCCCGCGGCGACTCGACTTCACGGTGCTCGGCGCTGCCGTCAACGAGGCTGCACGCATCGAGGCGCTGTGCGCCTCGCTCGACCAGCGCGTGATCGTGTCGAGCGCCTTCGTTCAGGCGGGCGGCGAAGCGGTGCGCGCCAGGCTGGTGAGCCTGGGCCGGTATGCGCTGAAGGGCGTCGCGCGCCCGCAGGAGCTCTTCACGCTCGAACCCGCCTGATCCTGGCGCCGCGCGTCGCGTGGCCGGGATCGATGTCGGGGCACGGAGAAGACCCCGACGAGGTGTCGCCTCGTCACCGCGCAGCGATCACGAACCCGGCATTGCCAGGGAGGGTCGGCCGCGGCGCACGGCGGGATCAAGTCGCTTTGCCCGGACAGGCGCTTCGACCGCAAGGAGTTCGACCACATCTACGGCGGGGCCGCCTATCGGGCTCTCGCGGCCCGGTACCACCCGCACGGCGTACTCACCGGGCTCTGCGAGAAGTGCGTCCGGCCTCGCGCCCGGCGGCGCCGCGGCGCGACGGACGCGCCGGCGGGCGGGGAGGTACCCGCCGTGGCCGAGATCCAACGCGAAGCTGCGTCCGCCAGGATCGCCGATGCCCTCGCGCGCCTGCAGCCCGCGGAGCGCGCGCCAGCTGTCGCGTCTCGTCGCCGGCGTCGGCGTCCTTGCGCTCGCCGTGCTGGGTGGCGGCGCGTTCGCGCGCTACGCGGCGGTGGCCCGCCGGTCCGCCGTGTTCGTCACGCTCGAGGACGCCGCGCGGGCGACCCACGCGCAGATCTGCGAGCTCGCCCGCTGCGCCCAGCAGAGCAACCCGGAGCTGATCGCGTGCGTGCAGGGCGAAGCGCTGCGGCTCATAGGTGCGTGACCGCCGCTGTCGTGCGGGCGCAGCAACTCGACGCGATCGTTGACCTCGCTTAACCCGGAGGGGCCGGCAAGCGGCGAGGATGTTCGGGTGGCGCCGGTCTCGACGGTGGCGTTGGTGGCGTACGGTCGGCGCCCCGCACCAGCGAGGAGGACCACGATGACCAAGCACCAGGCAGTCCCTTCCAAGCCCGCGGCGGTCGCACCCAGAGCCGAGCCGCCGCCGCAACACGTGCGCAGGCGCGCGTCGCGGCCGATCGACGAGAGCGTCGAGATCGAGCCGGTGCCCGAGACGCCTTTCGCGGAAGGCGTGCACAGCGAGATCGATCAGGACCTGCGTCACCGGCTGGTCAGCGAGACGGCCTATCGCCACTACGTCGAGCGGGGCTACTGCGACGGCGGGGATCTCGACGACTGGCTGCAGGCCGAGGCCGAGGTCGATCACTGCCTGCTCAACCGGCCGCAGCCATAGCGGGCCGTCGTCAGGGGCCAGGCGCGCGCAGTCCGGCCGCGCCGAGGACGCCGATGCTGATTGCGGGCCAGAAAGTGATCAGCAGCACGACGGCGAGCATGATCGCCACGTACGGGAGCACCGCGCGATACACCGCCTGCAGCGTGGCGTCGAAGCGGTAGGCGGCGAGAAACAGGTTCTCGCCCATCGGCGGCATCAGGTAGCCCAGCTGCATGTTGGCGAGGAAGACGACGCCCACGTGGACCGGGTCGAGGCCGTAGGCCGCGATGAGCGGCACGAGCAGCGGCACGATGACGATGATCGCCGAGTAGATGTCCATCAGGGCGCCGACGGCGATCAGGAACGCGTTGAGGGCGAGCAGCAGCACGAAGCGCGATTCGATGACGGACTGCACCCAGGCGAGCACCCGACTGGGGACCTGGCCGAGCGTGAGCCAGTTGGTGAGCGCCATGGCGACGCCGAGGATGATCATGAAGCCGCCGACCAGCGTTGCGCTCTGGATCGCGACCCTCGGCAGGTCGCGGCGGACGTCGAGGTCGCGGAACGCGAAGCACTCCACGGCCAGCGTGTAGACCACCATCAGCGCCGCCGTCTCGACCAGCGTCGCGAAACCGGCGAGCATCGCCCCGATCAGCACGACTGGCATCGCCACCTCGAAGCGCGCCTCCCAGAGCGCCGCGCCGACCTCCTGCCACGCGAACGCCGTGCGGCGGGCGCCGCCGGCGACGCCGCGCATCGCGCCCCACCCGGCGACGGCGGCGACGAGCAGCAGGCCGGGCACTGCGCCAGCGACGAACAGCTGCTCCAGCGGCACGTTGGCGTAGAACGCATAGAGGATCACCGGCAGGCTCGGCGGCAGGAAGATGCCGATCGAGCCCGCCACGGTGATGAGCCCCATCGACGTGCGCTCGGGGTAGCCCGCCCGGATCAGCATCGGCAGCAGCAGGCCGCCCATCGCGACGATCGTCACGCCCGACGCGCCGGTGAGGGGCGTGAAGAACGCGAGCAGGAGCACGACGACGATCGCAAGGCCGCCAGGCATCCAACCGAAGAGCGCGTTGATCAGGCGCAACAGCCGCCGGCTCGAGCCGCCCGCCGACAGGATGTAGCCGCCAAGCGTGAAGAGCGGTATCGCCGGCAGCAGCGGCGAGGTGCTGAGGCGGAACGCCTCGCCCGGCACCGAGGAGAGCGGCGTGCCGTCGGCCCAGCCGAGGATCAGCGCGGCCCCGGCCAGCGCCGCAAAGATCGGCAGGCCGAGCGCGGTCGCGGCGAGAATCACGATGCCGACCGGCCAGACGAACTGCGGACGGGAAGCCTCGGGAACGAGAACTGCCAAGGCGACGATCGCGAGCGCGAACGCGACCGGCACGCGCGGCCACGTTCGCGGGGAGGCCTGGGCGATCGTGCGCGCCGCGATCGCCGCGAGCGCGACAGGCATCGCCAGCGACACGCACCACACCGGAATGCCCCAGACCGCGGTCGCGCCGTACTTGTAGTCGACGCCGATCAGCTCGACGCTCGCCAGCGCGAACGCCCCGACGATCGCGACGGCGACGAACGCGACGACGACCTTGGCGAGGGCCTGCGCGGACGGCGGCAGGAGCGACACCGTCGCCAGCGCGAGCAGCCGTTCGCTGCGCGCGGCCAGCGCCGCGCCGAGGAACGTGATCCACAGCGTCAGGTACTGCACGGCCGTGGTGCCGCCGGAAAGGCTGCGGCCGAACGCCTCGCGTCCGACCAGGTCGACGAGCGGGACGGCAGTGAGCACCGCCAGCACGGCGATCGAGAACGCGCTCTCGCACCTCGCGAACCACGACGGCGGGCCGGCCTCCTCCGCGCGCGCCTCCGCTGCCACGGCCACCCGCGCTCGTGGCGCCTCGACCGGGCCGTTGGGTCCCATCGCCGAGGTCGGCCGTCAACGCGGCCGGCGCGACTCCGCGTGGAAGCGCATCACGTCGTCGTAGAGCTCGGCCGGGCAGTAGGCGCCCCGAAGCCCCGGATAGGTGCTGGCGGCCTCCTCCCGCCACTTCGCGCGCTCGGCGGCGGTGGGCACCGTCACCACGAGTCCGCGCTTCTGCATCTCGCGGACCGCGTCGTCGCCCGACTTGCGTCCGACGTCGCGCATCGCCACGCCCTCGCGACGGGCCGCCTCGGCGAGCCGCGGCCGCAGCTCCTCCGGCACGCGCGCCCACGCGTCCGCGCGGACGATCGTGGCGGCGTTCAGCGCGCCCCAGTGGATGTCGAGCATGTGTCCCGCCACCTGGAACGTTCGGTCGAGGAGCGCGTAGAGCGGGGGCGCCGCCGTGGCGTCGATCAGGCCGGTCTGCAGGCCCGTCATCATTTCGGTGACGGGCAGCGGGACCACGTGAACGCCGAACGCCTTGTAGATCTTCTCGGTCTCGGGGTCGCCCGAGCTCATCCAGAAGCGGGTGCGGCGCAGGTCGGCGGGCAGCCGGATCGGCTCCTTCGAGAAGATGTTCACCCAGCCGGCGATCGCCCAGTTGAGCACGGCGAAGCCCTTCGCATCCAGTCGCTTCTCGATCGCCGGGGCAACTCGCTCGCGCACGTAGTCGAGCTCGTCGCTCGACTCGAACAGCAACGGCATGTTGAGGCAGTTGAAGCTGCGCTCGAGCGTCGGCAGGCCCGACCCCGACAGCGTCACCGCGTCGATCACGCGCCGTTGCAGCTTGCGGACGAGCTCGTCCTCGCCGCCCAATACGCCGCCGGCGAAGATGCGCAGCTCCACCTTCCCGCCCGAGGCTTCCTTCCACGACCGGGCGACGCGCTGGAGCGCGTCGCCCCACACCGAGCCCTCCGGCGCGATCGTGCCGAGCTTGACCACCACCTGCGCCTCGGCGGCCGTCGCGATCACGAGGCCGGCGACGAGCGCGACGAAGCGGGACGCGAGCAGCGTCCGCGACACGAGCCCCGAATGCGGTCTGCTGCACGAGGTCATCGGCATCACTCCAGGAACAGCTGGTCCGCGAGCCCGGCGAGCCACCGCGCGCGCTGCTTCGCGAGCGCGTCCTGCAGGCGCTCGTCCGGCCGCGCCTCGGGGTCGACGGCGAGCGCGCGCGCGACGAGGCCGTCGAACAGCTTCCGGTCCTGCGCGCGCACGGCCACCGCCTCGGCATAGGCGACGAACAGCGTCGCACGCGTGCCACGCGACAGCGCGAGCGCCCGCTCGTAGTGCGCGTCGATCGCGCGCCGGTCGCCGACACCGGGCCGCGCCGCCTGCCAGCTCACCGCGAGCTCGTGCAGCGCGCCGTCGTTCCAGGCTTCGTCGAGCGCCAGCGCGCGCGCGAGCAGCGCGTCGACCTCGGGCAGGCGGACGAGCATCGAGGCGTCGTCCTTGCCGCTGCCGATCGCGACGGCGAGCGACGCCGCGGCGAGGTAGAGCAGGTCGACGTCGCGAGCATCGGTCACGGCCCGCGCCGCCGTGACCGGATCGGCGGCGACGGCCGCCGCGATGCCCGCGTGGCGGAGCTCGAGGCCGCGCATCGCATAGCGGTGCGAGCGCAACGCGAGGTTGCGCGTGCGGGCGCGCACCGCGCCTGCCCGGTCGACGTCGTCGCGCGCGATGCGGTCGGCCTCGGAACCGACATAGCCGTACGCGTACAGCAGGTAGGCACGGCTTCCGGCGACGAGCAGTCCGCGGTGGCGGGGCGACTCCGCGACCAGGCTGTCGAGCAGCTTCAGGCTGAACGGGAGCGCCTCCCCGACCAGCACCGCGTCGGGATCCGCCTCGTACACCGACCCTCCGCTCGCAAGCGCGTCCCCGATGGTGTCGATCGCCATCTGCCGGACCGAGCAGCTCCCGAGCGCGAGCAACCCCGCTGCCGCCGCGAGCGCGGCTCCACATCGACGGGCACGGGCCGCACAGCGGCCGCCGCCCGGAGGGGTCCAGAGCCGTGACACGAATAACCTCTTCCCGCCTCCCCCGCGCTTCCACTCTAAGGTCGGTCGTGCGCAACCCCTTGATCCAGCGCAATCCAGCGGCTGCTTCCGGTGTCTTGGCGGGTGTGCCGCTTCGCGCGCACGGCGTCGCTTTGCAGGGTGGCGCCGCACCCGTCCGTCGCTGCGGTCGAGCAGCGCCTGGGAGCGCACCGCCCAAGCTCGGACCGCGCGGCGCGTCCGGGCTCGGTGCCTTCTGTCCGCGGCTTCGCCCCGGCCCTCGATCCATACGTGCGCTTGCGCCGCGTGGTCGTCGGCACGGTGTCCCACGGCAGCGCCAACGGCGCCGTCTTCGATGCCGGCACAGACCCCGAAGCGACTGCGGTCCCCCGGGCGCGGTCGAGGGTGCGCGAGAGCCTCCGCGCGGCCCGCTTCGGTCGCACCCGCACGCACACCGGGCGAGGCTGCTGCTACACGGCTCACGCCGTCGCACGTTGGCGCTGCCGCCCGTCCGCTCCCGCGAAGCTGCCCCGCTCGTGCGCCCCCGCGTATCGCGAAGATGCGGGTCGCTGCCTTCATGACCGACCGCCCCGCCCTGCGTGACGAACTGCACGCTGCGGCGACCCCGCCGCGCCGTCGCGGATCGCACAGGGCCGCGAGAGCCTACCGCTGATCGCCCGGTCGCCGTCGCAGGACCGATCCTCGAATTGCCCGGGGAATCGGGTGACGGGCAGGCTCGCCGGCGCCCGCCGCGATCGAGGCGAGCTGCTGCCGCGGCAGTGCTTGCGTCAGGTCAATGCACGACGGGTGCGATCGGCGCAGCGTTTCCGGCACTCCACTCGGTCATTCCTTGCCGGCGTATCGGAGTCCGTGCTGTGATCGATCGACGCGCATTCGTCGGTGTGGCAGTCGTTGCCCTCGCGACGCTCGGCAGGGCCAGCGCGCAAGCGCCCGGGAAGGTCCACCGGGTCGGCTGGATCGCCACGCGATCGCCGTCGTCGGATCCGGCCGTGGCGCGCATCTGGAACAGCATCCTCGGCGAGTTCGGCAGGCTCGGCTACGTCGAGGGGAAGAACCTCGCCTTCGAGATGCGCGCCGCGGACGGCGAGGCCGAGCGGTATCCGGAGCTGGCGGCCGATCTGGCTCGCCTCAAGGTCGACGTGATCGTCGTGGGGACGGATGCGGGAGTGCGCGCGGCGAAGGCTGCGACCGCGCAGATCCCGATCGTCATGTATGGCGTCACCGACCCGGTCGGCTTCGGCGTGATCGCGAGCTACGCGCGCCCGGGCGGCAACGTCACGGGGCTCGCCGAAGGCTCTTTCAGCGCCATCCACTTGAAGCGACTCGAGTTGCTCAAGGCCATCGCCCCCAAGGTCAAGCGCGTGGTCTGGCTGCAGGGCAACTTCCACGGTCTCGACGCCGCGCAGAGGGAAGTCCGGCGCAAGGAGATCGAGGCGGGCAACCAGGCCCTCGGCGCGAGCGTGCCGAGCGTCTACCTGAACGTCCGCGAGGACTTCGAGCGCGCCAGGGCCGAGGTCCTCCGCGAGCGCCCCGACGCACTGATCCTGAGTCCCAATCCGATCAACCGCATCCTGCGCAACGAGATCGCTGCCTTCGCGCTCGAGCATCGTCTGCCCGCCGTCGGGGGCGGCCGTGCGCACGTCGAGGCGGGACTGCTCGCCGGCTTCGGCCCCGGTACGCCGATCAGGGACCTGGTCGGGTACGTCGACAAGATCCTGCGCGGCGCGAAACCCGGCGATCTCGCCGTCGTGGAATCGTCGACGTTCGACCTCTCCGTCAACCTCAGGACGGCGGCAGCGCTCGGCCTCACGGTTCCGGAGTCGGTGCTCGTGCGCGCTGCCCCCGACGCGATCGTGCGGTAGGCGGAGTCGCCGGCTGCGCTGCCGCCGCGCAGGCGAAGAAGGCGCCCGCGGGCGCCTTCTCCATGCAACGGCGGACGACGACGCCCGTCAGTCGATCCGCTCGTACGCCGGCAGCGTGAGGAACTCGACGAACGTGTCGTTGTTGACGAGGTCGGCGAAGATCTTCGCGGCCTCCTCGTAGCGGCCTTCGCCGTAGGCGGGCCCGAGCAGCTCGCGGATCTTCGCCATCTCCTCGGGAATCATCGCGGCGACCAGGTCCTTGGTCACCTTGCGCCCGTCGTCGAGCACACCCTTCGGCGAGCGGATCCACTGCCAGACCTGCGAGCGCGAGATCTCGGCGGTGGCGGCGTCTTCCATCAGGTTGAAGATCGGCACCGCGCCCTGCCCGGCGAGCCACGCGCCGACGTACTGGATCGCCACGCTGACGTTGAGCCGCAGGCCCTTCTCGGTGATCGGCTTCTCCGGCTCGAACTTCACGAGGTCGGCCGCGGTGACGTTGACGTCGGCGCGCTTCTTCGTGCGGATCTGGTTGGCGCCCGGCATCAGCCGGTCGAACGCCTCCAGCGCCACCGGCACGAGCCCCGGGTGCGCGACCCACGTGCCGTCGTGGCCGTAGGTGGCCTCGCGCTCCTTGTCGACCTTGACCTTCGCGAACGCCTCGGCGTTGGCCGCCTCGTCGTTCTTCACCGGGATCTGCGCCGCCATGCCGCCCATCGCGTGGATGTCGCGGCGGTGGCAGGTCCTGATCAGCAGCTCGGCGTAGCTCTTGAGGAAGTGCGTGGTCATCGTGACCAGCACGCGGTCGGCGAGGCAGAAGTCGCGGTTGCTGCGGAACTTCTTGATGCACGAGAAGATGTAGTCCCAGCGGCCGGCGTTGAGGCCGGCCGAGTGCTCGCGCAGCTCGTAGAGGATCTCGTCCATCTCGTAGGCGGCGACGATCGTCTCGATCAGCACGGTCGCCTTGATCGAGCCGCGCGGCACGCCCAGCGCGTCCTGCGCCATCACGAAGACGTCGTTCCACAGCCGCGCCTCGAGGTGGCTCTCGAGCTTGGGCAGGTAGAAGTACGGGCCCGAGCCGCGCGCGAGCAGCTCCTTCGCGTTGTGGAAGAAGTACAGCGCGAAGTCGAAGATGCCGCCGGACATCGGCGCGCCGTCGACCAGCACGTGCTTCTCCGGCAGGTGCCAGCCGCGCGGGCGCACGAACAGTGTGGCCGTCTTCTCGCCGAGCCTGTAGGCCTTGCCCTCGGGCGAGACGTAGTCGATGCGGCGGCGGATCGCGTCGCGCAGGTTGATGTGGCCCTGGATGTTGTTGTCCCAGCGCGGCGTGTTGGCGTCCTCGAAGTCGGCCATGAACACCTTCGCGCCGGAGTTGAGCGCGTTGATGATCATCTTGCGGTCGACCGGCCCGGTGATCTCGACGCGGCGGTCCTGGATGTCGGCGGGCACCGGGGCGCAGGTCCAGTCGCCGTCGCGGATCGCCTTCGTCTGGGGCAGGAAGTCGGGCAGCTTGCCCGCGTCGAATTCCGCCTGGCGCTGCGCGCGGCGGGCGAGCAGCTCGTTGCGGCGGCCGCCGAACGCGCGCTGCAGCTTCGCGGCGAACGCGAGCGCGTCGGGCGTCAGGATCTCGGCGTACTCGGGCGTGATGCGTCCGGTCACCACGATGCCGGGACCGAAGGTGGGGGCGTTCATGGGGGGCTCCTTCAGGGCTCGCCGCAATATGTGAAAACGGCTTTCAGAAACGTCATTCTAGCACGCGCGGACGCCATCCCCGCGGCCGCGTCCGGCCACGCGATATAGTGCACCGCGCGAGCCCGTCCGATGCCCTTTCCCCGCCTCTTCGCTCTCGCCCTGGCCTTCGCGGCAGCTGCCGTCCCCGTGCCGGCACTCGCCACCCCCCCGGCAATCGCCGCGGCCGCCGACCTCCAGTTCGCGCTCGCCGAGCTCGCCGATCGCTACCGCTCGGCCACGGGGCGCGAGGTGCGGCTCGCGTACGGCTCGTCGGGCAACTTCGCGCAGCAGATCGCCAACGGCGCTCCGTTCGAGCTGTTCCTCTCGGCCGACGAGTTCTACGTCGAGCACCTCGCGGCGCGAGGGCTTGCCCGCGACGCCGGGACGCTCTACGGGATCGGCCGTGTGGTGCTGTTCGTGCCCGCGCGCTCGCCGCTTAAGGCCGACGCCACGCTCGCGGACCTGCGCGCCGCGGTCGCCGACGGCCGCGTGCGGCGCTTCGCCATCGCCAATCCCGAGCACGCGCCGTACGGCCGCGCGGCACGCGACGTCCTGCAGTCGGCGGGGCTGTGGGAGCCGCTGCGCGGCGCGCTCGTGCTCGGCGAGAACGCCTCGCAGGCGATGCAGTTCGCCGCCGGCGGCAACGCGCAGGGCGGCATCGTCCCGCTCTCGCTCGCGAGGGCGCCCGAGATCGCGAAGCTCGGCAGCGCGGCCTTGCTGCCGGAGTCGCTGCACAAGCCGCTGCGCCAGCGCATGGTGCTGCTGAAGCGCGCGGGTCCGCAGGCGGCCGACTTCTACCGCTGGCTGCAGACGCCGCCCGCGCGCGAAGTGTTCGCGCGCCACGGCTTCGCGCTGCCCGGGGAGAACTGAGCGTGGACTGGACCGCGCTGCGCCTCTCCCTCGCGCTCGCGGCGGTGACGCTGCTGGTGCTGATGCCGTTCGGCGTCGTCGCCGGCCGCTGGCTCGCGACCACGCGTTCGCGCGCGCGGCCGTGGCTCGAGGCGCTCACCGCGCTGCCGCTGGTGCTGCCGCCCACCGTGCTCGGCTACTACCTGCTCGTCGCGCTCGGCGCGCAGAGCCCGCTCGGCGCGGCGTTCGAGCGCGCGTTCGGCGCGCCGCTCGCGTTCACGTTCACCGGGCTCGTCGTCGCCTCGGTGATCGTCAACGTCCCGTTCGCCGTGCAGCCGCTGCAGCGCGCGTTCGCCGCGATTCCGCTCGACGTGCGCGAGGCCGCGCAGTGCTGCGGATTGTCGCGCTGGCAGTCGTTCGCGCGGATCGAGTTGCCGCTGGCCTGGCCCGGCGTGCTGTCGGCCGCCGTGCTGACGTTCGCGCACACGCTCGGCGAGTTCGGCGTCGTGCTGATGGTGGGCGGCTCGATCCCCGGCGAGACGAAGACGGCCGCCATCGCGATCTACGACCGCGTGCAGGCGCTCGACACGACCGGCGCGGGAGCGATGGCGCTGCTGCTGCTCACCGTGTCGTTCGTCACCGTGGCGCTCTCCTACGTGCTGTCGGAGCGCTGGCTGCGGCCCGCGCGCAGATGAGCGCCGCCGGGCCGCCCCGAGGACGCCTGCGCGAGCGGGGCGCTTGCCAGGCGCAATGCGCGCGTCCGCTCGCGCTGGCGGCGGCCGACACGCAAACCGTACGCACTGCTGGGCCGTCCAACGAGGCCGCTCATTGCTCCGGCCTCCTTGGACGGTACCGGAAGGCGTTGGTTTGCGTTTCGGCCGGTGCGGCGATTCGCCTTGGCGTCGATCCCCGCGCTCCGCGCGGGGCAATCGGCGAGGCGGAGCAGGGGCCCCGCTTGCGGGGTTGCGACCCGAGACGATTGCAAGGGGCCGCGACCAAGCGACTTGCATTCCCGAAACGGCTCATCGCGGCCCCTCGCCGCTGGGCGAACGCCGCTCCCTCCGGGAGCAGCGCAGCCGCGCACG
>JAOUIA010000042.1 GCA_029884335.1 Betaproteobacteria bacterium
AGGAGGTCCGCGCCGTCCCCGCGAACGCGGGGACCCAGCGTCGTTGCGGCGAACGTCGCTGGATGCCCGCCCCCCGACTGCAGTCCTCGGGGGCAGGCTGCGCGGGAACGGCGCCGGTTGAAGTCATCGCACGAGCGTGAAGGTCGCATGGGCAAGATCACCGGATTCCTCGAGCTGAAGCGCATCCAGGAGGCCGCCGAGCCGGCCGCCGAGCGCCTCGGCCACTACCGCGAGTTCGTCGTCGCGCTGACCGACGCCGAGGCGAGCCGGCAGGGCGCGCGCTGCATGGACTGCGGCATCCCGTTCTGCCAGAGCGGCTGCCCGATCAGCAACGTCATCCCCGACTGGAACGACCTCGCGTACCGCGGCCAGTGGCAGCGCGCGCTCGAGGTCCTGCACTCGACGAACAACTTCCCCGAGTTCACCGGCCGCGTGTGCCCCGCGCCCTGCGAGGCGGCGTGCACGCTCAACATCAACGACGACGCGGTCGGCATCAAGTCGATCGAGCACTTCCTCGTCGACAAGGGCTGGGAGGAAGGCTGGGTGCGGCCGCTGCCGCCGCAGCGCAAGACCGGCAAGCGCGTCGCGGTCGTGGGCTCGGGCCCGGCGGGCATGGCCTGCGCGCAGCAGCTCGCGCGCGCCGGCCACGACGTGGTGCTCTACGAGAAGAGCGACCGCATCGGCGGCCTAATGCGCTACGGCATCCCGGACTTCAAGATGGAGAAGCACCTGATCGACCGGCGCATGGCGCAGATGGCCGAGGAAGGCGTGGTGTTCCGGCCGAACGCCGAAGTCGGCCGCGACGTCTCGGCACGGCAGCTGCTCGCCGAGCACGATGCCGTCGTGCTCGCCGGCGGCGCCGAGCAGCCGCGCGACCTGCCCGTGCCGGGACGCGAGCTCGCCGGCGTCCACTTCGCGATGGAGTTCCTCCCGCAGCAGAACAGGGTCGTCGCGGGCGACGCGGTCGCGGGGCAGATCAAGGCCACCGGCAAGCACGTCGTGGTGATCGGCGGTGGCGACACCGGCTCCGACTGCGTCGGCACGTCGAACCGGCACGGCGCCGCCTCGGTCACGCAGTTCGAGCTGCTGCCGCAGCCGCCGCAGGCGGAGGACAAGCCGCTCACGTGGCCGTACTGGCCCGCGAAGCTGCGCACGTCCTCGTCGCACGAGGAGGGCTGCGCGCGCGACTGGTCGGTGGCGACGAAGCGCTTCGAGGGGCGCGGCGGCAAGGTGGCGAAGCTCGTCGCCGCGCGGCTCGAGTGGACGAAGGATCCGGCGACCGGGCAGGCGAGGATGACGGAGATTCCCGGCAGCGAGTTCGAGCTCGCGGCCGACCTCGTGCTGCTGGCGATGGGCTTCACCGGCCCCGCGGCGAAGTCGATGCTCGAGCAGTTCGGCGTCGCGCGCGACGCGCGCAGCAACGTCCAGGCGAACGCCGACGACTACCGCACGTCGGTGGCCAAGGTGTTTGCGGCGGGCGACATGCGCCGCGGCCAGTCGCTCGTCGTGTGGGCGATACGCGAGGGCAGGCAGTGCGCGCGCTCGGTCGACGAGTTCCTGATGGGTTCCTCTGCGCTGCCGCGCTGAGACGCGGGGCGGGGGCGAGGGGTGAGCGTGCCCGCCGCCGCGGGCTCGCCGATCCGCCCGGGAGTTCTTGCCCGCGTTGACGCAGCGCATTGCGCGCAACCCCTGCGCTGAGGCACTCTCGGCCCCCCGCCCCTCGTCCTCCCGCCCCGTGCCCATCCAGAACGACACATTCCTGCGCGCCCTGCGCCGCGAGCCCACCGCGCACACGCCGGTGTGGCTGATGCGGCAGGCGGGACGCTACCTGCCCGAGTACAACGCGACGCGGGCGAAGGCGGGAAGCTTCATGGCGCTCGCGCAGAGCCCCGAGCTCGCCTGCGAGGTCACGCTGCAGCCGCTCGAGCGGTTCCCGCTCGACGCGGCGATCCTGTTCTCCGACATCCTCACGATTCCCGACGCGATGGGGCTCGGGCTGTCGTTCGCCGAGGGCGAGGGGCCGCGCTTCGCCCGCACGACGGCCGACGAGGCCGCGATCGCGACGCTGGCCGCGCCCGACATGGGCCGGCTGCGCTACGTGTTCGACGCGGTGTCGACGATCAAGCGCGCGCTCGGCGGGCGCGTTCCGCTGATCGGCTTCTCCGGCAGCCCGTTCACGCTCGCCTGCTACATGATCGAGGGCGGCGGCAGCGACGACGACTTCGCGAGCGTGCGGCGCATGGCGGCGGCGCGACCCGACCTGCTTCAGCGGCTCGTCGACGTGAACGCGGCCGCGGTGACCGCGTACCTGAACGAGCAGATCCGCGCCGGCGCCGACGCGGTGATGATCTTCGACACCTGGGGCGGCCTGCTCTCGTCGGCCGCCTACCGGCGTTTCTCGCTCGCGTCGATGCGCGCCGTGCTGCAGGGACTCGCGCCCGGTCCGGCGGGGCGCGTGCCGTCGATCGTGTTCACCAAGGGCGGCGGCGCGTGGCTGGACGACCTCGCTGCATGCGGCGCCGACGGGGTCGGGCTCGACTGGACCGTGGACATCGGCGAGGCGCGCCGGCGCGTCGGCGCGCGCGTGGCGCTGCAGGGCAATCTCGACCCCCTGGTGCTGACGACCGACCCGCTGACGGTGGCACGCGAGGCCGAGGCGATCCTGCGTGCGGCGGGGCCGGCGCCCGGCCACGTGTTCAACCTCGGCCACGGCATCGTGCCGCGCACGCCGCCGGAGAACGTGGCGGCGCTCGTCGAGACCGTCCACCGCGTTTCGCGGGAGGCTCGGGCCGGGCAAACTGCGACGGCGGCGGCGCGGGGGACTTGACAAGCGGCCCGGGGCGGGTGCCGATTCGCAGTTATTCACATCGCTACCTCTGTGCCGACGAACGGCAAGAGGTCGTTCCCGGCACGCTGGCGGCTCGGCCAAGTCCATGAATCGGCGGGAGAAAATACCCGCCTCCCCAGTGCGACCGGGAATGCCGCGGCTTGCCTTCGTCATGGACGGCGCCCGTGTCAAGCGCCTTACGCACAAAGTTATCCACACCGGATGTGCACTGTTTCTCGCCTCCTTGCAAATGAAGCACTTGCGGGACTTCCTTGTGGTGGCCTGTGAGCGTTCCGAACGCCGCGTTGCGTAGCGCAGACGCAACGGCAGCCCTCCGCGCGGCGCAGCGCGGCGCCGCATGACGATCGCGCGCGTCGCGCTTCCCGTCGCGGTCGACAGGCTGTTCGACTACTGGATACCCGCGGGGCTCGACGTCGCGTGCGGCGCGATCGTGCGCGTGCCGCTCGCGCGGCGGCGCGCGACGGGCGTCGTGCTCGGCATCTCGCAGGAGAGCGAAGTGCGGCGCGAGGACCTGCTCGCGATCGCCGAGGTCGTGGACGCCACGGCGCTGCCGCAGGACGTGCTCGAGCTCGCCGAATTCGTCGCAGGGTATTACCAATCGGCCCCGGGGCTCGCCTGCGCGCTGGCGCTGCCGCCGCTCGAGCGCGCCGTGCCTGCGCGCGACGACGTGCCGCTGCGCCTGACGGCTTCGGGACGCGAGGCGCTCGCAGGCGCGTTGCGGCGCGCGCCCGCGCAGCGCGCGCTCCACGAACGACTGGCCGTCGACGGCGCGACGCTCTCCGCAGACGAGGCGCGCGCGCTCGGCCCCGCGCTGCGCCGCGTCCTGGCGCGCTGGCGCGAGGCGGGCTGGGTCGAAGAGGCGCGCCCGGAAGGGAAGGGCACCGCGCCGCGGCTCAACGAGGAACAGCGCGCGGCGGTCGACGCGATCCTCGCCGCGAGCGGGACGTTCGCGCCGCTGCTGCTGCAGGGCGTCACCGGGAGCGGCAAGACGGAGGTCTACCTCGCGGTCGCGGCGGCGATCGTCGAGGGTGGCGGCCAGGTGCTGATGCTGGTCCCCGAGATCAACCTCACGCCGCAGCTCTGCGCGCGCGTCGCGGACGCGTTGCCGCGGGCGCGCACCGTCACGCTGCACAGCGGCCTCGCGGAGGGTGCGCGCCGCGCGAACTGGGAGGCGGCCGCGAGCGGGCGCGCCGACATCGTGCTCGGCACGCGGCTCGCGGTGTTCGCGCCGCTGCCGCGGCTCGCGCTCGTCGTCGTCGACGAGGAGCACGACGCATCGTTCAAGCAGCACGACGGCGTGCGCTACCACGCGCGCGACGCGGCCGTGTGGCGCGCGCGCCGCCGCGACGTCCCGGTCGTGCTCGGCAGCGCGACGCCGTCGCTCGAGTCGCATGCGCACGCGCTCGCCGGCCGCTACCGGCGCCTCGTCCTCCCGCGCCGCGCGGACCCGCGCGCGTCGCTCCCGGCCGTGCGGCTGGTGCCCGCCCGCGGCCCCGACGTGCGCGACGGGATCTCGGGCGCGCTGCTGGCGGCGATCGGCGAGCGGCTCGCACGCGGCGAGCAATCGCTGGTGTTCGTCAATCGCCGCGGCTACGCGCCCTCGCTCAAGTGCCCGGCGTGCGGCTGGCAGGCGGGTTGCACGCGCTGCAGCGCGCGGCTCACCACGCACCGGGCGCCGCCGATGCTGCTGTGCCACCACTGCGGCCACCGGGAGCGCATCCCGCCGGCGTGCCCGTCGTGCGGCAACGTGGACCTCGCCGCGGGCGGGCACGGCACGCAGCGGCTGGAAGCCGTGCTGGCGGGCGCGTTCCCGCGGGCGCGCATCGCGCGCGTGGACCGCGACAGCACGCGCCGCTCCGGCGCGTTCGCCGCCGTGCGCGAGCAGGTGCGCGACAACGCGCTCGACGTGCTCGTCGGGACGCAGATGCTGGCGAAGGGCCACGACTTCCCGCGCCTGACGCTCGTGGGCGTGCTCGGCGCCGACAACGCGCTGTACAGCGCCGACTTCCGCGCGACCGAGCACGCGGCGGCGCTGCTGCTGCAGGTGGCCGGGCGGGCCGGGCGCGCGGAGCGTCCCGGCGAAGTGATCGTGCAGACCGACTTCCCCGGCCACCCGCTGTTCGCCGCCGTGGCGCGGCACGACTACGACGCGCTGGCGACGGCCGCTCTCGTCGAGCGCGAGGCGGCCGGCCTGCCGCCGTACTCGCACCTCGCGCTGCTTGCCGCCGAGGCGCACCGGCGCGAGGACGTCGGGCGCTTCTGCGCTCGCGCGCACGAGGCGGCGCTCGCCGCCGCGAAGGCTCGCGGAGGAACGGTCGAGGTGTTTCCGCCGGTCGCCGCCGCGCTGGCGCGCCGCGCGGGCTTCGAGCGCGCGCAGATGCTGTTGCGCAGCCCGCGGCGCGGCGACCTCAACGCCGTCCTGACGGCGCTGCGCGGCGAGCTCGCCGAGTCGCGCGACCGGCGCGTGCGCTGGGCAATCGACGTGGACCCGCAGTCGCTCGCGTGACCCGGGCTGGTGTCCCGTACCGGAGGTTCATCGCCATATCGCAGCACAGCAGCCACCTGCGCTCGTCCTTGCGCAAGGAACTTCCGGTACGGGACACTAGCCGGTCGGGCCGCCCTGCGCCGCTATAATCGCCGTCTTTTGCCGCTTCCGACTGCCATGGACCTGCGCCGCGAACTCGCGAACTGGCTCGCCGCCGGCGTGCGCGCGGCGCTGCCCGACGTGCCGGCGCCGGTGTTCGCGGTCGATCGTCCGAAGCAGGCGGCGCACGGCGACTATGCGACGAACGTGGCGCTCGCGCTGGCGAAGCCCGCGCGGCGCAACCCGCGCGAACTGGCCCAGGCGATCCTCGCGGCGCTGCCGCCTTCGCCGCTGGTCGAGCGCGCGGAGATCGCGGGCGCGGGCTTCGTGAACGTCTTCGTGACGCCGGCGGCGCGGCAGGCCGTCGTGCGCGACGTGCTCGCGCAGCGCGACGCCTACGGCCGCGGGGACGCGCTCGCCGGGCAGCGGGTCATGGTCGAGTTCGTCTCGGCGAACCCGACGGGGCCGCTCCACGTCGGCCACGGCCGCCAGGCCGCGCTCGGCGACGCGATCGCGCGCCTCGCCGAGTGGCAGGGCGCGCAGGTGGCGCGCGAGTTCTACTACAACGACGCCGGCCAGCAGATCCAGAACCTGGCGATCTCGGTACGCGCCCGCGCGAAGGAGCTGCTGGGCGAGTCGGGCGAGTTCCCCGAGGATGGCTATCGCGGCGACTACATCGTCGACATCGCGCGCGCGTTCCTCGCGCGCCACGGCCACGACCTCGCCGACATCGAGGCGATCCGCCGCTTCGCCGTCGACGAGCTGCGCAAGGAGCAGGACCGCGACCTCGCGGCGTTCGGCGTGCGCTTCGACAACTACTACCTCGAGAGCTCGCTGTACGCCGACGGGCGCGTCGACGCGACCGTGCGGCGGCTGGTCGAGTCGGGCCGCACCTACGAGCACGACGGCGCGCTGTGGCTGCGCACCACCGACTACGGCGACGACAAGGACCGCGTGATGCGCAAGTCCGACGGCGGGTACACGTACTTCGTGCCCGACGTCGCCTACCACGTGACCAAGTGGGAGCGTGGCTTCGCCAAGGTCATCAACATCCAGGGCGCGGATCACCACAGCACCGTGATGCGCGTGCGCGCCGGCCTGCAGGCGATCGGCGCCGGCATCCCGGCCGGCTACCCGGACTACATCATCCACAAGATGGTGACGGTGATGAGGGGCGGCGAGGAGGTGAAGATCTCCAAGCGCGCGGGCAGCTACGTGACTCTGCGGGACCTGATCGACGAGGTCGGCCGCGACGCCGTGCGCTTCTTCCTCGCGATGCGCCGCGCCGACACCGAGTTCGTCTTCGACATCGACCTCGCGCGCTCGCAATCCGAGGAGAACCCGGTCTACTACGTGCAGTACGCGCACGCGCGCGTCGCCTCGGTGCTCAGGCAAGCCGGGCTGGCGAAGGAGAGCGCGATCGCGGCCGTGCGCGGATCCGACCTCGCGCCGCTGACCTCGCCCTACGAGGAGGCGCTGCTGCGCCGCATCGCCGATTTCGGCGTCGAGATCGCCGCCGCGGCGCAGGGCCACGCGCCGCACCAGGTCGCGTTCTACCTGCGCGAATTGGCCGGCGAGTTCCACAGTTACTATAATGCGGAGCGCTTCCTCGTCGACGACGCTCGCGTGCGCGGCGCGCGCCTCGCGCTCGCGCTGGCAACCGGGCAGGTGCTCGCCAACGGCCTGGCGGTGCTCGGCATCTCGGCCCCCGACCAGATGTAGCGCAGCAACGTGCCCCGGACCTCCCGCCCCGCCTCCGCACCGCCCGCGCCGCGCGCCGGACACATGCACCGGCACGACCGCGGCGGCACGCTGCTCGGCGTGTTCATCGGGCTCGTGCTCGGCATCGCGCTCGCCGCGGCCGTCGCGCTGTACGTGACCGGCGGGTGGAAAGCCTATCGCCAGCTCGCCGCCGGCGGCGAGTCGCGCGAGGCCGCGCAACCGCAGAAGTCCGCGAAGGCGGAAGCGGAGAAGCCCCGCTTCGACTTCTACAAGATCCTGCCCGGCGGCGAGGAGCAGAAGGCGCAGGCCGGCAAGCCGGCGCCGCCCGACCGGGTCACCGTCGACAAGGCAGCCGGCAAGGCCGCGCCGGAGAAGAGCGCCGAGCCGGCGCCGCAGGTCTCTGCCGCCGACCCCGCCGCGCGCGCGCCGAAGGCGCCAGACCGCTTCTGGCTGCAGGCGGGTTCCTTCGCGGCCGAGCCGGACGCCGACAACCTGAAGGCGCGGCTGGCGCTCGCCGGCTGGGAAGCGCAGGTGCAGAAGGGGGAGGTCCCCGACAAGGGCACGCGCTACCGCGTGCGGCTCGGCCCCTACGACAACACCGACGAGCTCAACCGCGTCAAGGGCGAGCTCGCGCGCCGCGGCTTCGACGTCGCGGTCATCCGCTACTGACGCCGGCGCGCTGGAAGCCCCGCGGGGCGAACCTTTGCGCGCCTTTCGCTGACCAACGCGTCGCAGCCCCACGAACCAACGCAGACGACGGAGCCCCCCGATGGACAGAACCCACGCCCGGCGCGCTTCGCGCCGCGACTTCCTCGCCTTCGCCGCCGGCTGCGGCGTCCTCGCGGCCTCCGGCCGCGCCGCCGCGCAGGTCGCCTACGTCGAGGGACAGCACTACACGCGGCTCAGGAACCCCCAGCCGGTGGACTCCGGCAAGAAGATCGAGGTGATCGAGTTCTTCAGCTACGGCTGCCCGCACTGCCGCGACCTCGACCCCGAGCTCGTCGCGTGGAAGAAGACGCTCCCTGCCGACGTCGAGTTCAGGCGCGTCCCGGTGGACTTCGGCCGCGAGCAGTGGCGCAACCTCGGCAAGGCCTACTACACGCTCGAGGCGCTGGAGGTGGAGGACAAGCTCACGCCCGAGCTCTTCGTCGCGCTGCACGACAAGCGCGTGCCGCTGCACGAGCCGAAGGCGTTCCTCGACTGGGTCGCCGGCAGGGGCGTCGACCGCAAGAAGGCCGAGGACACGTTCAACTCGTTTGGCGTCAACAGCAAGATGAACCGCGCGCTGCAGCTCGCGAAGAACTACTCGGTGCAGTCGGTGCCGGTGGTTTTCGTCGACGGCAAGTTCCAGGTCAGCTCCGACAAGGTCGGCACGCACGCGAACCTGCCGGGCGCGATCAACCAGCTGATCGCCAAGGCGCGCGCCGAGCGCCCGAAGAGCTGAACGCTCCTTGCCCGCGCCGCTGAAGGTCTTCCTGACCGGCGCGTCGTCGGGCCTCGGCGAGGCGCTCGCGCGCCACTACGCGGCGCAGGGCGCCACGCTCGGCCTCGTCGCGCGGCGCGCGCCGGAGCTCGCCTCGCTCGCCGCCGCGCTCGCGCCGGCGACGGTGGCGACCTGGGCAGCCGACGTGCGCGACGCGGAAGCCATGACGCGCGCCGGCGCCGAGTTCGTGGCCCGCTTCGGCGCGCCGGACGTCGTCATCGGCAACGCCGGCGTCTCGCGCGGCACGCTCACCGACCACGCCGAGGACCTGCCGGCGTTCCGCAGCGTGCTGGAGACGAACGTGCTCGGTCTCGTGCACACTTTTCACCCGTTCGTCGCGCCGATGGCGGCGGCAGGGAGCGGCGCGCTGGTGGGCATCGCGAGCGTCGCGGGCTTCCGCGGCCTGCCCGGTTCCGGCGCCTACTGCGCGTCGAAGTCGGCGGCGATCACCTACCTCGAGAGCCTGCGCGTCGAGCTGCGCGCGCGCGGCGTGGCGGTGCTGACGATCTGCCCGGGCTTCATCGCGACGCCGCTCACCGCGCGCAATCCGTACCCGATGCCGTTCCTGATCCAGGCCGACGAAGCGGCGCGGCGCATAGCGCGCGCGATCGAGCGCCGCAAGCGCTTCTGCGTCGTGCCGCCCGGCATGGCGGCGCTTTCGGTGCTGCTTCGCGCGCTCCCGCGGCCGCTCTACGATCGCATCATGCAGAACCGCAAGCGGAAACCGCGGGACAACAGGACGTGACCGGCGGGTCAAGGGACTGCGGACCGGGGCTTAGAGAGGCACGCGGATGCCCACGGTCACTGCGTACGAGTCGCCGTCGTCCTTGCCGGCCGTCGCGGTGCCCATGATGAGCCCGGTGACCTGGCCGAACGTCGCCGACGGCGCGCCGAGGTTCATCGCCGCGCCGACGTGGATCAGCGCCCAGTTGTCGTCGGGGCGCGGCGCGGTCAGCGAGTAGCTGCCGCCGAGGGAGACCGGGCTCGCGGTGATCGTGCGCGCGTCGTCCTCGAACTCGTGTTCCCACGTGACGCGGGCGAACGGGCGCAGCGCGCCGAAGCTGCCCTGCGCCTGCCAGCCCACGCTCGCCACGAGGCTCTCGCGCTCCTGCCCGGCGTAGGAGAGCGTCGTCGACGAGACCCCGCGCTCCGCGAAGCCGTCGACGTCGGCGCGCTGGTAGACGAGCTTGGCGAACGGCCCGTGGTTGACGCTGCCCGCGCGCAGCCAGTAGCCACCGTGCACGCGCACGGCCCAGTGGTCGCCCGACGTGTCGCCGGACTCGGTGCGCTGCAGCGCACCGAGCGCGATCGTGCGCGACACGCCGCCGTAGTCGAGCGAACCGAACAGCGCGGACGCTCCGGCGTACCACGGCCCGTGGCCCCAGCCGGCGTAGAGCGTGCCGCCGGTCTCCTCGAGCTTGTGGCTGCCGCCCGAGTAGCCCGCGTCGTAGGTGCTGAAGTTGAACGCGGCGCCGGCGATCCAGTTGCCGCCGAAGCGCACGTCGGCGCCGACCGACACGGTGTCGACGTCGGCGTCGCCGCGCGCGAAGCCGGCGTCGATGTCGGCGCGCGCGTAGTCGTAGGCCGCCCACAGGTTGACGCCGCGTTGCGGGTCGTAGGGCGCGTCCATCGCCGACCACATGCGCGCGTCGACGGTCCGGAACGTCGCCTGCTCGACGGCGAGCGGGCCCTCGGTCAGCGCGGCGTTGAGCAGCGGGCCTTCGAGATGCGCGGCGACGACGCCGGCGAGGATCTCGAAACCGGCGCCCGTGGGGTGGACGCCGTCGGCGAACACGTGGGTGCGGTTCGCGTTCGGCGCGACGTAGCTGGACGGGCCGCACAGCAGCGACGGCGTCGCGCCGCAGGCCGGCGACGTCGTGTTGGCGAAGCCGTAGGCCGCCGGATCGGCGAGGATCTCAGCGAACAGGCGCCACGCGTCGATGCGTATCACGTTGCCGCCGAGCGCGCCGAGGCCGGCCTGCAGCGTCGCGTTGTAGAGCGCCGTGATCTGGCTGATCTGCGTGGAGGCCGCCGGCCCTCCGGAGAGCCCGAACGGCGTGCGCCCGATGTCGGGCAGGTTCAGCGCGACGACTACGCGCGCGCCGGCGGCCTGCAGCGTGCCCAGGGCCTGGACGAACTGGCCGGCTGCGGCTGCGACGTTGCCGGCCGCCTGGGCCAGCGTCACCGCCCCGGCCTGCAGGAGGTCGAGCTGGAAGAAGACGTCGTTCGCGCCGCCCCACATCGAGTGCACCGCGTCCGGATCCACGCCTCGCGCGATGTACTGCGACACCTGCGTCGCGATGGGCAACGCCGTGCCGGTCGGCGGGCCCGCCGGCACGCCGGGCAAGCCGGTGACCCGCGCGCCGCCCTGCGCGTATGCGCTGCCGCCCTGGTTGGCCGGCGTGATCGTCAGGCCGTAGCGCGAGCCCAGGATCTGCGACCAGACGGGGTCGGGGTTGGTCGTGAACCGGCCGAGGCCCGGAGGCAGCGCGGGCGCGAACGCGCCGGGGTCGGAGAGGCTGTCGCCGAAGAAGACGAAGCCGCTCCACTGCGCGGAGGCGCCGGAGGAGGAGGCGAGCGCCACGGCGCCGGCCAGAAGTGTCTTCGCAAGGGATCGCACGTGGCCTTCCGGAGGCATGGCGCCGAAAGTGCGGCCGGGAAATTCTGCATCATCGCTCTTCGGCAACGCCAGTCCCGCCCGGGTCAACGCTGCGGCTCCCCGGGACGTTCTGGTCGATATGAAGGAGCCTCGAGCCATGAGCTTCCTGCCGAACGCGTTTTTCCTGACGCTCTTCGCGCTGGCCACCGCCGTCCCGGCGGCGGCGCAGGACGACCTCCCGGGCCGCGTCGGCCGGCTTGCGGACCTCGCGGGCCGCGTCTACATCTCCGCGGGCGAGCGCGCCGAGGACTGGCTGGACGCGCGGCGCAACGACACCGTCACCGGCGGCGACAACCTCTGGGTGGCCGGGGACGGCCGCGCGGAGATCGACTACGGCGGCGGGCAGTTCCGCCTCGCCGGCGACACCAACGTGCACATAGCGCGGCTCGACGACGCGATCGTCGCGCTGTTCGTCGCGCACGGCCGCGCGATCCTGCGCGTGCGCGTGCTCGAGCCGGGCGAGGCCGCGCGCGTGGACACGCCGAACACGCAGATCGCGCTGACCCGCCCCGGCCTCTACCGGATCGACGTGAGCCCCGACCGCACGCGCACCGAGCTGGTCGTGCGCGAGGGCGAGGCGATGGCATCGTTCGCCACCGGCGTGCAGCAGGTGCTGCCCGGGCAGACCGCGCTGCTCGAAGGCGCGGAGCCGGCGCAGGCGAGCGTGCGCAACGGCTTCTTCGTCGACGGGTTCGACACCTGGAGCGCGGAGCGCGACCGCCGCTACGAGCGCTCGCGCTCGGCCACGTACGTCTCGCCGCAGATGATCGGCTACGCCGACCTCGACGAGTACGGGCGCTGGGAGAGCGCGCCCGAGTACGGGATGCTGTGGTATCCGGCCGGGGTGGTCGCCGACTGGGCGCCGTATCGCTACGGGCGCTGGTCGTGGGTCGCCGGCTGGGGCTGGACGTGGGTCGACGACGCGCCGTGGGGCTACGCGCCGTTCCACTACGGCCGCTGGGTCCACCACCACGGCCGCTGGGGATGGGCGCCGGGCGGCCACGTGGCGCGGCCTGTGTGGTCGCCCGCGATGGTCGCGTGGTTCGGCGGCTCGGGATGGTCGGCGTCGGTGACGTTCGGCGCGCCGGTCTACGGGTGGGTCCCGCTCGCCTGGGGCGAGCCGTTCATCCCGTGGTGGGGCCGCTGCTCGCAGCGCTGCTGGACGCTCTACAACCGTCCCTACGCGGTGAACCTCGCGGAGCGCCCGAACTCGCCGCCGACGCGCTATCGCCACTGGTCTTCCCCCGGCGGCGCCACCGCGGTGCCCGGAGCAACGTTCACGGGCCGTCGCCCGGTGAACTCCCAGCTCGTCGATCCGCGGCCCCACCTCGGAACCATGGCCCCTGTCCTGGTCCAGGCACCGCCGGTCGAACGGCCGGTGCGCGGGACGCCCGGTGCCCGTCCGCCCGGGGCGCCTCCTCCGGCGGCCGCGTTCCAGACCAGGCCGATGCGCCTGCCGACGGCAGTGCCGTCGGCGGAACGTGCCCCGGCCATGGGCGGGCAGGCGAGCGCGGTCCAGGGGCCGCAGCCCGCGGTTCGTCCGCCTGCCCGCGCGCCGGCTGCGCCCGGCACCTGGGGCCCGACCACCGGGCAATCCGCCCCGCAAGCGGGTCGTCCCGCGCTCCAGGGCCGCAGCCAACCCCCCGCCGCGGACGCATCGATGTCCCCGGGTGCCAGTGCGCCGCCCCCGGCCACCGGCACCATCCGCCGCGAAGCCAGGCCGCAGCAGGGGGCCGCATCGGGTCGCAGCGAGCCGAAGCCGCCGCCAGGCGCGGGCCAGGCGCGTCCGGATTCGCGGGCGCCGGCTCCGTCGATGGGATCGTCCCCGCCGCGCCCGCCTTCGCCGGCACCGCAGGGCAGCGCCCCCCTGCCGCAGGCTGCACCACCGGTCCCCCGCGGCGTGCCCCCCGCCGCACAGCCCGGGGGATCCGTCGGCGGCCCCGTTGCGCCGCGCGCGGTGCCGGGCGGGCAGCCCCCGCAGCAGGTCCAGCCCGCGCCGCCGCAGGCGCCGCGAGCTCCCGCGCCCGTCGCGAAGGACGGGGGCATGTCCGGCGAGGCGCCGCCCGGCCGGGCGGCGCCGAAGGAGCAGGCGCGCTAGGTGGCTGACTACGTGTCGGCGCGCATCCGGACGTAGGTGCCGGGCGCGTCGCCGAGCGCCTTGAGGCCGCCCTTCCCCGGGATGCGCGCGGCGACCTGCTTGCCGCCGTGGGCGGCGACCCACTTCGTCCAGTCGGGCCACCACGAGCCCTCGTGCTGGGCCGCGGTCGCGAGCCACTGGTCCGGCGTCGACGGCAGCGCCGCGTTCGTCCAGTAGCAGTACTTCGCCGCCGCAGGCGGATTGATCATGCCGGCGATGTGGCCCGAGCCCGACAGCACGAAGCGGGTCTTGCCCGACATCGCCTTCGGCCCGTAGTAGGTGGCCTTCCACGGCGCGATGTGGTCCTCGATCGCCGACGCGAAGTAGGTGGGCACCGTCACCTTCGCAAGGTCGATCGGCGTGTCGCACAGCGTGATGCCGCCGGGCTTCGCCAGCCGGTTCTCCATGTACATGTTGCGCAGGTAGAAGCTGTGCATGCGCGCGGGCATGCGCGTGGCGTCGCCGTTCCAGTGCAGGAGGTCGAACGGGAACGGGTCGCGGCCGAGCAGGTAGTTGTTGATGACGAACGACCAGATGAGGTCGTTGGCGCGCAGCATGTTGAACGTGTTGGCCATCTCGCTGCCCTCGAGGTAGCCGCGCCCCTCCATCTTGCGCTCGAGCGAGGCGACCTGCGCCTCGTCGATGAACACCTCCAGTTCGCCGGTGGCCCGGAAGTCGATCAGCGAGGTCATGAACGTCGCGCTGACGATGCGCCTGTCCCGGCGCGCCGCCATGTGGCCGAGCGTCGCGGCGAGCAGCGTGCCGCCGAGGCAGTAGCCGAGCGCGTTCACCTCGCGCTCGCCGGTGGCCTCGGCGATCGCGTCCAGGGCGGCGAGCGTCCCGTCCGCGAGGTAGCGGTCGAAGCCCGCGTCGGCGAGCCTGGCGTCGGGATTGACCCACGAGACGATGAACGTGGTCATGCCCTGGTCGGTGCACCACTTCACGAACGAGTTCTTCTCGCGCAGGTCGAGGATGTAGAACTTGTTGATCCACGGCGGCACGACGAGCAGCGGCCGCTTCGCGACCTTCGCCGTCGTCGGCGCGTACTGGATGAGCTCCATCAGCTCGTTGCGGTACACGACCTTGCCGGGCGTGGTCGCGATGTTGACGCCGAGCTCGAAGGCCTTCGGGTCGGTCATCGAGATCTTGAGCTGGCCGTTGCCGCGCTCGATGTCGTCGAGCAGGTTGTGCAGGCCGCGCACGAGGTTCTGCCCGCCGGTGGCGACCGTCTCGCGGAACACCTCGGGGTTGGTCAGCGCGAAGTTCGACGGCGCCAGCGCGTCGATGTACTGGCGCGTGTAGAAGTCGACCTTGCGCCGCGTCTTGTCGTCGAGGCCCTCGACGCTGGCGACCTGGCCGTGCATCCAGCGGGCGGTGATGAGGTAGGACTGCTTGACGAAGTCGAACAGCACGTGCTGCTCCCAGTCCTCGTGCCGGAAGCGCTTGTCGCTCTTCGACGGGGCGGCCACCGGGGCCGCCGGCGCGCCCATCATCTTCATGAGCGACGACTGCCACAGGTTCATGTAGTCCCACCACAGCGTCATCTGCGACTCGGCGAGCTTCACCGGGTTCGCCATCAGCTGCGCGGCGAGCTCGAGGAACGCCTTGCCGATGCCCAGCTCGTCGGCGAGCATGCTCTTGCCCGACGCGGCCTGCTTGGTGGCGAACTCGCCGATCAGCTTCGCGCTCTTCTCGGCGGCGGAGGCGAGGCTGCGGGCGAGCGCGACGGGGTCGTAGCCCCGGGCCGCTTCCTCGGCGGGCGCGGGCGGGGAGGTCTTGGCGGCGGTCTTGGCGGTCATGGCGGGCTGGGCGTGCGGATCCAACCGCACATTCTATGCTGCGCCGCGGCGGGGCGCCGCCCCCGCTAGTTCGTCGCGAAGCGGACCGTGCCGTCGGGCGCCATCGCGCGCATCACGCGCCCGGCGGCCGCGAGGTGGTTGAGGTGCGCGATCGCCTCGCCGATGGCGAAGAAGCGCTGCTGCATGTCGAGCTCGCGGCGGAACAGCAACGGCACGACGTCCGCCGCGCTCACCGGGGCGCCGGCGCCCGCGATGGCCTCCTCGAGCTCGGCCAGCCGCGCCGCGTGGTGCTCGTGCAGGGCGGCGACGCGGGCGGCGATCCCGCGAAACGGCAGGCCGTGCGAAGGCAGCACCAGCGTGCGCTCGGGCAGGGCCGCGAAGGCGTCGAGCGACCCGAGGAAGCGCGCGAGCGGGTCCGCGAGCGCTTCGGCCGGCCACACGCTCACGTTCGTGCTGATGCGCGGCAGCAGCATGTCGCCGCTCACCAGGACGTCGTGCGCGGCGGCGTGGAGCGCCGCGTGCTCGGGCGAGTGCCCGTAGCCGGCGATCACGCGCGCCTCGAGCGCGCCCACCCGCAGCCGCTCGCCGGCGTAGATGCGTGCGAAGCGCCGCGGCAGCTCCGGAACCCCGCGCCTGTACGCGTTGCCGCGAGCACCCAGCGCCGCGAGGTGCTCGTCGTCCACGCCGTGCGAGCGGAACAGCGCGACCGTATCGGCGAGCGCGTAGCCCGAGCTCTGCGCGTGGATGGCGTGGCCGGTCAGGAACTCCGCCATCGTCATGTGCACGTCGACGCCGCAGCGCGAGGCCAGCCACGCGGCGTTGCCCGCGTGGTCGGGGTGATAGTGCGTGACGACGATGCGCTCGAGCGGCCTGCCGGCGAGCGCGCGCTCGAAGTGCCGCTCCCACAGCGCGCGCGTGGCCGGGTCGCCGAGCCCGGTGTCGATCAGCGTCCAGCCGGGCGCGCCCTCGACCAGCCACAGGTTGATGTGGTCGAGCGCGAAGGGCAGCGGCATGCGCAGCCAGTGCACGCCGGGGGCGACCTCGCGCGTGGCGCCTGGCGGCGGAGGGGCGTCGAACGGGAACGTGAGGGCGCTGGACATGCGGGGCGGAGTGCCGCGGCGCGCGCCGCGGAGGCGCGCGAGGGAACGCCGATGCTCGCGGGCGGAGCGCGGCGCTGTCAAGCGGTTGTGCTATGTTCGGCCGCGATGACGACGCGTCGCTCCGCACCGCCGCGCGCCGCCGGCGTGTCCGCCGCGAAGGCGCCGGCCGCCTATCCGATCTCGGCGCTGGCCCGCGAGTTCGCGCTCACCACGCGCGCGATCCGGTTCTACGAGGACTGCGGGCTCATCACGCCCGCCCGCGTGGGCGGCGCGCGCGTCTACGGCGAGCGCGAGCGGGTGCGCATCAAGCTGATCCTGCGCGGCAAGCGCCTTGGCCTCTCGCTCGCCGAGATCGCCGAGATCCTCGACCTCTACGAGGTGTCGCGCAACGAGCGCGCGCAGCTCGAGAAGTTCCTCGTCGTGCTCGCCGACCGCCGCGCCCGCCTGCTGCAGCAGAAGGAGGACATCGACGCCACGCTCGCCGAGATCGCGGGCGTCGAGCGCGAGTGCCGGCGACTGCTCAAGGAGGCCGCCGCCGAGCGGGAGGCCGGGCGGCCGGCCCGGGTGCGGGGTTGACGTTTACGTAAACGTCAACCAGAATCGGCCTCCCGGGCGGCCTTCCCGCCGCCGTTCCCGGCCTTCCGCCATGGACGCCTCCCGCCCCGCGTTCGTCCCTGCCTTCGCCGCCTGGCGCGAGCGCATCGAGGCGAGCTTCGCGCGGCAGGGCGCGATGGCCACGATCGGCGCGCGGCTCGACGCCGTCGATCCCGGCTACTGCGCGATCGGGCTCGTGCCCTCGCCCGCGCTCTCCCAGCAGCACGGCTACCTGCACGCGGGCGTCGTGGCGATGATCGTCGACTCCGCGGGCGGCTACGCCGGCTTCACGCTGTTCCCCGCCGACGCCTCCGTGCTGACCGTCGAGTTCAAGATCAACCTGCTGGCCCCGGCCGCGGGCGATCGCGTCGTCGCGGAGGGCTTCGTGGTGAAGAGCGGCCGCACGCTGACGATCACGCGCGGCGAGGTGCACGCCGAGCGCGGCGGCCGGCGCACGCTTTGCGCGACGATGCAGCAGACGCTGATGACGATGCACGGCAAGGCCGACGCGCCGGCCGTTTGACCACGGAGCCTGCCGCCATGGTGGAACTGCCCTCGATCGACTTCGGCCTCGGCGAGACCGTCGGCATGCTGCGCGACACGGTGCGCGACTTCGCGCAGGCCGAGATCGCGCCGCGGGCGGCGGACATCGACCGCGCGAACGCGTTCCCGCCGGACCTGTGGCGCAAGATGGGCGACCTCGGCCTGCTCGGCATCACCGTCGAGGAGGCCTACGGCGGCGCCGGGCTCGGCTACGTCGCGCACGTCGTCGCGATGGAGGAGATCTCGCGCGCCTCCGGCGCGATCGGGCTCTCCTACGGCGCGCACTCGAACCTGTGCGTGAACCAGATCCACCGCAACGGCAGCGAGGAGCAGAAGCGCCGCTACCTGCCGAGGCTCGTCTCGGGCGAGCACGTCGGCGCGCTGGCGATGAGCGAGCCGGGCTCGGGCTCCGACGTCGTGTCGATGCGCCTCGCCGCCGCGCGCCGCGGCGACGGCTACGTGCTGGACGGCTCGAAGATGTGGATCACCAACGGCCCCGACGCGGACACGCTGGTCGTGTACGCCAAGACCGACCCGCAGGCGGGCGCGCGCGGCATCACCGCGTTCGTGGTCGAGAAGGGCATGAAGGGCTTCACGACCGCGCAGAAGCTCGACAAGCTGGGCATGCGCGGCAGCAACACCTGCGAGCTGGTGTTCGACGGCTGCTTCGTGCCGGAGGCCAACGTGCTCGGCGCCGAGGGGCGCGGCGCCGGCATCCTGATGAGCGGGCTCGACTACGAGCGCGCGGTGCTCGCGGGCGGGCCGCTCGGCCTGATGGCGGCCGCGCTCGACGTCGTCGTGCCCTACGTGCACGAACGCTGCCAGTTCGGCCAGCCGATCGGCGAGTTCCAGCTGATGCAGGGCAAGCTCGCCGACATGTACACGACGTTCAACGCCTGCCGCGCCTACGTCTACGCGGTCGCCGCGGCGCTCGACCGCGGCCACGGCGGCACCACCGCGCGCAAGGACGCCGCGGGCGCGATCCTCTATGCCTCCGAGCGGGCGACCTGGCTCGCCGGCGAGGCGATCCAGGCGCTCGGCGGCAACGGCTACGTCAACGACTACCCGACCGGTCGCATCTGGCGCGACGCCAAGCTCTACGAGATCGGGGCCGGGACCTCCGAGATCAGGCGGATGCTGATCGGGAGGGAGCTGTTCAACGAAACCAAGTAGGGTAGGCGGGGCTGGCGTCCCGTACCGGAAGTTCCTTGCACAAGGACGAGCGAGAAATGACGCGCTGCATTGTTGCCGGTCTTGCGGGTATTCACGATACCCGCTGCGACCGGCGTCGCGCAGCGCGCCATTTTCGTCGTCCTTGCGCGAGCGTAGGTGGTTGCTGCGCTGCGATGTGGCAAGGAACTCCCGGTACGAGACACTAGGGCGCCCCGTCTCCCGGCCGGGACAACGCCGTCGTTTGGCAGCCCGGTCCCCAGCCTCCAGCCCCGTCTTCGAAGGAGCGCAGCGACATGCTCAACGACCCCATCGTCATCGTCGGCGCCGCCCGCACGCCGATGGCCGGCTTCCAGGGCGACTTCGCGGCGCTGTCGGCGAGCGAGCTCGGCGCCGCGGCGATCAAGGCGGCGGTCGAGCGCGCCGGCATCGCGCCCGCCGACGTGCAGGAAGTCGTCATGGGCAACGTGCTGCCCGCCGGGCAGGGGCAGGCGCCGGCGCGCCAGGCGTCGCTGAAGGCCGGGTTGCCGCTGGCCGCGGGCTGCACGACGATCAACAAGATGTGCGGCTCGGCGATGAAGGCCGCGATGCTCGCTCACGACCTCCTCGCCGCCGGCACGAACGACGTGATGGTCGCCGGCGGCATGGAGTCGATGAGCAACGCGCCCTACCTGCTGCCGAAGGCGCGCGCCGGCTACCGCATGGGCCACCAGGTCGTGCAGGACCACATGTTCCTCGACGGCCTCGAGGACGCCTACGACAAGGGGCGCCTGATGGGCACGTTCGCCGAGGACTGCGCGGCGAAGTTCGCGTTCACGCGCGAGGCGCAGGACGCGTTCGCGCTGGCCTCGCTCGAGCGCGCGCTGCGCGCCAACGACGACGGCACGTTCGCCTGGGAGATCGCGCCGGTGACCGTGTCCGGGCGCATGGGCGAGGTGCGGGTCGACAAGGACGAGCAGCCGGCGAAGGCCCAGCCTGCGAAGATCCCGACGCTCAAGCCCGCGTTCCGCAAGGACGGCACGGTGACCGCCGCGAACTCGAGCTCGATCTCCGACGGCGCCGCCGCGCTGGTGATGATGCGCCGCTCCACCGCCGAGAAGCGCGGCCTGAAGCCGCTCGCGCTGGTGCTGGGGCACGCCACGCACGCGCAGGAGCCGGGGCTCTTCACCACCGCGCCGGTCGGCGCGATCGACAAGGTGCTGCGCAAGGTCGACTGGTCGGCGCGCGAGGTCGACCTGTGGGAGATCAACGAGGCGTTCGCGGTGGTGACGATGGCCGCGATGCACGAGCACAAGCTGCCCCACGAGCGCGTCAACGTGCACGGCGGCGCCTGCGCGCTCGGCCACCCGATCGGCGCCTCGGGGGCGCGCATCGTCGTGACGCTGCTCGGCGCGCTGCGCAAGCGCGGCCTGCGCCGCGGCGTCGCCGCGCTGTGCATCGGCGGCGGCGAGGCCACCGCGATGGCGATCGAGCTCGCGTAGGCGCGGGCGATGAGGGCTGCGGCCGTGCCGGCGGCGATGGCGAGCGGCGTGCCGTGGGCGGTGTACGCGAAGCTCGTCGGCGTGGCGGCGATCTGGGGCGGGACGTTCATCGCCGGCCGCGTGGCGACGGCGGAGATGGCGGGCACGTCGGCGGCGCTGTGGCGCTACCTCTTCGCCTGCGCGACGCTCCTCGCCGCGTCGCGCGCGCTGGAGGGCGGACTGCCGCGGCTCGCCGCGCGCCAGTGGCTCGGCGTGGCGCTGCTCGGCGCGACGGGGGTGGCGGCGTACAACCTCTTCTTCATGTTCGGCCTCAAGAGCGTGCCGGCCGGGCGCGCCGCGCTCATCGTCGCGCTGAATCCGGCCGTCACGCTGCTCGGCGCGGCGCTGCTGTTCGGCGAGCCGCTCGCGAAGCGCAAGCTGGCCGGCATCGCGCTGGCGCTCGCGGGCGCAGCGGTCGTCATCGGGCGCGGCAACCCGTTCGCGTTGCTGGGCGGAGCGCTCGGCGCGGGCGAGGCGCTGATCCTCGGCTGCGTGATCTCGTGGTCCGCGTTCACGCTCGTCGCCAAGCGGCTGATGGCCGGGCTCTCGCCGCTGGCGGTGACCACCTACGCGTCGCTCACCGGCACGCTCATGCTGGCCGTCGCCACGCTGGTCGAAGGCGCACCGTTCCTGCCGCAGGCCTCGGCACGGGCGTGGCTCGCGCTCGTCTTCCTCGGCGTGCTCGGCACGGCGGTGGCGTTCGTCTGGTACAACGACGGCGTGCGCCGGCTGGGCGCGGCGCGCGCCCCGGTGTTCATCAACCTCGTGCCGGTCGCCGCGGTCGCGCTCGCCTGGGGGCTGCTCGACGAGCGCGTCGAGGCCGCCACGCTCGGCGGCGGCGCGCTGGTCCTGGCCGGCATCTACGTGCTCAACGCGCCGCGGCGGGGGTGAGGCCATGCTGTTGAACGACGAGCAGACGCTGATCCGCGACACGCTGCGCGCGTTCGCGCAGGAGCGCCTCGCGCCGCACGCCGGGCGCTGGGACCGCGAGCACCACTTCCCGCGCGAGGAGCTGGCAGCACTCGGCGAGCTCGGCGCGCTGGGCATGACGATCCCGGAGCAGTGGGGCGGCGCGGGCGCGGGCTACGTCGCGCTCGCCCTGGCGCTCGAGGAGATCGCCGCGGGCGACGGGGCCACCTCCACGATCGTGTCCGTGCAGAACTCCGTGGTGTGCGGGCCGCTCTTCGCGTTCGGCACCGACGCCCAGAAGGAGCGGTGGCTGAAGCCGCTCGCGTCGGGGCGGAAGCTCGGCTGCTTCTGCCTCACCGAGCCGCACGTCGGCTCCGACGCCGCCGCGATCGCAACGCGCGCCGAGCGGCGCGACGGCCACTACCGCTTGAGCGGCGTCAAGCAGTTCATCACCACGGGCCGCAACGCGGACACCGCGATCGTGTTCGCGGTGACCGACAGGACGGCGGGGAAGAAGGGCATCAGCGCGTTCGTCGTCGACACGGACCTGCCGGGCTTTCGCGTGGCCCGCATCGAGGACAAGGTCGGCCAGCGCGCCTCCGACACCGCGCAGATCGTCCTCGAGGACTGCGACGTCCCCTTCGAGAACCGGCTGGGCGCCGAGGGCGAGGGCTACCGCATCGCGCTCGCCAACCTCGAGGCGGGGCGCATCGGCATCGCCGCGCAGGCGGTCGGCATGGCGCGCGCGGCGTTCGAGGCCGCGCTCGCCTACGCTCGCGAGCGCGTCGCGTTCGGCAAGCCGATCGCCGAGCACCAGGCAGTGTCGTTCCGGCTCGCGGACATGGCGACCTCGATCGAGGCGGCGCGCCAGCTCGCCTGGCACGCCGCGAGCCTGCGCGACGCCGGGCAGCCGTGTCTCAAGGAGGCGTCGATGGCCAAGCTCTTCGCCTCCGAGATGGCCGAGCGCGTGTGCTCCGACGCGCTGCAGATCCACGGCGGCTACGGCTACGTCAGCGACTTCCCCGTCGAGCGCATCTGGCGCGACGTGCGCGTGTGCCAGATCTACGAAGGCACGAGCGACATCCAGCGCCTCGTGATCGGGCGCGCGCTGTGAGCGCTCCGCTGGCCGCGGTGGGCGAGCGCTTCGCCGAGCGCGTCGAGTTCGACGTCGAGTCGATCCGCGCGTTCGCGCACGCCGTCGGGGACCGCAATCCGCTGCACCACGACGCCGCCTACGCCGCCCGCAGCCCGTTTGGGACGATCATCGCCAGCGGCACGCACGCGACGGCGCGCCTGCTGGCGCTCACCGCCACGCACTACTCGCGCAGCTGCCAGCCGCTGGGCCTGGACTGCAGCTTCCGCTTCGTCCGCGCGGTTCCCGCCGGCGTCACGCTCGACCTCCAGTGGGACGTCACCGCGCGCGAGCCGAAGGCCTCGCTCGCCGGCGACGTCGTCACGCTCGACGGCCGCGCCATCGACGACGACGGCGTCGTCTACGTCACCGGGCACGCCACGCTGCTGCTGCGGCCGCGCCACGATTCCGAGGAGAAAGCATGATCACGCACATCCGCTTCCTGGTCGACGACCTCGCCCGCGACGTCGCGTTCTACCGCGACATCATGCTGCTGAAGCAGGTCGTCGACGTTCCCGGCGTGTACGCCGAGCTCGACGCCGGCGCCGTGCGCCTCGCGTTCTACCGCCGCGACCTCATGTCGGAGGTGCTCGGCGAGGCGTGCGGCACGCGGGGCGGCGACGACGTCGTGCTTGCCTTGCGCGTGCGCAGCGTCGACGAGGAGGCCGCGCGGCTCGCCGCGAAGGGCATCCTGCTGACGAGGCCTCCGCACGACCAGGAGGCGTGGCACCAGCGCGTCGCGCACCTGCGCGACGCCTCGGGGCGGCTCGTGGAGATCTGGACGCCGCTGGCGAGGCCGGCGCAGTAGCGATGGCCGAGTACGTCCTCCACTGCTTCGCGCAGTCCGGCAACGCCTACAAGCCGGCGCTGCTGCTCGAGCTGGCCGGCGCCGACTGGGCGCCGCGCTTCGTCGACTACTTCGGCGGCGAGACGCGAACGCCCGCGTACCGCGCGATCAACGTCATGGGCGAGGTGCCGGTGCTCGAGCACGGCGGGCTTAAGCTCGCGCAGTCCGGCGTGATTCTCGACTACCTCGCGCAGCGCTTCGCGCAGTTCGGCGCCCGCGGCGAGGACGAGCGGCGCGAGGTGCTGCGATGGCTGCTGTGGGACAACCACAAGCTGACGGGCTACACGGCGACGCTCCGCTTCCTGCGCACGTTCGCCTCCTCGCCGGAGCCCGCGGTGGTCGCCGAGTTCGGCAGGCGCGCGCGCGCCGCGTGGGACGTGCTCGAGGCGCACCTGGACGCGCGCGCGTTCGTCGTCGGCGAGCGGCCGACGGTCGCCGACCTGTCGCTGTGCGGCTACCTGTTCTGGGAGGAGGAACTCGGGATACACTGGCGCGATTCGCACCCGGCGATCGCCGCGTGGCTCGGGCGCATCCGCGCGCTGCCGCGCTGGCGTGCTCCCTACGAACTCATGCCCGGACATCCGAGGCTCGCTGCCTGACGCCATGCCGGCCATCGAGACCGCGCTCGACCCGCGCGACCCGGCCTTCGTCGCCAACCGCGAGGCGATGGCGGCGCTGGTCGCCGACCTCTCCGCCAAGCTGGCGATCGTCGAGCAAGGCGGCGGCGACGCGGCGCGAGCGAAGCACGTGGCGCGCGGCAAGCTGCTGCCGCGCGAGCGGGTGCGCACGCTGCTCGACCCGGGCAGCCCGTTCCTCGAGCTGTCCCCGCTCGCCGCGTGGGACGTCTACGGCGAAAACGTCGCCGCGGCCGGCGTGATCACGGGCATCGGCCGCGTGGCGGGGCGCGAGTGCGTGATCGTCTGCAACGACGCCACCGTCAAGGGCGGCACGTACTTCCCGCTGACGGTGAAGAAGCACCTGCGCGCGCAGGAGATCGCGCGCGAGAACGCGCTGCCATGCATCTACCTCGTCGATTCGGGCGGGGCGAACCTGCCCAACCAGGTCGACGTGTTTCCCGACCGCGAGCACTTCGGGCGCATCTTCTACAACCAGGCGGTGATGTCGGCGGAGCGCATCCCTCAGGTCGCCGTGGTGATGGGCTCGTGCACGGCGGGCGGCGCCTACGTGCCCGCGATGTGCGACGAGTCGATCATCGTCCGCGAGCAGGGCACGATCTTCCTCGGCGGTCCGCCGCTGGTGAAGGCGGCGACCGGCGAGGTCGTCACCGCCGAGGCGCTGGGCGGCGCCGACGTGCACACGCGCGTCTCCGGCGTGGCCGACCACTTCGCGCAGGACGACCGCCACGCGCTGGCGATCGCGCGGCGCATCGTCGGCCACCTCGCCGGCGCGAAGCCGGCCTGGGGCGGGAGCGCGCCGCCGCGGGCGCCGCGCTACGACCCTGCCGAGCTCCACGGCGTCATCAACGCCGACATCCGCAAGCCCTACGACGTGCGCGAGGTGATCGCGCGCGTCGTCGACGACAGCGACCTCGACGAGTTCAAGGCGCGCTACGGCACCACGCTCGTCACCGGCTTCGCCCGCATCCACGGCTATCCCGTCGGCGTGGTCGCCAACAACGGCGTGCTGTTCAGCGAGTCCGCGCAGAAGGGCGCGCACTTCGTCGAGCTGTGCGCGCAGCGCGGCACGCCGCTCGTGTTCCTGCAGAACGTGACCGGCTTCATGGTGGGGCAGAAGTACGAGGCCGGCGGCATCGCCAAGGACGGCGCCAAGATGGTGATGGCCGTCTCCTGCGCGAAGGTGCCCAAGCTCACGGTGATCATCGGCGGCAGCTACGGCGCCGGCAACTACGGCATGTGCGGCCGCGCGTTCGGCCCGCGCTTCCTGTGGATGTGGCCGAACGCCCGCATCTCGGTGATGGGCGGCGAGCAGGCCGCGACGGTGCTCGCGACCGTCCGCCGCGACATCGTCGAGTCGAAGGGCGGCACCTGGAGCGCCGAGGAGGAAGCGGCGTTCAAGGCGCCGATCCGCGCCCAGTACGACCGCGAAGGGCACCCGTACTACGCGAGCGCGCGGCTGTGGGACGACGGCGTCATCGACCCGGCCGACACGCGCCGGGTGCTGGCGCTCGCGCTCTCCGCCACGCGCAACCGCGCCCCCGAGCCGACGACGTTCGGCGTGTTCCGCATGTAGCCGCGCTCCACGCATCCCGACATGCCAAGAAAGAAACTGCCCGAGCCCGGGCTCCCGCAGCTGCCGACGTTCGCGACGATCGCGACGGCCGTCCGCAACGGCGTCGCGCTGGTGACGCTCGACCGCCCGGAAAAGCACAACGCGTTCGACGAGCGCCTGATCGCCGAGCTCACGCAGGCGCTCCTCACGCTCGACGCGATGCCCGACGTGCGCGCCGTCGTCCTGCTCGGCGCGGGGGAGAGCTTCTGCGCCGGCGCCGACCTCGACTGGATGCGGCGCATGGCCGCCTTCGACTACGAGCAGAACCTCGCCGACGCGCGGGCGCTGGCGCGGCTGCTGCAGGTGCTCTCCGGGCTCGCCAAGCCGACCGTCGCGCGGGTCCATGGGCCGGCCTACGGTGGCGGCGTGGGGCTCGTGGCCTGCTGCGACATCGCGATCGCGGCAATCGGGGCGACGTTCGCGCTTTCGGAGGCGAGGCTCGGGCTGATCCCGGCGACCATCGGCCCCTACGTCGTCGAGGCGATGGGCGCGCGCGCGGCGCGCCGCTACATGCTGACCGGCGAGCGATTCGAGGCCGCCGAGGCCTACCGCATCGGCCTGGTGCACGACCTCGCGCCGTCGGTCGAAGCGCTGGACGAGCGCGTCAACGACCTGCTCGGGGCGCTGATGCTCGCCGGGCCGCACGCGCAGACGGCGGTGAAGGCGCTGGTCCGCGCGATCGCGCACAGGCCGATCGACGAGCGCGTGGTCGGCGACACCGCGGAGCGCATCGCGACCGTGCGCGCCTCCGACGAGGCGCGCGAGGGCGTGGCGGCGTTCCTGGGCAAGCGATCGCCGGCGTGGGTGCCGGCGGCGCTTCGCGCGAAGAGGAAGCGGTGATGGACGCGGCCGGCCTGGACACGTGGCAGCTGGTCGCGCTGGCCGGAGCGCTCGGCTGGGCGAGCGGGTTGCGCCTCTATGCCGTCCTGTTCATCGTCGGCGGGCTAGGCTACCTCGGCTGGATTCCGCTGCCCGGAGGCCTCACGCTGCTCGCGCACCCCTTCGTCCTCGCCGCTTCGTTCGCGATGTTCGTCGTCGAGTTCGTCGCCGACAAGATCCCGGTGTTCGACTCGTTCTGGGACACCGTGCAGACGTTCGTGCGCATTCCCGCGGGCGCGGCGCTCGCGGCCAGCGTGTTCGGCGACGCGTCGGGCGCGACCGCGCTCGCCGCGGCGATCCTCGGCGGCACGCTCGCGGCGGGCAGCCACTTCGCCAAGTCGGGCGGCCGCATGGCGATCAACACCTCGCCCGAGCCGTTCTCCAACTGGGCCGCCTCGTTCGGCGAGGACCTCGCGGTGGGCGTGGTGCTGTGGCTCGCGTACGAGCACCCGTTCGTCGCGCTGTTCGTGCTCGGCCTGTTCGTGCTGGGCATGATCTGGCTGATCCCGAGGCTCTGGCGCTTCCTCGCGCGCGCGTTCTCCGGCCTTGCGCGCGCGTTCGGCGCGCAGCCGCGCGACGGCGCGCACGGGAGCGGATCGTGAACCCGGTCGCGGAGCGCTGGCTCCTCTACCCGCTGCTCGCCATGGCGCTGCTGACGTTCGCGGTCGGCACGCTCATGTACCGGCGGCGGGTGGCCGAGATCCGGCGCAAGGGCGTGCGCCTGCAGTCGATCGCCAGCTCGGCAGGCATGGCCGCGACACTCGAGGACACGCGCGCTTCGGACAACTTCCGCAACCTGTTCGAGGTGCCGGTGCTGTTCTACGCCGGCGTGCTCGTCGCCTACGCCGCGCACCTCGCCTCGCCCGCGTACCTCGCGGTGGCGTGGGCGTTCGTCGCCGCCCGCATCGTGCACAGCGCGATCCAGTGCACGACGAACCGGGTGCGATACCGCTTCCTCGCGTTCGTCACCGGCTTCTGGCTGGTCGCCGCGCTCTGGGCGCTGCTCGGCTGGGACCTCGTCGTCGCGGGCAAGGGCTGATGTTCGACAAGGTCCTCATCGCCAACCGCGGCGAGATCGCGGTTCGCGTCGCCCGCACGGCGCGGCGGCTGGGCGTGCGCACGGTCGCCGTCTATTCGGATGCCGACGCGCGCGCGCTGCACGTCGAATGCTGCGACGAGGCCTTCCGCATCGGTCCGCCCGCGCCGCGCGAGAGCTACCTCGACGGGGCGCGACTGGTCGCCGTGGCGCGCGCCTGCGGCGCGCAGGCGATCCACCCCGGCTACGGCTTCCTGTCCGAGAACGCCGAATTCGCTCGGGCTTGCGCCGACGCGGGCGTGGCGTTCATCGGCCCGCCGCCTTCGGCGATCGCGGCGATGGGCTCGAAGTCGGCGGCGAAGACGATCATGGGCAAGGCGGGCGTGCCCGTGGTGCCCGGCTACCACGGCGAGGAGCAGGACGCCGCGTTCCTCGCGCGCGAGGCCGCGAAGATCGGCTACCCGCTGCTGATCAAGGCGACGGCCGGCGGCGGCGGCAAGGGCATGAAGATCGTGCGCGCGGCCGGCGAGTTCGCCGCGGCGCTCGCCTCCGCGCAGCGCGAGGCGAAGGCGGGTTTCGGCGACGCGCGCGTGCTGCTCGAGCGCTACCTCGATGCGCCGCGGCACATCGAGATCCAGGTGTTCGCCGACGCCCACGGCAACGTGGTGCACTTGAACGAGCGCGACTGCTCGGTGCAGCGCCGCCACCAGAAGGTGATCGAGGAGGCGCCCGCGCCGGGCATGACGGCCGAGCGCCGCCGCGCGATGGGCGAGGCCGCGGTCGCCGCGGCGCGCGCGATCGGCTACGTCGGCGCGGGCACCGTCGAGTTCATCGCCGAGCAGGACGGCCGCTTCTATTTCATGGAGATGAACACGCGGCTGCAGGTCGAGCACCCCGTGACCGAGATGGTGACCGGCCTCGACCTCGTCGAGTGGCAGCTGCGCGTCGCCTCCGGCGACCGGCTGCCGCTGGCGCAGGGCGGCGTCGCGCTGTCGGGCCACGCCATCGAGGCACGGCTGTACGCCGAGGACGCGGACCGCGGCTTCCTGCCGTCGATCGGCCGGCTCGCGCACTGGCGCATGCCCGCTGACCGCGCGGGCGTGCGCGTCGACAGCGGCTTTCGCGCCGGCGACGAGGTGAGCCCGCACTACGACCCGCTGCTCGCCAAGGTGATCGCGTGGGGCGAGGACCGCGAGGAGGCCCGCTTGCGCCTGATCGCCGCGCTCGCCGAATGCGAGGTCGCGGGTGTCGCGACCAACGCCGCGTTCCTCGAGCGCGTGCTCGCGCACGAGGCCTTCGCATCGGGGAAGCTCGACACGGGGCTGATCGAGCGGCACCGCGACGGGCTGTTCCCTCCGCCCGGCCCTGCGCCCGACGCCGTGCTCGTGGCGGCCGCGGCGGCGGAGGCGCTGGCGCGGCGCGAGGCGGGCGCCGGGCGCGCGCGGGCATCGGCGGACGCGCACTCGCCGTGGGACGCGCTCGACGGCTGGTCGCCGGGCTTCGGTGCGCAGGGCTACGAGGTGCGCTTTGCCGACGGCGAAGCCGAGCACCGCATCACGGTGCGCGATGGCGGCGGTGCGCTGCGCATCGACCTGCCCTCTCGCTCGCTCGACGTCGCGGCGTCGCGCGCGGCCGACGGCGCGCTCGTCGTCGTGGCCGACGGCGCGCGCACGCGCGCCAGCGTGGCCGCGCTCGGCGAGGAGCGGCACGTGTTCGCGCACGGCGCCCGCCGCCGCCTGCGCCTCGTCGACCCGCTTGCCCACGCCGGCGCGGCGGAGGCGCGCGCCGGCCACCTGATGGCGCCGATGTCCGGCACCATCGTCGCGGTGCTGGTGCAGCCGGGCGACCGCGTGCCGAAGGGCGCGCCGCTCGTCGTCGTCGAGGCGATGAAGATGGAGCACACGATCGCCGCGCCGGTGGACGGGGTCGTCACGGCGGTCAACTACCGCGTCGGCGACAAGGTCGCGGAAGGCGCGGACCTCGTCGATCTCGAGGACCCTCCGGGGACCTGATGCGGCTGCTGCTCGCCACCGCCTCGCAGCGGCAGGCGTGGCGCGACGCGTTCGCCCGCGCGATGCCCGGCGCGGAGCTCCGCGTGTGGCCCGACGCGCCGCCGGCGGTCGACTACGCGATCGTGTGGAAGCCGCCGCCCGAGTGCTTCGAGCGCGTCAGGGTTGAGCGCGCGATCGTCAATCTCGGCGCAGGCGTGGACGCGCTGCTCGCGGTGCCGACGCTGCCGGCCGGCGTGCCGATCCTGCGACTCACCGACGCCGGCATGGCGGAGCAGATGGCCGAGTACGTGACGCTCGCCGTGCTCGCCGCGTTCCGCGAGCAGCGCGAGTACGCGCGCCAGCAGAACGAACGCCTGTGGCGGCCGCGGCGGCGCCTGGACAAGAGCGCCTTCCGGGTGGGGCTCCTCGGCGTGGGCGTGCTCGGCGCCGCAGTCGCGCAGGCGCTGCGGCCGTTCGGCTTCCCGCTGGCGGGATGGAGCCGCGGCGCGCGCGAGGTGCCGGGCGTGGCTGCGTACGCGGGCCCCGAAGGGTTCCACGCGATGCTCGCCGCGACGTCGGTGCTCGTGTGCATGCTGCCGCTCACGCCGATGACGCGCGGCCTGCTCGGCGCGGCGGCGCTCCGCCGGCTGCCCCGCGGGGCGCACCTGGTCAACGTCGCGCGCGGCGAGCTCGTCGTCGAGGCCGACCTGCTGGCGGCGCTGGACGACGGGCACCTCGCCTGCGCGACGCTCGACGTCTTCGCCGAGGAGCCGCTGCCGCCCGGCCATCCGTTCTGGCATCATCCGCGGATCGTGCTGACGCCTCACGTCTCCGCAGCGACGCTGATCGACGAGTCCGCGGCGCAGGTCGCCGCGCGCATCGCCGCGCACGCGCGCGGCGAGCGCGTCGGCGGCGTGGTCGATCGCGAGCGAGGCTACTGAAGTGAGTCCCGCGATCGCGCTGCCGGCGCGCGTGCGCCTCGTCGACGTCGGCCCCCGCGACGGGCTGCAGAACGAGAAGGGCGACGTCCCCGCCGAGGTGAAGGTGGCGTTGATCGGGATGCTCGCCGACGCCGGGCTGCCCGGCATCGAGGCGACCTCGTTCGTGTCGCCGAAGTGGGTGCCGCAGATGGCCGACGCCGCCGAGGTGATGTCGCGCATCCGCCGCAAGGCGGGCGTGACCTACTCGGTGCTGGTGCCGAACCTCAAGGGCCTCGAGGGCGCGCTCGCGGCGAAGGCCGACGAGGTCGTCGTGTTCGCGGCGGCCAGCGAGGCGTTCTCGCAGCGGAACATCAACTGCTCGATCGCCGAGTCGATCGAGCGCTTCCGCCCGGTGGTGCGCGCCGCGCTCGACGCCGGCGTGCGCGTGCGCGGCGCGATATCGGTCGCGCTCGGCTGCCCCTACCAGGGCGAGGTGCCGCCCGCAGCGGTCGGCGAGGTCGCGCGGCGCATGGTCGACATCGGCGTGCAGCACTGCGGCGTGGCCGACACGATCGGCGTGGGCACGCCGAACGCGACGAAGCGGGCGATGGAGGCGGCGCTCGCCGCCTATCCGCTCGACGAGGTCAGCGGGCACTTCCACGACACCTACGGCCAGGCGCTCGCCAATGTCTACGCCTGCCTCGAGCTCGGCATCGCGACGTTCGACGCGAGCGTGGCGGGACTGGGCGGCTGCCCGTACGCGAAGGGAGCGACCGGCAACGTCGCCACCGAGGACGTCGTCTACCTGCTGCACGGGCTGGGCATCGACACCGGCGTGGACCTCGGCAGGCTGCGCGCGGCCGGGCGCTACGTCTGCGGGCGCCTCGGGCGCCCGACGAACTCGCGCGTGGCGCGGGCGCTCGACGCGAAGGAGGGCATGGCGACGTGAACGACGAGCGCAAGCCGGTGACCGCGGCCGGCACGGTGCCCTCGCCCTGCGTGAGCGTGTGCGCTCTCGACGAGCGCAGCGGGCTGTGCACCGGCTGCCACCGCACGCTCGACGAGATCGCGGCGTGGTCGCTGCTCGACGACGACGGCAAGCGGGCGGTGCTCGCGGCGGCGGCTGCGCGCCGCGGCGGCACCGGGGCGGCGCGCGATGGCCGCGGCTGACTGGTACTTCGACTTCGTCTCGCCGTTCGCGTACCTCGCGAGCGAGCGGCTCGGCTCGCTGGCACCGGCGATCCGCGTGCGGCACCGGCCCGTGCTGTTCGCCGCGCTGCTCGACGCGAACGGGCAGAAGGGGCCGGCGGAGATCGCCGCCAAGCGGGCCTTCACCTACCGCTTCGTCGTCTGGCAGGCGCGTCGATGGGGCATCCCGGTCAAGTTCCCGCACGTCCACCCGTTCAACCCGCTGCCGCTGCTGCGGCTCGCGATCGCGTGCGACTGCCGGCCCGACGCCGTGCAGCGCATCTTCCGCTTCGTGTGGCGCGACGGCCGGCTGCCCGACCTGCCGATCGAGTGGGCCGAACTGGCGCACGACCTCGGCGTGCCGGACGCGGCTGCGCGCATCGGCGATCCCCAGGTCAAGGAAGAGCTGCGCAGGAACACCGACGAGGCGATCGCGCGCGGCGTGTTCGGCGTGCCCACGCTGGCGATCGGCGAGACGCTGTTCTTCGGCGCCGACGCGATGGACATGGCGCTCGACTTCGCGAAGGCCGGCTGCCGCTTCGACGACCCCGAGTACGAGCGCGTGGCGTCGCTGCCGGAGGGCGCGCGGCGCGAAGCGGCGAAGGCGGCGCCCGGCAGGGCGCGCACGAAGGTGGTCGGCAGCGCCCGCTGAAGGAGGAGACGGCGATGGGCCTCACGCGACGCGAGTTCGTTCATGCGGCGGGCGCGCTGGCGCTCGCCCCCGCCGGTGCCCCGCGGGCGCAGCCGCAGCGGCGAGTCGCGCGTCGTCGAGCCGCCGACGCGCAACCAGGGCGCGCGCCGCGTGTGGAGCGACAGCCAGGGACGCATCTGGGTCAGCGAGTGGCTGACGGGCAATCTCTCCGTGCACGACCCGCGCAAGCAGGGCGCCGACGCGTGGCGCACGTGGCGGCTGCCCGGCGCGAATCCGCGCGCGTACGCGGTCTACGTCGACGAGCGCGACAAGGTGTGGGTGGCCGACTGGGGCGCCAACGCGATGGTGCGCTTCGACCCGGGCAGCGGGAAGTTCGAGCCTTTCCCGCTGCCGCGCGAAGGGGCGAACGTGCGCCAGATCCTGGGCCGGCCAGGCGAAGTGTGGCTGCCCGAGAGCGGCACCGAGCACATCACGGTGATCCGCACTGCCTGAGGCTACCTTCGCGTCGCCAGCACGGTGAAGCCGGCGCCGACGAGCGAGCGCTCGATGGCCCCCCCGAAGCCGGCGTCGCGCAGCAGCCGCTCCTGCTCCTCGCGCGTGGGCACGACGTTGCCCCAGGTCAGCTCCTCGAGGCCCGTCTGCAGCGGGAACATGAACTCCGGCCGGCGCGCCTCCTCGAGCGTGGACGGGTAGGTCTCGTCGACGATCACCAGGAAGCCGCCCTCGCGCAGCGCGCGCGCGCAAGAGCGCACCACGCCCGGCCGGATGTCCGGCGCGATCTCGTGCAGCACCTCGACCATCACGACGACGTCGAAAGCGCCCGCCGGCACGGCCGCGCCGACGTCGCCTTCGACGACGCTCACGCGGCCGTCGAGCCCGGCCCTCGCCACCGCCTTGCGCGCCTGCGAGAGCCCGGTAGGGTCGATGTCGACGCCGGTGACGCGCGCCTGCGGGAACGCCTTCGCGAGCTGCAGCAGCAGCACGCCGGCGCCGCAGCCGACTTCGAGCAGCGAGCCGCCGTCGAGCGCCGCCGCCACGCCGGGAACGCCGGGCAGGATCTTGCGCGCCACGAGAAGGTTGACGCCGGCGAGCGAGGAGGCGATCACCTGCGCGAACTCGTCGCTGCGTCCCTGGAACGGCGCGACCTCCCCGGTGCGGAACGCCTCCTCGGCGAACCGGTAGTCGTCTGTGCCGAAGCGAGTCCCCAGCCGCACGTAGCCGCCGAGATAGCGCGGGTGCGCCGGGTTGCCGAGGATCTCGCCGAAGTGGGGCGCGAGGCTGAAGCGCCCCTGCGCGTCCCCCTCGAGCAGCCCGAGCGAGTAGGCGGTCGTGCACCACGTCCCCACGTACGGCGCGTGCAGCCCGAGGCGCTGCGCGATCTCGCGCGGCGCCGCCGCAGGGGTCTCGGCGAGCGCGCGGAACAGGCCCAGCTGCGTGCCCAGGTCGATCAGGTGCATCGCGTTGAAGCCGCGGCGCCACTCGAAGATCTTCGCGACCTGCTCGTCGGCGGTCGGCGCGGCGGGTGCGGCGTCGTTCGTTCCGGCGGCCCCGGCCCTCTCC
>JAOUIA010000101.1 GCA_029884335.1 Betaproteobacteria bacterium
CACGGGTTTCGGCGTGGCCGCGCGCGGCTGGATGCGGCAGTCGGTCAGGCCTGCGACCGCCGAGCCGAGCGTGCCGTCGACGTGGAACGTGACGAGGTCGTCGCGGCGCACGCGCGTCGTCCAGCTGCTGTTGATCTGCGCGATCGCGCCGCCCTCGAGCTCGAACGTCGCGTAGGCCGCGTCGTCGGCGGTCGCGGCGTACGGCTTGCCGCGCTCGTCGACGCGCTGCGGAATGTGCGTCGCGCCGAGGCAGAACACGCTCTTCACGCCGCCGAACAGGTTGTCGAGCACGTAGCGCCAGTGGCACAGCATGTCGACGATGATGCCGCCGTCGTCCTCCTTGCGGTAGTTCCACGACGGCCGCTGCGCCGCCTGCCAGTCGCCCTCGAACACCCAGTAGCCGAACTCGCCGCGCACCGAAAGGATGCGGCCGAAGAAGCCCGAGTCGATCAGCATCTTCAGCTTGAGCAGGCCCGGCAGCCACAGCTTGTCCTGCACCACGCCGTGCCTCACGCCTGCCTTCTCCGCGCGGCGCCAGAGGTCGAGCGCCTCCGCCAGCGTGGTGGCCGTCGGCTTCTCGACGTACACGTGCTTGCCGGCGGCGATCGCCTTGCGGACGAGCTCGGGACGCAGTCCCGTCGAGGCCGAGTCGAAGTAGATGTCGTTGCGCGCGTCGGCGAGCGCGGCGTCGAGGTCGGTGGTCCAGCGCAGGTCGCCGTTCGCCTTCGCCAGCGCGGCCACCTTGTCGGCGTTGCGGCCGACCAGGAGAGGGTCGGGCATCACGGTGCGCCCGTCGGCGAGCGCGACGCCGCCCTGCGCGCGGATGGCGCAGATCGATCGCGCGAGGTGCTGGTTCGTCCCCATGCGCCCCGTCACGCCGTTCATGATCACGCCCACACGTACGGTTGCCATTGCGTCAGTCCTTGTCCTGCCGGAGGGTGTGGAGAAGCCCGCGGACGTAGCCGGCGGCGAACGCCGCGCAGCCGTCGCCGTCGGGCACGTAGTCGAACGGCTCGACGGCGAGATCGCCGTCGTAGCCGCCGTCGACGAGCGCGCGCAGCACGCCGTCGAAGCGGTCGCGCCCCTGCCCCGGTGCGCGGCGGTTGCGGTCGTTGAGCTGCACGTGGCGCAGCAGCCCGGCGGGCAGCCAGCGCCGCACGAGGTCCTCGGCGCTCGCGCCTTCCGCGAGCCGCGCCGACTTCGTGTCCAGCATCGTCGCCACCGCAGGCGAGGCGATCGCCTGCACCAGCGCGGCGGCCTCGTCGAGCGTGTTGACCTGGTCGGTCTCGTCCACGGGCAGCGGCTCGACGAGATAGAGGACGCCGGCCTCCTCGGCGAGCGGCGCGACCGCCGCGAACGCCTCGACGATCCACGCCCGCGCCGCCGACGGCTCGACCCCGGGTGGCGTGCGCCGCTGCGCGGGCGAGCCGTGCACGAGGTAGCGGCCGCCCAGGTCGACGCACAGCTCGACCGTGCGCCGCATCGCGTCGATCGTGCGCGCGCGCACTGCGGCATCGGGGCTGGTGATCGACAGGCCGTCGGGCTTGACCAGCAGCCAGTGCAGCCCGGTGATCGCCAGTCCGGCGTCGTTCGCCGCGCGCCGCGCTTCGACGCGGCGCGCGAGCGGCATCGCCGGCGGGTCGTCGTGAAGCGTGAACGGCGCCACCTCGAGCCCGTCGTAGCCCAGCTGCGCGGCATAGCGGCACTGCGACGCGAAGTCGCGGTGGCGCAGCACCTCGTTGCACAGCGCGAGCCTCATGCCAGTTCCGCTCGCCCGGCGTGAGCCATGAGGGGGGGCGGGGGCGAGGCAGAGGTCACGCCTGCGCTCCTCTCCGCAACACCCGCCGCGCCAGCCGCCGCATCCACTCGAAGCGGAACAGCACGACCAGCACGATCACGGCACACAGCACCGCCGAGATGGGCCGCGTCACGAACGGCGTCAGGTCGCCTTCGGAGAGGACGAGCCCGCGCCGCAGGTTCTTCTCCAGGAGGTCGCCCAGCACGATGCCGAGGACCAGCGGCGCCATCGGGTAGTTGAACTGCCGCAGCACGAAGCCGAGCAGCCCGAAGCCGACCATCACGTAGACGTCGAACAGCCGGCCGGCGAGCGCGAACGTGCCGATCGTGCACAGGACGAGGATGATCGGCACGATGATCGTCTTGGGCACCTGGAGCACGCGGATCATGAAGCGCGTCAGCGTGAGGCCGTAGAACAGGATGCCGAGCGTGGCGAACATCATCATCGCCACGACGTCGTAGACGAACTGCGGCGCCTCCACCATGATCAGCGGTCCGGGCCGCACGCCGTGGATCAGCATCGCGGCCAGAAGCACGGCGGCGGGCGCGGAGCCGGGAATCGCGAGCGTGAGCACGGGAATCACTGCGCCGGGAACCGCGGCGTTGTCGCCGGTCTCGGCCGCCATCAGCCCATCGATCGAGCCCTGGCCGAACTTCTCCGGCTCCCTGCTGGCGCGCTTCGCGGCGGCGTACGACGACCACGCCGCCACGTCCTCGCCCACGCCGGGGATGATGCCCACGAACGTGCCGATGCAACCCGAGCGCACGATGGTCTTCCAGTGCGAGAGGATGTCGGCGAGCCTCGGGATCACCGAGTCGAACGGGTTGATCGCGACGGGAGCCTGGCGGTCCTTGATCGAGACGAGCAGCTCGGCCAGCCCGAAGGCGCCGACCAGCGCGGGAACGAGCCCGAAGCCGCCGGCGAGGTCGCGGTTGCCGAACGTGAAGCGCTCGTAGGCGAACTGCGCCTCCTGCCCGATGCCGGCGACGAAGAGGCCCGCCACGCCGGCGATCCAGCCCTTCAGCGGATCGTCGCCGGTGAGCGTGCCCGAGATCACGACGCCGAACAGCGCGAGCCAGAAGAACTCGTAGGCGCCGAACTTGAGCGCCATCTCGCCGAGGATCGGCGTGAACCAGGCGAGGAAGAGCATGCCGATCAGCGTGCCCAGCACGGAGCCCGACGTGGCGATGCCCATCGCCTGGCCGGCCAGGCCTTTCCGGGCGAGCTGGTGGCCGTCGAGGCACGCCGCCGCCGAGGCCGGCGTGCCGGGGATGTTGAGCAGGATCGCCGAGCGCGAGCCGCCGTAGATCGCGCCGACGTAGGTGCAGATCAGGATGAGCAGCGCGAGGTTGGACTCGAGCTTGAGCGTCATCGTCGTCATCAGCGTCAGCCCCATCGTCGCCGTGAGGCCGGGCAGCGCGCCGATGACCAGGCCGACCAGCGTGGACAGGGCCACCCAGAACAGCGACTCGGGCGTCAGGAACGACGCGATCGAGTGCCCGAAGGCGAGCAGGCCGTCGAACATCGCCGCGTTCGGCTAGGGAAGCTCTGCGTAACCCGCGGATGCGCGACGCGCTTCCCCGGGACGACGGCTAGGCGCGGACCGAAGGGCGTGGCAGGTCCCACGCCCAAGGACCGCAACACCGCCAGCGCCCGGGGAAGCACGTCCCGAAGGGGAGCTGAGCGAACTGCTTGTGGCGGCTTGCGGACAGTTCTTCATGCGAGGCTGCGCGCGCCGTGAGGTTGCGCAGAGGTTCCCTGGTGTCCCGTACCGGAAGTTCCTTGCACAAGGACGAGCGAGAAATGACGCGCTGCAGTGTTGCCGGTCTTGCGGGTATTCGCGATACCCGCTGCGACCGGCGTCGCGCAGCGCGCCATTTTCGTCGTCCTTGCGTGAGCCGGCGTGGTTGCTGCGCTGCGATATGGCAAGGAACTTCCGGTACGGAACACTAGGGCATCCGGACGAGGAACACGCGCTCGAACAGCAGCGTCACGGCAGCCGAGGTGGCCACGGCGACGATCGCGGCGAGCGCGAGGCCGCGCATCGCCTGTCCGCGCGCGCGGCGCTCCGGCAGGTCGAACACCAGCAGGAAGACGAACACGAAGGCCCCCGTCGCCAGCCAGAACGGCAAGCCGCGGCCGACGAGGACGAGCGTGTACGCGAGCGTCAGGGCGATCGCGATGCCGGCACGGACGAGCGGCGCGCTGCCGCCGGCCTGCACGCCCCAGGGGTGCGCGAGCGATGCGGCCGCACCGTGGCGCAGCGAGCGGGCCAGCAGCACGAGGCCGAGCAGCGCGATCAGGCCGCCGAGGATGCCTGGCACCAGCCCGGGCGCCATGTAGACCTTGGCGCCGAAGCGCTCGAGCCGGTCCATGGCGAGCGAACCGCCGACGATGGCGAGGCCGAAGGCGATCCACGCGAGCGCGGCCACGAAGTCCGCGCGCGGCGAGACGTTGGGCATGAAGGAAGCGAGCCGGAGGCGTCCCGGCCGGGCGCGGCGCCCGGCCGGGAGCTCCGCGAGCGCATTACGGCTTCGGGATGCCTATCGTGTCCGGCGAGACCTTTGCCTTGCCGGCGTCGAATTGCGTCCACGCGTAGGACTGCACCGCAGGGAACACGGCGGCCTGCGCCGCGTCGCCCGCCATCGGCGCGAACAGCGCGCCGCGCGAGGTCGCGTACTTCTTCAGCGCGTCCGACTTCGCGATGTCGTTCGCCCAGATGCGATCGAGCGTCTGCGTCACCTGCGGCGGCACGCCCTTCGGCACGAAGATCCCGAAGTAGTTGATCGGGTCCTTGAAGCCGGGCAGGAACTGCGACAGCGGCGGGATGACGCCCACGCCCTCGATCTCGAGCGCCTTGTCGCCGACGACGGCGAGCGGGCGGATGCGCTTGGCGCGCATCATCTCCGTCTGCTCGGCGGCGAGCTGCGTGGTGACCTCGGTCTCGCCGGCCACGGTCGCCACGACCGCGGGGTTGCCGCCGTCGTAGGTCACGTGCTTGTACTTGATGCCGGTGGCCTTCGCGATCGCCTCGATCGCCGAGTGGCCGCTGGAGTTCACGCCCGCCGTGGCCACGCCGATCGCTCCCGGCTTCGCCTTCATCGCCGCCAGAAGCTCGTTCATGTCCTTGTACGGCGCGTTGGCGTTGACGCCCACCACCGCGATGTGCGCGACGTTGATGTAGACGTTCCAGTCCTTCACGTTCGTGTCGAGCATGCCGAGCGTGCGGTAGGTGCCGAGGTCCTTCGCCGCGCCGGCCGTCCACGTGTAGCCGTCCTTCGGCGCCTCGAGCGCGTTCTTGGTGCCGATCGACCCCGACGCGCCCGGCTGGTTCAGGACGACGACCTTCTGGCCGAGCGCTTTCTCGATCTCCGCGGCGGTGACGCGGGTGACCTGGTCGGTCGAGCCGCCCGCCGCCCACGGCACGATGATCGTGACCGGCTTGTCGGGCTTCCACTGCGCGACGGCAGGCGCGGCGACGGCAATTGCCAGCCCGGCGACGATGCCGGCGGCGACGAGACTGCGTTTGCTGCGGTCCATGCTGTTTCCCTCCTCGTGAGGTGTGTGGCGCGCGGCGATCCGCGCAGACGTCATGACCGTGCGGTCAATCCTGGCGATGCCGGCGCAATGGCCGGCGCTTCCGTGTCGCGACGGCGCAGCGAAGCGACGACGAGTTCGGTGATGTGCCGCAGGCGCTCGGCCAGCGCGGCCTTCGCGCGCAGGTCGCGGCCGAAGATCGTCGACAGCGTGTGGCTGTTCGACAGGTAGAAATAGGCGAGCGCGGCGATGGAGACGTACAGCTGCACCGGGTCCACGCCGGGGCGGAACGCGCCTTCGCGGCAGCCGCGCGCGAGCAGCGAAGACAGCGCCGCGACGAGCGGCGAGTGCAGCGCGCGGATCTTGCGCGACTGCCGCAAGTGCCTCGCCTTGTGCAGGTTCTCGGTGTTGAGCAGCGACATGAACTCGGGGTGGGCGAGGAAGTAGCGCCAGGTGAACGCGACCAGCTCGCGCACGCCCTGCTCGGGCGGCAGGTGGTCGAGGTCGAGCTTCTGCTCCTCGCCGCGGATGCGCTCGTAGGCGCTCTCCAGCGCCGCGAGGTAGAGCGCTTCCTTCGCGCCGAAGTAGTGGTACAGCATGCGCTTGTTCGCGCGGGCACGCTTCGCGATGCGGTCGACCCGGGCGCCGCTCAACCCGTGCGCGGCGAACTCGTCGACGGCCGCCGCGAGGATCGCGGCGCGCGTACGCTCGGCGTCGCGCGCCGGGGCGGCCTCGCTCGGGCGCCGCTCCCTGCGGGCGGAGGCGGGATCGGCGGCGTCGCGCGGCATGGCTGCATGGTAACCAGCCGGTTACTTGGGGACAAGGGCGCGCCGGGGCATAATCGGCATCCTGCCTGCGCAGCCGCGGGTGCCGCGCCCCTGGGGAGATCGCGACGATGGAAATCCGGAACCGGCTGCGGCTCGCCGCAGCGATGTCCCTCCTGCTGGCCGCCGCAACTGCGGCCGGGCAGGGCGCGCCGCGCATGCCGCCCGCGGTGGAGAACCTGTCGTCGACGCAGCCCGACGGCACGCGCACGCTGGAGCTGCGCGTGGTCGTTCCCGCGGGAGTCCCGGCGGTGTGGGAGGCGGTGGCCACGGCCGAGGGGTTCCGCACGTGGGCGGCACCCGTGGTCGGCGGCGAGTTCCGCCTCGGCGGGGCGATCGAGGCGAGCTACGACTTCGCCGCCAGGATCGGCGACCGCGAGAACATCCGCAACCAGATCGTGGCAATGGTCCCGCAGCGCATGCTGGCCATCCGCAACGTGCAGGCGCCGACGAAGGCGCCGTTCGACGTCGCCTCGTTCCAGTCGCTGCACACGGTCATGTTCCTCGAGCCGCGCGGCGCGGACGCGACCGCGGTCACGCTGGTCACGCCGGGGGTGGGCAGCGGTCCGGCGAACGACGGCGTCTACAAGCACTTCGAGTGGGGCAACGCCTACTCTCTGGACATGCTGCGACGGCGCTTCGTCGACGGGCCGCGCGACTGGGCGAAGCTCGAGGCCGAGATGAAGGCGAGAGCGGCGAAGTGAGCGCGCGCGGTCGTGGGCGCCCGGCGACCCTGACCCGCTGGACGGCCCCCGGTTGATCGGCCGGCCGCAACCTGCCTTCGCCGTGTGCGGCAAGCAGGCCGCCGCTGAACCCGCCGGAGCCGGTCGTCGCCGACCCTGACGAGCCGAGCAATCGCCGGTTGCTCGCGCAACCTCGACCCGCTTCGGCGATGCCTGCGCAGGTCAGCGATCGCCGAATCGCTCAGGGACGGCTTTCGCCCACCCTGACAAGCTGAGCGATCGCCGGTCGCTTGCGCGACCTTGACCTGCCGACGCTGCGCTTGGCAGGTTAGCGCTCGCCGAATTGGTCAGGGTCGATCGTCGCCGACCCTGACCAATTTCATCGTGTTGGTGCCGCCCGACTTGCCGAGCGGCTCGCCGACGGTGAGCACGATCATGTCGCCGGCGGACACCTTGCCGGCGGCGACCAGCAGGTCCTCGGCGCTCTTGAGCACGGCGTCGCGGTCGCCGTGCTGCTCGAGGTAGAGCGGCCGCACGTTGCGGTAGAGCGCCATCTTGCGCAGCGAGGCGACTTCGGGCGTGAGCGCGTAGATCGGGCAGCCCGGGTTGAGCCGCGACATCCACAGCGCCGTCGAGCCCGACTGCGTCAGCGAGACGATCGCCTTCGCGTTCAGGTGGAACGCGGTGAACAGCGTGGCCATCGCGATCGACTGGTCGATGCGCGTGAACGTGCGGTCGAGGAAGTCGCGGTCGAGCGCGACGACGTCGGACTTCTCCGCCTCGACGCAGATCTGCGCCATCGTCGCCACGGTCTCGACCGGGTACTTGCCGGTGGCGGTCTCGGCCGAGAGCATCACGGCGTCGGTGCCGTCGAGCACGGCGTTGGCGACGTCGGAGACCTCGGCGCGCGTGGGCACCGGGTTGACGATCATCGACTCCATCATCTGGGTGGCCGTGATCGTGAGCTTGTTCTGCTCGCGCGCGAGCCGGATCATCCGCTTCTGCAGGCCCGGCACCGTGGCGTTGCCGACCTCGACCGCGAGGTCGCCGCGCGCCACCATGATGCCGTCGGACGCGGCGATGATCTCGGGCAGCGCGGCGATCGCCTCGGCGCGCTCGATCTTCGCGATCAGCTGCGCGTGACCGCCCGCGGCGCGCAGCAGCTGGCGCGCCATGACCATGTCCTCGCGGCTCTTCGGGAACGACACGGCGAGGTAGTCGGCGCCGATCTCGACGGCCGTCCTGATGTCGTCCATGTCCTTCGCCGTGAGCGCCGGCGCGGTCAGGCCGCCGCCCAGGCGGTTGATGCCCTTGTTGTTCGACAGCGCGCCGCCCAGCGCGACGCGGGTGTGGATGCGCGGGCCCTCGACGCGCACCACGTCGAGTCGGATCAGCCCGTCGTCGAGCAGCAGCACCGCCCCGGGGCCGACGTCGCGCGGCAGCTCCTTGTAGTCGAGGCCGACGCGGGTCTCGTCGCCGAGCTCGCACTCGGCGTCGAGGACGAAG